>JBEKTF010000009.1:0-54980 GCA_049516355.1 Bryobacteraceae bacterium | reverse complement strand
TGAAGCCAAGGGCCCGCGCGCCTGCATCAACCGCCGCGAGAGCGTCTTCGCGATTCGTGATTCCGCAGATCTTGACAAACATCAGGCGACTACTTCCCGCCCTAATAACGTCTGGAGTGCGCCGGCTGGATTCCCCGATTTGACGAGATGCTCACCGACGAGGAAGGCGTCGTATCCGGCGTCGAGAAGGCGTTGAATATCGGCGGAAGTGAAGATGCCGCTTTCGCTGACTTTCGTCATTGTTTGGGGGATTTGAGGCGCGAGGCCGATCGAGGTTTCGAGCGAAACCTGGAACGTGCGCAGATCGCGGTTATTGACGCCGATGATTTCAGCGCCGGAACGCAGGGCGATTTCGAGTTCGCGTGCGTCGTGGATTTCGACCAGCGCGGCCATTTCGAATTCACGCGCGAATTCACGGAAGCTGCGCAGCTGGGATTCATCGAGGATGGCCACGATCAGCAGAATGGCGTCGGCGCCCGCGGCTGCGGCCTCGAGAACATGATATTCGGAAATGGTGAAATCCTTGCGGATTACGGGTAATTTACAGGCCGCTCGGGCGTTGCGAAGATCGTCGAGGCTGCCTTGGAAAAAATCGCGATCGGTGAGGACAGAGAGCGCCGCCGCTCCGCCTTGCTCGTATTGCTTTGCGAGTTCGATGGGGCGGAAATCGTTGACGAGAACTCCGCGGCTGGGGGAGGCTTTCTTGATTTCGGCGATGATTGCCGGCTGTTTTGAACGTCGCTTTGAGCACAGCGCGGCGGTGAAGTCGCGGCGGCCTGGGCGCAGGGATTGCGCAAGTTGGTGCAAGTCGGCGACCGGGACAGTCGATGCGCGCAGTTCTTCCCGTTTACGGGACACAATACGGGCGAGGATGTCGGGTGCTGCCGGGGTCAAGTTTTATCGTAGCGCGTGGCTACTGGTGCCTTTCGATTGTTCATTTTCCTTTTAAGAAAAGTTGGAGCGCTCCACCCGCCTGATTCCTGTCAGGCGGAACAGCCGTTTTGGTTTCTCGGACGAGACCGGGGCCGCACCAATAACGGGAGCGCCTGCCGCCCATTGTTTCTGCATTCACCGCACATTGCCTCGAGAAGTATACGGCTTAGCGACCAGATACGTCATGGGTACGACCTGGTTCTCGATTGGAAGTTAACACGCGGTCCTGGAATAGCGGCTTTTCGAAGGGTCCACCGACACTGTAAGCTATTGATTAAAGGCGGCGAAAATTTATTTGGGCTCGGGGTGATCGTCAGGACGCTTGCTGCGGTCGCCTTGCACGCTGTGCCAGATAGTGTTGATCCAGAGCCTGCCGGACCAGCGTCTTAATGACAGCCTGGCGGCTCACGTTGAGGTCTCGAGCGGCCTTATCGAGCTCCTCCAGCATGCTCGTCGTGACGTCCACGTTAACGCGCTGAATCGGCTGGACCATGCGGCCCTGGCCCTTGAAGAAACGGGAAACATCCTTGCCTTGATCGGCCAGTCGCGCGATTGCATCGGCGGAAACCGCGCTGGCCGGCTTACGAGCTTTCTTCATACAACCGGATTTCCTCCTTCGTCGACTTCCAAAGGGTGACGAGGTTCAAAATTTCGCCCTCCTCGTCTTCCCTCACTTCAAAAATGACAGAATACAGCCGGTCACCCACCCAGCCGATGGCCAGGAACTGCTCTGGAACATCGGACCGCTGATCGAGCCAACAAGGCCTGGAGAACAACTCCCGTGCCTCTTCAAACCTATGCCCCTGCGCGGATTCGCTCTCAGACGCCTGCTCTTTCGAGGGTCGAAGCTGAACAGCCACCGGCTCAAGCCGGTAGGATTGATTGCGACTGAAAGTCCCCTGAAGTGCGTGGCGCACGCTTTCGCGTGCCGCGTCGGCACTCGTGCCGACGCCCGTACCATTCGCAGAAACGGGTGTCGAGAAGAGTCTCGACACGGCACGCTGAGAGCGTGCGCCACGTCGGCTCCGGAACAAAGGTCAATCCTGCTGAAAAAACCTGGCGATGGATACTAAAGCGCATCCATCACTACGCATAGCCGCATTACGTCCAAAGTGGATCGCTTCCGAATAGCGGCGTCGTTGCGACACTATGATAAAGATCTCTCCACTGGTTGTGGAGACCCGGGAATGAGGAGTCAAGACGCATGCCGAAGGCGAAAGAGTTTACCGTAACGATTGCAGACAAACCGGGTGCGCTGGGGAAGTGCTTCCTCGCTCTGGGAGAGCGTGGAGTGAACATCCTGGCTTTTCAATCGTATGTGGAAGAGGGCGAAAGCCTGGCCCGATTACTGGTGGACGACCAGGCCAGCGCCATGGCGGTGCTGGGCGGTCTGCGTATGATCTTCGAGGAGACGGACGTCGCCATTGTCAGGCTTGCGCATCGTCCGGGTGAGTTGGGCCGCGCAGCCGCGCGGCTGGGCGAACAACAGATCAACATTGAATATTCCTACTGCGGACTGGAGCCCGGATCGACCAAGGCGTTGGTGGTCTTCGGGGTAGACAACCTTAACAAAGCCGCTGATCTGCTGGACGAGTTGGCTGCCAACGGGCTATGAAATGGCGAGGTCGTCGTCTTTCGTTTCCCGGATCGATAGCAGCCCGAGGAATGTCAAGACCGCGGATGCGGAGAGGTAGTAACCGACGTACTGGAGTCCCCAGGTTGTGGCCAGCCATGTGGCGATGTACGGGGCCAGGGACGCGCCCAGGATGCCGGCGAGGCTGAACGCCAGCGAGCTGCCCGTGTAACGCACGGGTGTCGGGAAGAGTTCGGAAATCACCGTGCCGAGCGGTCCGTAGGTGAGGCCCATCAACGCCAGGCCGAGTGCCATCATCGCTACCGCCCCTGTGGTGCCGGCGACAAACATCGGCGCCATAATCAGGCCGAAGACGAATATCGATGCGGTGATCCAGAGCATCACGCGACGGCGCCCGCGCTCGGCGAGAGTTGCGGAAATCGGGATGGTCACGGCAAAGAAAGACACGCAGAATAACTGCATTAGCAGGAACTTGCCGCGGCTGTAGCCGAGCGCGGTAGTGCCCCACGACAGCGCGAAGACCGTCATCAGGTAGAAGAGAACGAACGTTGCAAGGGAGACCAGGACGCCCGCCACGAGGGCTTTGGTGTGTTTACGAAAAACCGCCAGTATCGGCACCTTCAATTGCTCGCCGCGCTTGAGGGATTGCTGGAACACTGGAGTCTCGGTAATTGTCAGCCGCACATAGAGGCCGAGGAAGACCAGCACGGCGCTCGCGAGGAACGGAAGGCGCCAGCCGAACGCGAAGAACTGCTGGTCGGTGAGCCACCGGGAGAGCAGCAGAAAGATGCCGCCGGAAAGGAAGAACCCGATGGGCGCGCCGAGCTGCGGGAACATGCCATACCAGGCGCGCTTCTTCGGAGGCGCGTTCTCGATCGCGAGGAGCACCGCGCCACCCCATTCGCCGCCGAGACCGAGTCCCTGGCCAAAGCGGCACAGGGCGAGGAGCAGCGGCGCGGCGAAGCCAATCGTGCTATAGGTCGGCAACGCGCCGATGGCGATGGTGGATAGCCCCATGGTCAACAGTGCGAGGACCAAAGTGGTCTTGCGGCCAATGCGGTCGCCGAAGTGACCGAAGAGCGTAGAACCGACCGGCCGGGCAAGGAACGCGATCCCGAAGGTCGCCAGCGAGGCGAGCGTGGCGGAGGCGGGGTCGGACGCGGGGAAGAATAAGCGGGGAAAGACGAGCACCGCCGCGGTCGCGTATATGTAGAAATCGAAGAACTCGATGGTCGTGCCGATCAGGCTGGCGAAGAGTACCTGGCGTGGTGTGTTGACGGGCGCGGCGATTCTGGTTTGTGTTGGTGCTGTGCTCAATCTTCCAGCGGACCATAGACTCGGCGATATGTCCAGCCTGGACTGTCAAGGAACCGGCGGCGAGACCGCCGGCGTTCCCCTGCGAGCGGGTTAGAGGCCGTTCGTCAGGGCGTCGAGGAGGCTTTTCCGGAGAGGCCATTTACCTGTAACCCGGCGGTCCCTCTGATCGAAACTGCCGGCGGCAAGCATTGCGGCCACTTCGTTATCGGACACGTTCTTTTTCAGAATGGCGGTCATGGAGCTCAGCTGGCTGGCGAGAATGCGGGCATCATCCTGCGTGCGGCATGTGGCTTCGAGCACGGCTTCGATTCCTTGCACGCCTGGACCGAACGTGATGACGACGCGGTCGGCAGTGGTCAGAGCCGAAAGCATCAGGTGCATGCCTGGCGGAAGCGCGTCTTGCCGGCGGAGTTCCGCTCCTGGCACTGAGATCCAAACGGGGGCCGAGGGCAAAGGGATGGTGACCGGATCGGCTGTTTTCGTCAGCCGCGTGACTGCCAGATCGTTGGTGCTGACGGCGAGTGCGAGCGCATCGTGGCGTAGAGGCAGGAATGAAATGTGGCGGTCGGGCTGGCTACCTTGTACGCGGCAAAGGTCCTCGTAGCACGATCCGCCCTGACGCGCGGCGTAGTCGTGAAGCTTCTTCCAGTCGAAGCGTCCGCGGACGATGAAGAAAGTTCCGGTGCGCGAAAAGGAAGCTACGAGGGAATCGAGATCGCGCTTGAAATCGAAGCCGGTACCGTCGAGGAACTGCTTGTATTCGGGCTCGAGCGTGGTTCTCGATTCGGTTAGCAGGCCGGCGCGCCGCAATACTGCAAAATCGGCGCTCAGCACCAAGGCATCCTCGGCGGGGAAGCGCGACAGCAACACAGGTGGATTGAAAAACGCACGGCTCGCGTGGATGCGGGACCAGGCGGCCCCGCACACGAGCAGTATGCCCGCAAGCAGGATCGTTAGCGTGACGAGTCTGCGCGAGCGTAGCACTGGTCTAAGCTGTCACCAAATCGGAGACGCGCTCCTGCTTCCACAACTCGATGTAGCCGGAGAGCTGGTGCATCATGTCGCGGAAGCCCTCAATGGTGAGGGACTGGGCGCCGTCGCTGACCGCCTTTTCGGGGCACGGATGCACTTCGACGATGATACCGTCGGCGCCGATCGCCACAGCGGCCTTCGCCAGCGCCGGAACGAGAGTGCGCTTTCCCGCCGCGTGGCTGGGGTCGACAATCACCGGCAGATGGGTCATCTCATTGAGCACCGGGACGGCCGAAATGTCACAGGTGTTGCGGGTGGCGGTTTCGAAGGTACGGATTCCGCGCTCACATAACATCACGTGCGGATTTCCATGGGCCACGACATACTCGGCCGACATGAGCAATTCCTTGATGGTGGCACTGAGCCCGCGCTTGAGTAAGACGGGACGGCCGCAGCGCCCGAGCGCTTTGAGCAGCGCGAAATTCTGCATATTACGCGCGCCGATCTGCAGGACGTCGGCGTATTGCGCAACCAGATCGACATCGCGATCGCTCATGACTTCGGTGATGACCGCGAGCCCGGTGGCTTCGCGCGCCTTGGCTAGCAGTTTGAGACCGGCTTCTTCCATGCCTTGGAAATCGTAAGGGGATGTGCGCGGTTTGTAAGCTCCGCCACGCAGGAGTTTCGCGCCCGCCGCGGCCACAGCTTCAGCAGTCTCCATGATCTGTTTTTCGCTCTCGACCGAGCAGGGACCCGCCATGGTAATGAACTGATCGCCGCCGATCTCGGCGCGGCCTGCGCGGATGACGGTGCGATCCTTGCGGAACTCCTTGCTGACGAACTTGTAGGGAGCGGAAATGCGCATGGCTTTTTCCACGCCGGGGGTCGCTTCGAGGGATTCGAGGCAGGCCTCGACGTCTCCGCCGACGCCTACGACGCCGATCACGACTCTTTCCTCGCCTTCAATGGAATGCACTCGAAAGCCGAATTCCTGAATTCGTTCTTTGACATTTTCAACTTCCTGCTTCGTTGCGTGGGGCCGCATTGAAATGATCATTTGAAACCTTCCGTGAAACCTTCCCTAAAATGAAAAAACCCACTCTTTCGAGTGGGTTGGCAATCCTGAAATTCAGATCGAACCAACGCCACTATGGGGTGGGGCTCCAAAATCGAAAACTAAAATAGCCGTGGCGGCGGCCGATCATGAAAACACTACTATATCACTGACCGTTCGGTTTGCGGAATCTGCTATTTCTTCTGCAACAGCGCGGGCCAGTTGAGCACCACGGTGATGGGCACCTGGGCGGTCTGTCCGCCCTGAGGCGCGGCCAGCAGGAAGCGCTTGCCGTCGGCGGTAACGTCCCAGCCGCCATCGACCGGCGAGAGGAACAGCCGTTGCGGCACGGCGGCCTCGAAGGCGGCGCCATTCGCTTTCACATCCACGGCCATCTTGGCCGTTCCGTTGGGAGGAGCGTCAAAGAAGATCTGCTTGCCGTCCGCGCTCCATTTAGGTCTGTCTCCACCGTCTTTGGAGACCTGCCACTTGCCTTCACCCAGCGCCGGCGCCCCCGAAGGTCCCGCAGCCACGAACGGGCGGACATAGACTTCGAAGCGGCCGGACTCATTGGAGGCGTAAGCGACCCAGCGCATGTCGGGCGAAAAACTCGCGTTGTATTCATTGAACTCAGTGCCCAGCAGGAGCACCGGCTTGCGGTTACCCTCCAGCGAAAGAACCCAAAGATCGTCTCCGGTCTTCGGCGCGAGGACGATGTGGTACAGCAAAAACCGTCCGTCGCGCGACCAACTGGTAGGAAAGTGGATCGTTCCCGGCTCCTTCAGGAGTTCCTTCTCGTCGCCCGCCCCGGAGGCGACTTTTTCATACACCGTGTCGAGGAGATTGCCGCCCGAGAAGGCGATGCTGCTGCCGTCCGGGGACCAGACGCCCCGTGAGCCGGGGCTTTGGCGAAACGTCAAACGCGTGCGCACGCCGCGCGCAAAGTCGAGTGTCCAGAGATCGCCCAGCCCCGTGCCAGTGCTGGTGCCGGTCCGGACCACGCCGCGCGTTCCATCAGGCGAGAGCATGATCGCCTGATCGGTGTCAGGCTGCCCGAAGGTGCTGAGGATCTTCCCCTGCCGGTCGAACCAGGTGAGCTGATAATTTGCGCTCTGGGTTCCGGTGCGGTATGCCAGCACGCCACCGGGAGAAACCGAAAAAACTCCCGTGAGGCCGACAATTGCCAGGCGCTCGGCCACCGGTACCGGCTCACCGCGCAATTGCAATCGGCCTGCGTCGAAGGGTTGGGCCATCAGGGTGTTCTCGCGCATGAAAAAGAGGGTACCGTTGACGTACGACGCGCCGAGCCTGACGGCCAGGATGCGCTCCCGCGATTGCTGCTCCGGTTTGGCGTCCACTGAACCGGCGTAAATGCCCGACGCTTCTGGATTGCCAAACCGCAGGTAGATGAAGTGCTTGCCGTCCGGCATGAAAGTGGGTAGTGCGTGAAGCCTGTCTCCGTGCGCCGAGTCCATCGCGGTTAGAGCCGTGGGAATGCCGCCCGCCTGCGAAACCTTCCACATGGGGCCTCCCGTGCGGCCGCCAAAGACGATGACGCCGTCCCGGTTCCATGCGCCCGTGCCCACGACGCCTGCTGGAATCGCGCCCAGCGTCTGCGCGGGGCCGCCGGCCACATCGATTTTTTTGATCTGGTTCTGGACGGAGAACCCCAGGAACCGGCTGTCCGGAGACCAGAAGGGGCTCTGCCCGCCCTCGGTTCCGGCCAGGTTCCGCCACTCCAGCGCATCCAGATCGCGAATCCACAGGCCACTCTGGATGGCGGTAAAGACCAGCTTGCGGCCATCCGGCGAGAGCGATAGGTACGTGTCGAAAGTTGTGTTTTCCGGCAGCGGCACCTGGAAACGGGTGATCGGGGCGGGCGGCTCGGCTTTGGGCCGGAACATCCAGCCTGCCAGACCTAACGCGACGAGAGCCAGCAGCGCCGCCGCGGACTGCCAGAGCCGCAGTTTTTTCGACGGAGCCGCGATGGGCGGAACTGGTTCGGAGGCGGGTGCGGTCTGATGCGCCATCCACTCCAGCGCGTGTTTCACTTCGCGCGCCGATTGCCAGCGATTGTCGGGATCCTTTTCGAGGCACGTCTGCAGCACCGGTTCGAGGCCAGGCGGCGTAAGCGGTTGCAACTCGCGCAGGGGACGGGCCTGTTCCTTGAGAATCGACGCGATGATACTGGCCTGGCTCCCGCCGGTGAAGGGCCGCTGGCCGGTGATCATCTCATACAGCACCAGGCCGAAGGCGAAGATGTCGCTGCGGGCGTCGGCGGGCTTGCCTTCGAGTTGCTCCGGCGACATATATTGCAGAGTTCCGGTGATGCTCCCTTCCACGGTGGCGGCGGCCCTCGTGATGTCGTCGGGGCCGAGCGCGGCGGATTGTTTGGCGAGGCCGAAATCCAGCAGCTTGATTCCCTGCGTCGTGACGAGAATGTTGGCGGGCTTCAGATCGCGGTGGACGATGCCTTTGCGATGGGCGGCGTCAAGAGCATCGAGAATCTGCCCGGCGTATTCCAGGGCCTTCTCGATCGGCAACGGGCCGTGAAGGGGCACGCCCTCGACGAACTCCATGACCAGGTAGTTCGGCCCTACGTCATGCAGCGTGCAGACGTGGGCA
Source organism: Bryobacteraceae bacterium (assembly GCA_049516355.1). Taxonomy (GTDB): domain Bacteria; phylum Acidobacteriota; class Terriglobia; order Bryobacterales; family Bryobacteraceae; genus BOG-234. The sequence goes on along the minus strand of JBEKTF010000009.1, from coordinate 46,485 downwards.
TGATTCAGCTGCGCAACGGTGCGAGCTTCGCGGGAGAAACGCTCGGTGAATTCGGCTTTCGAAACTTTGAGAGCGACGATGCGGTCGAGGCGCGGGTCGCGGGCCTTGTAGACCTCACCCATGCCGCCCGCGCCGATGGGCGAGACGATTTCGTACGGGCCGAGTTTTGCGCCGGGTTTCAGTTCCATATCGGGTCGCAGCCTCCGTTCCATCTACTATATGTAAACTGGCGGCCTGGTGGCTGATTCACCTGGCTGAATCTGGCCTGTGATAGCAAAGAAAAGACGGGACCGCGCAGAAACACGCAGCCCCGCCATTTACCGCAAACAGAAAAATCCTAGCGGTGGAAACGGCCTTCGAGGACGCCCTTGCCGATGACGTGCCCGTCCATGGCCTTCATAACGTCGGCGCGGGTCGCATCGGGGCCGAGATCCAGCTTCGTATCCAGCGCGAAGAGCTCAAAGGTGTAGTGATGATACGGACCCGCAGCACCCGCACCTGGGCCCATGAAACCGACTTTCCGGCCCGTATTAACCAGCTGAACGGTGCCATCGGGCAACTTGGCGTCGGCAGACTGGCCTCCGGCGAGACCTGTGGAGCTACCAGGAATATTGAATGCCATCCAGTGCAGAACGTCGTCGGTCTTTTTCTGGAACCCCACGTCCGGATCGTGCAGGAGCAACACGAAGCTGACCGTGCCGTCGGGAACATTGGTCCATTCCAGTTTGGGCGAGACCGGGTTCGGGTCCGCCTGAGTGTATTTGTTGGGGATTACGCCGCCGTCTGTGAAGTCCGGTGATGTAAGGGTCAGGCCGGGCTTTGGTGCTGCCTTTCCTTGTGCGAAAGCTGAGCCGATGCCCGCTGTCAGCAGCAGAGTGCCGATCGCGAATGTGCGCGTCATTTTCATTGTTCGTTAATCTCCTTGCGTGTATCAGGGTAGCAAATCCCAGGCGGGTAACGGTGATACAGTCTTTTCAGGAACTCGCGCAAAACGGGTCGCGGCATTATCCAATGCGAGGCGACTGAAGCGGAAAGTTCTTCCATTGCATGGTGGCGCGGGACAGCGCCCTTTGCGCTTTTGAGGCGATAACGATGATGACTGAAAAACTGGCAATCCGGGAAGTTGTGGAAAATTGGGCAATGTGGCGTGACGCGGGCTTCTGGGAGCAATTTCGCACCGTCTGGACTGACGACGGGTACATGATGGCGACGTGGTTCCAGGGACCGGCGACCGAATTCATCAAGGTCAGCATCGAAGGCTGGAACAAAGGCGTGAGCATTCTGCATTTCCTTGGCGGGTCGTCGATCGAGGTGGTGGGCAATCGCGCAATTTCTCAAACCAAAATGACGATTTCGCAGCGCGCGAAGGTGGAAGAACATCTGGTGGATGTGGTCTGCACGGGCCGCTTTTACGATTTCTTCGAGAAGCGCAACGGGCAGTGGGGAGTTGTGCTTCGGCAGCCGATCTATGAGAAGGACCGCATGGATGCGATCGACCCGGATCCGGCGAACCCGCTGAGACTGGACGGGAGAATTCTGCAGCAATTTCCCGAGGGCTATCGCCATCTGGCGTATCTGCAGACTCGGATCGGCTATAACGTGAAGAAAGACATGCCGGGTCTCAAGGGGCCGGAGGTCGAAGCGCTCTACGCGCGGGGAAAGGCGTGGCTTTCGGGCGGGCCGGCTCGTTAGTCAGAATTCCGCGGTAGGGCGGTCCCCCGGACCGCGACCGACGCCCCCGTCGGCCTCCTCGAAGAGAGAAATACGGTAGGCTGGAGGGCCGGACCGGGGGTCCGGCGCGGACGCGGGCGTCCGCCCCACTTCTTATCTCAGGACGCCAGGTGTTTCAGGGCTTCACCCGTAAGCCGATAAGTGGTCCACTCATCCATCGGTACCGCCCCGAGCTTCTTATAGAAACCGATGGAGGGTTCGTTCCAGTCGAGGACCGCCCACTCCACCCTGCCGCAGCCGCGCGCGATGGCGATCTTTGCGAGTTCTCTGAGCAGGGCGAGACCGAGGCCTTTGCCGCGCGCATGGGGTTTCACGTATAAGTCTTCGAGATAGAGACCCGGCTGGGCAAGAAACGTGGAATAAGTCGGAAAGAATAAAGCAAAGCCCGCCCATTCGGAATTCCATTCCGCCAAAAGGACTTCGGCCGCCGGTTTCGGCCCGAATAGAGTCTGGCGAATTTGTTCTTCAGTCGCAGTTACGATATGGCTTAGTCTTTCGTACTCCGCGAGACCCTTGATCATCTCGAGAATTACCGGCGTGTCCGCTGGAGAGGCGGGGGCGATCCGCATGGGCTATCGGAACAGAGTATCGACGTAGTCCGCGCCCAGGCCGATCTTCTCGTAATGTTCCCTGCACATCGCGATGTAGTTGTGGACGTCGAAAAAACCGCATGATTCGCCGTTTTCATCCAGCCAGATCAGGGGACCCTTCACGACGAAGAAGACCTTCATCGGGTCCTTGTGCTCATATGCCACCAGCGTGTGTCCTTCACCGGGCGCCTCATAGATGAAATCGCCGGCAGTGGCGGTCCAGTCATGTTCCAGATAGCCCCACTTACCTGAAATCGTGTAAGCGAAGACCTCATGAGGATGATAGTGCCGGTTGACCAGACCCGCGCTCGTTGCCAGCAGGACATCGCACCATCGGTTCTGCTGGGGCGAGATCCAGAGGGGGCGTGAAGAGACTGTTTCGTTGAATGGGACGTAAAGCCGGAGGTCGTCGGTCGGTGCGTTGTGGATGTAGACCTCAGGTAAAGCGTCGGCCTGGAATACCTTGCTGATCGGTTGAAGATCCTTCCAGAATTCCAATACTGCTCTCTCAGGCATAGGCACACGTTATCACGTTCCACCCTACGCAGGAACGCGACTGGAAGTCGCGTGCACTAATGGGCGTGATGATGGTGAACGTGCCCGTGATCCACCGGGATCACGCAGCCCGTGTCTGAAATTGCGCAGCTCATGTGCTCGAACTGCACCGTCGTATGGTGGACATGAAAACGGTCGCTGAGGACGTGTTTCACCTCGTGGAGGATGTGGTCGCTCTGCGATGGCGGCATATCCGCAATCAGCACGTGGCAGCTCAGCGCGTGCGAGTTCGAGCCGAGACTCCAGATATGGAGATCGTGAACGTCGAGTACGCCGTCGATTTCGCGAACCGCGCCGATCACCTGTTTCAGCTCGAGCCCGCGCGGCAGTCCCTCAAGCAGGATGTTGAGCGATTCACGCGTAATGCCCCATGCGGTCCAGACGATCAGCAGCGAAATCAGGATCGAGAGCAGCGGGTCGATCTGCATCCAGCCGGACGCGCGGATCACGAGCGCTCCCACCACAATCGCGGCGGCTCCGAGGAGATCGCCCAGCATGTGGACGAAAGCCCCGCGCATGTTGATATCACTACTGCCCGATCGCCGTATTCCCAGCATGATTCCGCCGTTGAGAACCAGGCCGCCGGCCGCTACAACGAGCATGACCGTGTCATTTACAACCGCGGGAACGAAAAGGCGCCTCCAGCTCTCATAAAGAATCCAGGCGGACAGAGCTATCAGAGTAAGAGCGTTGACGAAAGCGGCCAGCACACCGGCCCGGTGATAGCCGAAAGTGCGGGATTCGTCGGCCGGCTTACTCTGCATGAAGACCGCGAACCAGGCGAGAGCCAGCGCCAATGCGTCGGTGGCGTTGTGTCCCGCGTCTGAAATCAGGGCGAGGCTTTGCGCACGGATGCCCGAAACAAGTTCGACCACCACGAATGCGCTCGTAGCAGCGAGGGACCAGGCCAGAACACGGCTCGAAGTGGGTCCGTGCGTGTGCGAATGCAAAACCAAGCCTCCTGTTCTTATTGTAGAACCGCCTGGGCTCGGATTGTCGCTGTGTATTCCGGGACGCTGTGCTATGAAGTAACACATGGTAAAGGCCGGCCCGCTTCTGCGGCGTTTCGTATTATGCGCGGCGGCGGTGTGCGCGCTGATTGCGGCTTGCCGCTGGGTTCCGGTGAATGCGACCACGGTCGCCCTGATGATGTTGCTGCTCGTGTTGGGCGCGGCGACGCAGTGGGGCCTGGCGGAAGCGATTTTCACTTCCGTGATCTCCGTCCTTGGATTCAATTTTTTCTTCCTGCCGCCGATCGGGACGTTCACCGTTTCGGACCCTGAAAACTGGGTTGCGTTATTTGCTTTCCTCGTCACGGCCGTAACTGTGAGCCAGTTGTCTTCGCAGGCGAAACGGCGCACCGAAGAAGCCGTGGCCGGGCGCAACGAGATCGGTACTCTTTACGAACTCAGCCGCGCGATGCTGATGGACGAAGCGCGGGATGCGGTTCGGGTATCGGTCGCAAAAACGGCCCAGATTCTCCGTCTCAGCCACATTGCGTTCTACGATATGGCGGCGAATCAGTTATATGGCTCGATTCAGGGTTCCGGTATCTCGCAGGCCGACATGATCCGGGTCGCCGAAACGGGCGAAGCGTTTTATGGGAACAAGACGGGCGATGGCAATCCCAGTGTCGTGCCGGTCCGGCTGGGGACGCACGTGGTGGGAAGTCTGGCGCTCGCCGGCGCAAAGTTGAGCCCGAACACGCGCGATTCGATTGCCAGTCTTCTGGCGATCAATTACGAACGCGTCCGGGCGCTCAACCGGGCGGCAGCCGCGGAGGTGGCCAAGCGCAACGAAGAGTTCAAATCGTCGCTGCTCGACGGCCTGGCGCACGACCTGAAAACGCCGCTGACCGCGATACGGACCTGCGTGACGAGACTGATCTCAATACCGCCCCGGACGGAGGAAGTGCGCCAGGAACTGCTGAGCATCATCGACCAGGCATCGGAGCGGCTGCAGCAATCCATCACCGAAGCCATCGAACTGGCGCGAATCGAATCGCAGGAACTTCGGCTTCATCGCGAACCGACGGGATTATCCGAACTTGCCCGAGCCGCCGTAGCCGAAACGCGGGATGAGAACCCTGGGCGTTATACGATCAATATACCGCCCGATCTCGTACTGGATATCGATTCCGGCCTCGTTCGCCGGGCCTTGATGCAGTTACTGGAAAACGCGCACAAATATTCGCCGCCCGACTCGCCGATCGAGATCGAGGCCCGCCTCGAGGAAGGCCAGGCGATCATCTCGGTCATGGACCGCGGCCCGGGTATCGGCCCGGACGAGATCGAGCGCGTATTCGAGAAATTCTACCGGGGGCGCAGGAGCAGAGCCAAAACCGAGGGTACCGGTATGGGGCTGGCAATTGCGAAAGGTATCATCGAAGCTCACGGTGGTAAGATCCGTGCGCAAAACCGCCAGGGAGGCGGAGCGGCCATCGTGTTTACATTGCCCCTGCAGGCCAATGCCGTGCACTAGTTGGTCGAAAGACAGTTGGTCAAAAGACAGTTGGTCAAAAGACAGCCGGTCCGGATGAATACAGCAACCATACTTGTCGTCGACGATGAACCGCAGTTGCGGCGCGCCATGAAGGCCACGCTCACCGATCTCGGCTATTCCGTGATGGAAGCGAAGACCGGCGAAGAGGCGCTGGAGGTACTGCGGCACGATCCCGCCGATTTGATTCTGCTCGACCTCAACATGCCCGGAATCGGAGGTCTGGAAACATGCCGGGCAATCCGCGAGAATTCCGAGCTCCCCATTATTGTGCTTTCCGTGCGTAATACCGAACGCGATAAGGTGGACGCACTCGATGCGGGAGCGGACGACTACGTAACCAAGCCGTTCGGCATCCAGGAGCTGCTGGCGCGCATTCGAGCAGCCATGCGGCGCGTACCGTCGTCGGGAGATGCGGGGCCCCACGTGTTCGTCAACGACGATCTGGAAATCGATTTCGATACCCGGCGCGTCACGCGCAGCGGACACAGCGTCCGGCTGACGCCGAAGGAATTCGAACTGTTGAAGTTCCTGGTGGATCATCCGAACCGGCCGATTCCCCACCGGAAACTTCTGCAGACCGTCTGGGGACCGGATTATGGCGATGAAGTTGAGTATTTGCGGGTTGTTATCAACCAGTTACGTAAGAAGATCGAGGCCGTTCCTTCCGATCCGAAGTATCTGTTAACCGAGCCATGGGTGGGCTACCGGTTCGCTACTTCCGGGACTCCGGAAGAAAAGCCCGAATAACCGATACAGAGTGGCTTGGCAGGTTATTGAGAAAGGCTGAAAACCGCTCGCTGATGGTAGTCGTTAAGCCAAGCCCAGCTGCGGAAAAACTATGCTTGCGGTCACTTACTCAGAGTCGCGGCGGCTCAGTAAGGTCTTTCGAATGAACAGCCTTTTTGCAGACCCGCGCGCGGGAGGAAAGCCGGTAGAATCGGGCGCGACTGAAAGTCGCCTGAAGGGCGTGGCGCACGCACCTGCGTGCCGCGTCGCTCTTCTCGACGCTTTCCCTGCCTCAAAAGAGGTGTCCGCATGAGTGCGGACACGGCACGCTGAGAGCGTGCGCCACAAATGTTCAGGATATTCGGAAAGCAAAGGTGAGACCAGCTCAAAGCTGACCGCCTATAAGGCGGTGGGTTTAGACCAGTTTAGACCGGTTTAGACCGGGTGATGGATCCTAAACCGAGACAAGTTTTTACGTCCGGCTTACGACTTTCTAACCACCTGCCGCTTAACCTGCAATCGGGTAGGGACCCAGAAAAGACCATGATAGTCATGAAGTTTGGCGGCTCTTCGGTTGAATCCGCTGCAGCCATACAGCGTGTGACGTCGATCGTCAGGGAGTCCGATCGGCGTCCGGTAGTTGTCGTTTCCGCAATGGGAAAGACGACGGATCGACTCCTTGCAATCGCGCGATTCTGCGCGGAAGGGAACCCGAAGGCGGCGTGGCGCGAACTGGCCAGCCTGCGGAAATTCCACACCCGGGAAGCGGCGCGCCTGGTGAGCCCAACGCAAAGCGTCTCTTTGGAACGCGACATTCGCCTGCATTTCGACGAACTCGAGGAAGCCCTGATGGAGGTGACGGCCAGCAGCTCCCTGAGCCCCGCGCTTTCCGACGCGGTATTGAGCTTCGGGGAGCGGCTCTCGAGCCTGATCGTCACGGCAGCATTCCGGCACGCGGGTATCGATGCCACGCACCTGGACGCACGCCGCGTAATTGTGACTAATGACCGGCATGGTCACGCCACGCCGCTTCAGGTTGAGACGAATGCCCTGCTCCGGCGAAAGGTTTCGGAGCGGCAAGTCACGGTGATGGGCGGATTTATCGGTGCGACCGAGGATGGCGTTACCACGACGCTGGGCCGGGGAGGTTCCGATTACACGGCCGCGATCGTGGGTGCTGCCATTGGCGCTGAGGAAATCCAGATCTGGACAGACGTCGACGGAATGCTTACCGGCGACCCTCGCCTCGTGCCCGATGGCCATTGCCTGCAATCCATTTCTTACGGGGAAGCGGAAGAAATGGCCAGGTCCGGCGCCAAGGTTCTGCATCCTTCGACAGTCGCCCCGGCAATCTGGCAAAGAATCCCGATCGTTATTCGGAATTCGCGGAATTGCGGCGCGCCGGGAACCCGCATCGTATCCGAAAGCCCCTGCGACGGTGTTGTGATGTCCATCGCCTGCAGGACGGGTATTTCATTGCTGCATCTTCGGGCGCCACGAACGCCACTGACATCGGAGTTTGGCCGCGAGGTATGGGAGTTGTTCGAGCACGCCGGCGTTTCTTTCGAATTGATTTCTCCGTCGGTAAGAAGATTTTCGCTCGCAGTGGAAACCGGGGCTTTAACCGTCGAGTTTTTGAAACAGCTCGGCTACATCGCCGACATCGAAGTCGAATCCGACCGCGCTTTGATTTCGCTCGTCGGACACAATGCCTCCCGCAACAGCGCCAATCTGGCCCGCGCTTCGCAAAGGCTCGGTGAGGTGAAAGGCGGCTCTACTCTCACCTGCTGCACGGATTCGCGATTCGCCTTCGTCGTGGCGGAAAGCTCGATTCAGGCCGCAGCTCAGGCACTGCATGACGAGTTCTTTCATCAACCCGATAGCGGTGTGTTTTTTGTCAACAGACGGTCGACGCCGTTGGCGGAAAAGTCTCCGGTTGTGGCGCCCGTGCGCCGTACCGGCCAGATTCTTGAACTGCGGTCGACTTTCTAAACGACTACCGGCTTTAAAGCCGGTTGAATCCGCGACGACTGAAAATCGCCTCAAGTGCGTGGCGCACGCACTCTTTTGCGTGCCGCGTCAGGCACTCGTGCCGACGCCCAATTCGCAGAAACGGGTGTCGAGAGGGGTCTCGACACGGCACGCTGAGAGCGTGCGCCACGTTGGCTCCGGAACAAAGGTCAAACCTGCTGGAGACTGGTGGGATTGAACCCGGCGATGGATACTAAAACAGTCTCGCTGTCGCCCGTTACTATAAGGTGACAATCGTATATATTGTGATGAAACGCTTTGGGGCGGCGTGCGTTTTATCATGTATTTCGTCGAAATCAATCATTTGCGGTCGCTTTTACTGGTCATGGCGATTTTGCTGGCCGGCTGCTCCGGCGACCCGAACAAGCGAAAGATCGCATACTTAAACAGCGGCGAGAAGTATTATCAATCCGGCAAGTATCAGGAGGCGATGATCCAATTCCGGAACGCCGTGCAGATCGACCCCAGGTTTGCCGCAGCCCACTGGCAGTTAGCCCGCGCCTACCTTAAACTGCGGGACCCCTCCGCCGCCTACCATGAATTGGCCGAGACGGTGAGCCTGGAACCAAAGAACGCGGATGCCCAACTGGAACTGGCAACCGTGCTTCTGGCAAGCGGCCGGTATAACGAGGCTCAGGCGGCGGCCGGGGAGGCACTCAAAGTAGTGCCCAACAGTGCCCGGGCTCACGCCATTCTGGGCGAGAAATACGTTCGCACGCACGACCTGGAGAAGGCTGTTCAGGAACTCCGGAAAGCCGTCGAAGCCGATCCACAGCAGGTCGAAGGCTACGCCCTTCTCGGGGCGGCCTACCTGGCGGCCGGCCAAACAGCCGATGGAGAAGCAGCGTATAAGAAAGGGGTTGAAGTAAACCCCCGCTCAGTGAATGCCCACGTGTCGTTGGGCCAGTACTGGCTTTCGCAACGCAAAATAATGGATGCCGAGGCGGAGATGCGTGCAGCGGCCGGGCTGGATCCTCACGCGGTGCTTCCCCGGCTCTTCCTGGCCCGCATTCTCCTGGCGACAGATCGGCGGAACGATGCGGAAAAGCTGTACGGTGAGTTAAAAGAGGTGGCGCCGGATGATCCACGGGCGTTCCAGGCCCTCGGATTGTTCTACTTGTCCAGCGGACAAAAGGAGAAGGCGGCCGCCGAGTTTCAATCGCTGCTGGCATCGAAGCCCGGGGATGCTGCAGTCAAGGCGAATCTGATTGGAGTCCTGATCGACCTGAAGCGTATGAAGGAGGCACGGGCTCTCAATCAGGAAGTCCTACGCCAGAATCCGGGGGACCCGCAAGGTCTCCTCGCGAATGGCCGGTTGCTTATGACAGAAGGCAAGTACCAGGAGGCTGCGGCGGCCCTGCAGGCCGCCACCCGGTCCGAGCCGAACTGTGCACGCTGTTATTACTTTCTGGGTACCACGCAGGCGGCTGTCGGCCACGCCGAAGAGGCCAGGGCCTCGTTGGCTCGCGCCCGTCAACTGGCTCCCCAAATGTCCGACGCGACGGCGGTGTTGGCCCGTCTCGACGCGAACGGCGGCGATTACGACGATGCTCTGCAATTGGCGGGCAGCGCCCTGAAGGCAAATCCGGACCTGGTGTCAGCCTATGTGACGGAAGCGCGCGCCTTGATTGCGAAGGGAGACCTGCCCCAGGCGGAAGGAAGGCTGGAGGAGGCCCTCAAACGCGATGGCGCTAATCTCTCCGCCGTGGGTACGCTGTTGAGTCTTTACATGCGGCAGGGGAAAGCCCAGGCAGCTGTGCCGCGGATTTCCAAACTGGTGGAACAGAACCCTCAAAACGCGGGACTGCACGTGTTGTTGGGGGAGGCCTACCTCAATCTGAAGGACCTGGATAAGTCGGAAGCCAACGCGCGGCAGGCGCTCGCGCTGGACCCGAAAGTGGAGGATGCCTACACAGTGCTTGCCAACATCGATCTGGCCCGGGGGGCGCTGGAACAAGCCAGGACGCACTTCCGCGCCGCGATCGAGGCCAACCCGAACGGTCTGAACAATTACGTGTCGCTGGAGCTTCTGTCCGAGAGGGAGGGTAATTGGGAAGAGGCGAAGAAGCTCTGTGAAAGGGCTCACCAAATCGATCCCACGTCCCCTCTGATAGCCAACAACCTTGCCTATCTTTACATCGAGCACGGCGGGGACGTTAACGTTGCGGTATCGCTGGCACAGATGGCCAGGCAAAAGGCGCCGGAATCTCCCGTAACGGCCGATACCCTGGGGTGGGCCTACTACAAACTCGGGTCAGCGAAGGCGGCGGTTGCCCAGTTAACGGAATCGGTGAAAAAAGTTCCCCGCAACCCTGCGTATCAATACCACCTGGGAATGGCGTATCTGGCCGATGGCCACGCCGATCTGGCCCGGCAGTCTTTGGAGCGGGCGCTCATCAGCGATCCGCACTTCCCCGATGCGGCGAGCGCCCGAGAAGCCCTGGGCAAGATGTCCAAACAGCCGCAGCCCCTGGGGCCGAGATAGTTCTACCCAGGAAAGGAACGCCAGCGGCGCTATTACGCCCGCTTGCGGCGGCGGAAGATTACGATAGCGAGGATACCTGAAACAGTACCAAGAAGAGAGATGGCGGATGGTTCGGGGAGCGCAGTACCGGTGGAGCCACTGGTCTCGGTAACGGTTCCATCAACCAGCGTACCGGTATCCAGGAGACCGCACCCGGGGCAATCGTAGCCACCGATCAGGGTCACCGTGCCACCCGAGGGGGTCAACGCCGACTTAAGGTATATATCGACGTAAGGGGAGTAACCCGGATCGTGGGCAAATTCCAACTCCGCCACGGTTCCTGTGGGCGCGCCGCCGTATCCGATATAAATATTTGGAAGTAAAGCCTCTCCGATCACACCGTCCTTCGTCGGAGAATCCACAAAATCGTCCTTCCCGGGTCCTCCCGTGAAGGTAACGTCCCAGGAAGTGAACGTGGGCGCCACTGAACTTGAGCCCCCGCTGGTGGTGAATGTGCCGACGGCGGTCAACTTGTCCGAAAAAGTGGCGTTCAAGCTCCAAGTGGTGTCCGCTGACGCACACGCAACTACGCCCATGAACAACGCCACGATCAGCAATGTTCTCGAATTCAACGCGACCCAAATTCGTCCGGGCATATTCATTCGTCGCCAGTCTCGTACGATTTCAGTTATGTGGCAGATGCGGCACCTGACACCCCATCCACGCTTCACTCCATTGCTCTGATTAACCTTAGCCCGCCCGCCTTCGACAAGCAATGGGACCAAAGGGCAAGTGCGCTCTTTTATCCAGTTTTGCCCCCGCACCTGCGGTTCTCGGACCTTTGCAACGCAGAAAGAAGCGGCACAAAAAGCGCAATTCCAACCAGGGAAAATACGACTCCGCCCTGTCGATGAAGCGGGCCGTGCAGGTACGCGCGATCTACGTATGCGCTCAGCGATGAAATAACAACGATGCGGACCGCGTTCTTGAATATCGCGATCGGGATCATTAATGCAACCAACGCCCACTGTGTCCAGACAGATCGCAGACAAACACGGCTCGCCAGAATCGCCACGATCACAAAGACCAGGCACGAGCGTATGCCGCTGCACTCCTGCGCAACCTCGACGGTTAAGCCCGGAAGCAGGAATATCATCCCTTGTCTGAAAACGGGTATGCCCAGCAACCGCAACATCGCGAAACTCGTCGCAGCAGATGCGTGTTGCAAACCAATGGTGACTTGATCTATCCACGCAGATGGGGCCGGGATCATCATGAAGAGACAGCACAAAGGAAAGAGGGCAATCTTGAAGCTTCGTGTGCCATAGCAAAGGATGAACGATGCCATCCATACGAGAAGAATTGCAAATATGACCAGACGCAGCCGGGTACTTTCATTGCCGGTTGACGGGCTGTATATAAGCGCCGAACACAGGACTATGGCCAGCGAGAGCAAAGGGATTCCGGCGCGTGGCGAAAACCGGGCATTCGAGAAGATCCTGGTTCGCTCCCAATAGACCAGCACCACGCAGAGAAGCGGCGCCACGACAATCTCAATGTGCCGGTCATCATGAAACGAAAGACCTGCCACAGCCTTTAATGGCGGCCAAAAAAGTGTCACCGTCGAAAGCAAAATGCCAAAGTTGAGCAAATTGGCTAATTTCCAGTTTTCCCGCACTTGTTGCGGCCCTGGTGACTGGAGGAATCCACGAAGGAACGCCCATCGGAACGCCGGTGCTCTGCCTTGGACAACCATATCTCAAGTTCCGCGGCGTCGCCTGTCGCCGAAATTGAAAGTGCATCACCGGGCATAAGACCGGCGCAGGCCCCCGGTGAGGAAAGTTTAGCACTCCATAGCTTCATCGCTAATGCGACCAAAGGGACATATTACGATTTGTAGTCGGGAAGCACAAATTCTGTTATAATTGGAATTATGCTAGATCGCCAGGTAATCAACGATTCATACTATTGCGGTAGAATCAGGCCGGAATCGGTAGTATCTGTCCTGACCGGTAATTCGTATGTCGTTGCAGAATATGATGAACGAACTGGCGACATCCGCTGGCAAAGAGTCGTGAACGCAAGCCAAAAAGAAGGCATCTACAATTGGCTTCGCGAGCATTTTCCGGTGAAAACCGCGGAAGCGGCACCCAGGAAGACTAACCGCAAGGCACAAGCGGTATCCGCATAGTTCCCGGCCAGACCGGTTTACTTACTTCAGCCGCTACCTTGTACAGCAAATCTGAGGCGTCATGATTGATGCCGGCGTGAGCGGTAAGGTGGTCTTGAAGAAGTTCTCCGAGGCGAGGCTGCGATAGACGTCACCCGCAACGCCCGAAGCCGTGGCACCTATCGAAGGACGTCCGCCGGTCAACATGACGACGACAACGAGCTTACGCCCGTTGCTTTCGTTGAAGGATCCAAACCATCCCAAGTGAGTCCTGCCCTCGCTGCATGTGCCTGTCTTGCCTAGAATTTCATCTTCCTGCTTTGCCCGGCGCGCCGTACCGAACTCAACCGCACCCCTCATTCCCGGTTTGATCTGCTCGATCAGGTTGGAAATATCCAGGTGGCGCTTGACCTGGGGTTGAAAATTATTCACTTCTTCCTGCGATCGCGGATATTGAAGCCAGTAGAGCGTACCTCCGTTGGCAACAGCGCTCATCAGACCAGCCAGTTCGAGCGGAGTTTGGGAAATCTCCTCACCGAAACTGGTCAGCATCCCCATGCCACCATCCTTTGGCGGCGCCTCTGGAAATGACCCCGCGTGTTCGCCTTCCACATTCAATCCGGCCTTTTCCCCATAGCCGAACAGGTGCGCATAATAATTGACTCGCTCATAACCGAGTTTGATGCCCAGATTGGCAAAGTAGTAATTGTTCGAATAGGCCAGCGCGTCGGTCAGATCCAAAGAACGCCGGTTGGAGAAATGAACCGGGCTGGTGCGTTCGACGAGGCCCTCCCGAAGCGCCGCCAATGCCACCGAAACCTTGATGGTGGAGCACGGCTGGAAACCGCCGCCGAGTGTCAGCGGCTGGTTCACCATGGTCAGGATACGGCCGGTAGTGGGATCGACGACCACCACGGATCCATTCAGAGGCCCGAGCGCGTCGACGGCCGCTCTACGGACAGTGAGATCTTCGCCATCCACTTTGTCGTTGGCGGTTGAATCCTTATAGGTAGGCTCGTCCCATGTCTGGACCCATCCCCGCTTTTTGGGAACGCTCGCAGAGGCGGTGGCTGCGACCAGCGGCTTCACGATCATCGTGTTCGCGCGAGGCACCGCCGCCTTTGCGGCAATCGATGCCTGCGCGGAACTCTTTTTTTTATGGTGCTTTGCAGTGGTTGAGGTAGTGACGGCAAAAGCAGTACCTGCCGCCAAACCAATGGCAACCACGACAATGACCGATCGGAAGACCGCCGACAGATGTTCTTTCATGAAACCTGTGGGCGCGGAAGATAGAGAACTACTGAACAAGATCCGGGGAGCAGCCGGAACTATTAGTTTGTCGCTTTGGAACCCCGTGGTCAATCGATTTCTTCTGCTTCCGCCCATTACCATCTGCTTACCACATCGTCACTGTGCTACTTTTTTTGCATATTGCCAGAAAAATTTTGTACAAAATCAAGCACGCCGCCCCCGTTCGAGCTTCCGAACAGTGATGAACAGCACTTTATCACAAATAACCGGGAAATTGTCGAGTGCGAGCGGTGCCAGAGGTTGGTCCGGTACTGCCGCGAAGTCGCCGCCGCCAAACGGCGCGCGTTCCGCGACTGGGAATACTGGGGTAAACCCGTGCCTTCCTTCGGCGATAGTGCCGCGCGCCTGTTGATTCTTGGGCTGGCCCCTGGGGCACATGGTGCTAATCGTACTGGACGTATGTTTACCGGAGATCGTTCCGGTGACTTCCTGTACCGGTCCCTGTACAGCGCCGGATTCGCTTCCCAGCCCGATAGCAGAAGCGCCGGGGACGGCCTTCAGCTCCGCGACGCCTGGATCACCGCCGCGGGACATTGCGCGCCGCCCGGCAACAAACCCTCGCCCGAGGAATTGCGAAATTGCCGGCCGTTTCTGGAGCGGGAACTGGAACTTCTGCGGAACGTTCGGGTCGTGGTTGTTTTAGGCAAAATCGCCTTCGATACTTACCTTTCCGTTTTGAAGAGCCACGGCGCGATCGGCCGGCTTGCGGATTTCCGGTTCGGCCATGACATGCTGTACAGTCTGAATCCGGCCTTGTTGTGCTCCTACCACCCGAGCCAGCAGAATACGTCGACTGGGAAATTGACGCAGGCCATGCTCGATGGGATTTTTCTGCGCGCCGCGGAGATTATCCGATCCTGACCAGATCGCGCTGTACGATACCCGTTGTCGAAGCTGAGTTCGCGGTGACGAAAACGTCAACTTCGCAGCGGACACCAAAGTCTTCCAGGTAAATGCCGGGCTCGATCGAAAAAAGGGCGCCGGGGAGGATACGGCGTTCGTCGTGGGTCTCCAGATTGTCCATATTGGCGCCAGTCCCGTGAACCTCGGTCCCGATCGAGTGGCCTGTGCGGTGGACGAACCGCTCGCCAAATCCACGTTCGCGGATATGATTTCGCGCCGCATCGTCGACTTCGAAGCCGCGAATTTCGCGTTTCTCTTTTACCGCTCTGGAAACGGCGTCAATGGCGCGATCGCGCGCATCCCGAACGGTTTCAAAGATTTCACGGAAGCGATCCGGAGCGTCGCCACAGAACCCGTTCCAGGTGATGTCGTAGAAGATCGAATCCGGTTGATCGAGTTTCGCCCACATATCGAGAAGAACGAAGTCTCCGGGGCGAATCGGCGAACTGGTTTCGGGCGTCGGCTCGTAGTGCGGATCGCCGGCATGCGCGTTCACGGAGACAATCGGGCCGCTGTCGGTGATCAGTCCGGCGCCGCGAAATTGTTCGAGGATCCAATCCCTGACCATAATTTCACTCGCCCCGCTCGACAGGCTGCCGGCGATAAATCGGAACGCTTCCGCACGCACTTTGTCGACCCGCCGCCCAGCCTCCAGATGGCTGGCGAACTGAGCGTCATTCAGGCACGCCTCGAATTCCTGAATCAACTCGGCGGAACTGGCAACTTCAACGCCCAGCGACCGCACCAGTTCGACGGTGCCCGCATCCACCATCGCGACATAAGGGACCGCGCAAAGTGGCGAATACTGCATGGCCACCCGCTTCGTTCCTCTTAGTAATCGCCCCAGTTCAGAATGCTGCTCCTGCCAGCTGGAATATTGTGATTTCTCCCCCGGGAGGGCATTGATTACGCCCGCTTCGATCCGATGCACGAGGCCCCGCGGCTCACCGTTGGCAGGGATGAGATAGTACCAGCGCCGGGTAACATGCCCTGGTTTCAAGCCGAGCACCCGATAAGCCAGTGGATCGCGGCCGTGATGATCGAAGAACAGCCAGCCGTCAAGCCGTTGGCGCCGCAGCGCTTCCTGGATTCGAAGGATCTCCATGCGATTCGAGAATAGCGCGCTGGAGGGTATCCGAATCGATTCCCACGATCTCGACGATCTTCGTTGTGCCTGTGAACCCGCTTACGATCCGAACGGCAGTAGCCGGCACGCAGGCCAGTCTTGCCAGAAAACGTAGGATCGCTTCGTTGGCCTTGCCGTCCACCGGAGGCGCGGCGACGTGAAGCTTCCAAGATTCACCGAAGCGTCCCGCAAATGCCGTCTTGCGAGCTCCGGCGCGGATTTTAAGCGTGAGTCGCGCTTTCGCCATCTTTGACTGCTTCGCGCGCCACCGTTTTCCGCCACTCAATATGCGCGCGCAGATCTGTGACGCCGGCCGCCTGGCGCCGGGAGAGCACCTCGAAGGAAATCACATCGTCCAGCCAGTCGTGGCTCGATCCGTCGGGATACTGCGTTGCAACAGTTACGGTGTATTGCTGCGGGGTGAGCCAGCATTCGAAGTGGAAATCAATATCGAGCTCTTCGCCCGGCTCGAACACTCCCAAATCCACCTGCTCAATCCTGGTATTCGTGCCATAAATTTCCATACCGATACGATTGCGGATGAGGATGCCCACCATCGGCTCGACACGCCGCAACCGGAAGGCGGTGCGGACGCGAATCGTCACCCGCTCACCGCTGGAAACGATGCCGCATGGCCGGCCGCTCTCATCGAGCAGCGTAACGTCGAGGATCTCGCTCGAACCGTCCCCATGCCGACAGGTCGCCGTGGGGTGGATTCGCCGGTCGCGCTGCTCATAAGCCTTCTGCCGCTCCAGCACGACTCCGATGTACTTATCGATGACGTGCTTCGGCTCGCCTTCCGCTTCCATGCGCCCGTTCAGCAGAAAAATCGCCCGGTTCGAAAGCTGCTTTACGAGCCCGAGGTCGTGCGAGACGAAAAGCACAGTGGTCTTTTTCTCGCGCAGGTCCTCGAACTTTCGGATACACCGGTTCGCGAATGCGGCATCGCCCACCGCCAGCGCTTCATCCACGATCAGAATATCCGGATTGACGTGGATTGCCGTCGAGAAAGCCAGGCGCACATACATGCCGCTCGAATATTCCTTGACGGGCCTGTGTATGAACTCTCCGATTTCCGCGAACGCCTCGATCAACGGGAGATTCCGTTGCATTTCGGCGCGGCTGATGCCCATGATTTCTCCGTTGATAAAGACGTTTTCGCGGCCGGAGAATTCGGGATTGAAACCCGCGCCCAGTTCGAGCAGTGCGGCCACTCGTCCGCGCGTCACGACTCGGCCCGTCGTCGGCTGGAGAATTCCGCTGATTACCTGAAGCAGGGTGCTTTTGCCGCAACCGTTCGGGCCCACGAGGCTGACGACCTCGCCACGATCCACACTGAACGAAATGTCCTGCAGCGCCCAGAAATCGGTATGCAGTGGTTTGTGTCGCAGAGGATTGAGTTCGCGGATTCGATCGAAGGGCGTCTTATATAGCCGGTAAACCTTTGAAACGTTCTGGACAAGCAGCAAGCAACACTATCATAGAACGATGCAGCCTCGGCTTATTTCCGTATTGGTAATAACGGCGACGGCAGTTCCAAGCCTTGTCAGCGCCGGCTCGCCGCGGCCCACGCCGGTCTATGGCTATCGAATTGTGCATGTTTATCCGCATGACCGAACCGCGTTCACTCAGGGCCTGGAATATCGCGGTGGCTTCCTATACGAGGGAACGGGGCTGAATGGAGAATCGACTCTTCGCCAGGTGGAATTGGAGTCAGGAAAAATTCTTAAGAGCATTCGATTGGATTCACACTATTTCGGCGAGGGCATCACGGTCCTGGATCAACGTGTCGTGGAGCTCACGTGGCAATCTCACCGGGGATTTGTCTACGACCGCGATAGCTTTCAGACGGTTCGAAATTTCGATTATCCGGGAGAAGGATGGGGGCTGACCAACGACGGGCGCCAGATCTTCATGAGCGATGGCAGCGCAGAGATTCGTTGCTGGGATCCCGCGACCTTGCAAGAAATCCGCCGGTTTACCGTTCATGACGGACAAACCCCGATCCAGTCATTAAACGAGCTCGAGTACGTTCGCGGGGAGATTTATGCGAACGTCTGGCTGACTGACAGAATCGCCCGGATCTCGCCAACGGATGGGCAGGTCACCGGTTGGATCGATCTTTCCGGACTGCTATCGGCCTCCGACCTTGCCGCCGGGGCAAACGTTCTCAATGGAATCGCATACGATTCGTTGGGTGACCGTCTCTTCGTGACAGGCAAACTCTGGCCAAAGCTATTCGAGATTCAGCTCGTCCGCAAATCATAGTCGCAGAATGAGGTTTAGATTGCTCCCGGGGATTGTTGTCCCCACTGCGTCGATATCAAGACTCAACTGATCTGCAGCCCGCAGGGCCGGTAAACCGAAGCCCTCCACAACGCCGGAAACCGTTGCGCCGGCGGCAAACTGTACGGTCACAAAAGGGGCTCCATTCCGGTTCAGTTGCAGCGTAATGGGCGCCCCCGTCGCAGGCGTCGTAACGATCCCGTCGATATCCCGCACCGAACGATCGGCATCGACGATTACGATGGGAGCCGCCACCGTTTGAACAGCCAGATATCCGCTGATCTGGAAAGAGAATTGTCCCCCAGCCATCGTCCGCAATCCGGTATCGATCGTTCCCGTGTAGGAATTCGCCGTAATGGCGCCATCGCCCAGCGAGTTGGTCATGTAGAGCTCAACACTGGCAAGCCGGACATTCGGCAGCACGACGCTGTTTTGCCAGTCTCCGCTTGCGGGACTGCCGAAAAAGTTCTTGATAAATGGAAAAGTCACGGCGGTTTGACTCAACGTGTATACAAGTACGGGAACCGTGTGGGCCGCGGCCGTCGTGTTATGAACTCCGCGCGTGACGGCGGAACTGCCATCCGTATTCGTGCCCGTTATCTGCACGATCTCCTGTTCAATCTGTACCAATGTGCCGGCTGCGAAGGGCGTGCCGAAAGCGATGCCGGCATCCGTCGCTGCGATCGCCGTGGTCAGACTAAATGGCGCCGTGCCATTGACTTCATCGTAGAAATGGAACGTATAAGTTCCCGCAATAATGCTGGTCGTGTTGACAAGCGTGCCGAACGCGATTTCCCCTAACTCCAGCACGCCCCCCTGCACAGGCGAAACTACCAACCCGAACACCGGCGCCGGCGCAACACCCGAGTCCGCGACGATCTCGCCCGATTGCCCCAGTATCCAACTCGTCAACGGCGAAAGATCGTAGGCGGCTTGCTCATCCGAGGCGTTTGCCGCGCGCGCGGAAATTTCCACGGCAGCGCCGATGCGCTCCGGAACATCGATCGCAATCGGGCTTGTGCTCCCGCTCGCGCCCGGCCGCCATGAGTTCTCGGCAATCTCAAAGAAACTCGTCGCGTCGGGCTCGGTCAACCATGGCGTGCCGACAGTCACGACAGTCATGGTGTTACTCGCGATAGCAGCTTCCTGACCCGCCCCAGTGCCCCGAGCGATCCGGACGACGGCGCCCTGGTACTTGTTCGCAACTAACTGAAGCACCGGATTACCCACCGTCGTCGCGGAATATACGGTGGCCGCTGTTTCAGGCAACAGTTCCCAGCGCCAGTTGACGTCCACGTGGTCGAACTGAGGGTCCGGCGGCAGAATCGTCAGCAGAGGGAAACCGGTATCGGTGAATGCAGGGGCTGGAGTCCGATTCGAGGCGATCCGGATCAACGATTCCGGCCCTGTTCCGCGGTAGATGTGAAAACTCACTCCACCCACCGGTAGTTGAATACCATCAACTATCACGGAGTTGGTGTTGACTCCGGACGCGGTAACAGCCTGGGCGATAAAAGAGAGTGAACTCTCTCCACCGCCGCTGTCGACGGCGCTAACAGCGTAGTAGTAACTGACGCCGCCCGCCAATGTTCCACCACTTGTACTCACCACCGGTGCCAGCCCGATCAGAGGAGCCGCCAAGGTTCCAATCTGCCCGGAAGGAGCAGTGAAGGAAACGCTCAGCTCAACGACCGCCGAACCGTCACTGCCGGCAACCTCGGTCTCCGCAATTCCCAGTTGCAGATTTCCATTTACGTCGAGAACGGTGCCGATGACCGGCGCGGGCAGTCCCCCTCCTGGACCGGTTTGCTTGCCCAGCCCGCCTGTAATGCCCGTGGCCGTGTCCGAATACCAATCATCATCGTGAAACTGCGCGGTGATTACTGCTGTGCGGTAGCTGGTTCCCGGAGTAATCTTTGTAATCCGGAAAGGAGTTCGTTCCAGATTCTCCTTGAGGTACGAAACCGTGATGAGATCCCCCGGCGATAGCCCGAGCGCCTTGACGCTGGTTTGAAACTCGACGAAGGCGTTCCCCGAAATGCTTCTGTTCAAACCCAGCAGCAACATCCGGGAAGCCTGGCTGAACGTGGAGATGCCGACGGCGTCCCAGCGAACCGCGATCTCCTGGCCGCACAGGCTCACGTCGTCCTCGTCCGCAAGCGATAAGCTGTCCTGCTGATATTGGTTGAAGCTGTCCTGGAACTCGATCGATAACCGGTTCGGCGTATCCTGCGCGCCCAACTTCGTCAGCTTTAGACTCGCGCTCCCGTCCTTATTGCGCGCAATCGAAGTGGCATCGAATTCGTATGCAGGCCACCCGCCGTTGTATTGATTCAGCGAATTGCTCCCGAGTGGCAGTGCCGGCTGCTGGAGGGCAAAAGTGTTTTCGACTCTCGCCTCAAGCAAGCCTTGCTAGTTCAAGACCATATAAAGCCGTGATCCATTTCGGATCGAGCGGATGATTTCGCCCACACTCTGGCTATCTTTTAGCGCGAAGTTGGCCTGGAACCTGGGTAACTGCACCTGGCCGCCAACCGGGTCATCCACCGAGATCAATGCGTCCCCATACGCTGCCGCCGTGGCGAAGCTTGCCGTATCGATTTCGCCGAGACTATACCCACAGCGCATCAGGATATCGAGCAATACCCATGCTGGATTATTCGAGAACTGCTCGTAGAGAAAATTTCCGCTGGTATCGAATTGCCAGAGATTCAAGCCCTGCATCAGAACCTGGACTGTGGGAATGCTGGTTCCATCATTGATCCGATTTGGGACCACGATTGCCAGATACGCCATACTGCCATACGGATCGCCCAGCGGAACTCCATTCGCGTCGGCGAAATTCCCGTCCTGCTGCCCGTTCCGCGTTCCCGCGCTGACCAGGTTGTACCAGCCGCTCGATGTCATGTTCGTCCCGTTGACGGCCAGCGGTATCTGGATATCGTCGACAAGGACAGTCAGGACGCCTTGAATCTTTCCCATCCCGAGCAGGACTTCCATGTGCGTCAGGTTGCCGTCATTGCGGGAGAAAACAACGTCCGGGAGGGTCCATTGTGTGCCGTAGACCAGGGGTACGAAGTCGTTATAACTTGCCGTGTTCTCCTGGACGGCGGAAAGCTGCGAGTTCTTTTGACCCGCCCCCCGCACGATAATTGTCGGCGGTACGAACTCAATTCCACCGAATCGGCTGGTTGTCCGCCCGCTTGTATCCATCGTGAACATGCCCCGCTGCTCACAGTCCGAACGCGAGTACGAGCAGCTCGTGAAGGGCACGTTGCCATCCAGGTTCCCTGTTCCATTCGCCTGGTCGGGCGAATACCCGCATCGATAATACGGTGAATACTTACCTTGCTCCGCGCCGCCATCGACCGACAGCAGGCGTTGCGCCGCGGTCGTTGGAAACCGCCACGGACACATCCGCTCCACACGCACATTGGGAATCACGGTCCGCTGCATCGAAATCCGGTTCATCGCGCTCAGCCGGAATGCGGTTTCGGTGATTGTGTCCGGCGGGTTCATCAGCCCCCGGAATACTACCGCTGAATCGCTTGTCGGGACACCCGCCGAGAGATCAAAAAAGACCGACTGCACAATAAGCCGGGCTCCTTTGAAACCGGTCTGCTGCTCGATCTCCGAGAGTTCGGAATCGGCGTTGGCAAGTTCGAAGGTTAGTTTGGGAGGGCCGCCCACCTGCGTATCGGAGGCCAACTGGGCTTCAAACAAGTTTTGACGTACCACTCGCCCGTCATAAGGCGTCCCATTCCACGTAGTCGTGCGGCTGCTCCAGTGCCGCACCGAACCATCGGCCAGCGTGCAGTCGAAGAAGAATAGAGGAGTATCGGCGTTCAGCTGTTCCTTGGCTGTAAGTGCGCTTTGCATATTGCTCTTTTCAAACCCGTGACATCAAACTGATCTCGCATGACGAGAGACCCGGGCTGGTGCTCGTGATCTTGAGCTCGTCGTTTTCGAAATACGTCTCTGCGTAGATGCCCTCAGCCACACTGGTTTGCCTGTACACCGAGGGATAAGGCTGCACTTCCACCTGCAGCCCCCATAGGTCGATCGATTGTCCCGCGGTCACCGCAATCGAGAAGCCCGAGTGCACAGCCCCGCCGATACCCGTGCTATTCACGAACGCCCGCTGCCACGCCGGGCCCACTGCTACGTTCCTCTGCGTGCCATCGCGAACAAGCGCCACCGTCCCGGCCACATTGCTCCGCAGATAAACGCTGAAACACGCGACATACTCTCCGGGCACGCCCAGCGTTTGCTGAAGTGCCTGGGATGCCGCACTCGCATTTGAAACCGACCACGCCCTTTGCGTTCCCAGCGGATCGCCAACGCCGCTCGCATTCTGAAGCAACCCAAACTGCCAGCCCGGTTGGGAAAGATCTTCGCTCCATGCCAGAAGATTGGCCAGCGGGTCGATAAACGTAAACGCGCCAAACGATCCCTGGGACGCCGCGAACAGATTGCCGAGTGCTCCTGCTTCCGCGTCAGTCAAGTCCTGATAAGGGAGCCGCCATTCGATCTGGCCCGCTGCTGGATCCGACAACATGATTTGCTCGCTGCTCTCTAGATCGTTCCTGATCGCCCGCCACCTTCGCGAACGGGTCAATGGAAATTGCGCGACCGAGCCAGTCCCGATTTGCGGAAACGAACTCATGCGATCTCCTCGATCACCACGGTGGTTTGCCCGCTCATCTCACTTTTCATCGTTACGTCCAGCTGTTGCCCCGAAATCACGCAGGTCGAAGCGATGGCCCCGGTCGTTGGATCCGTAAATGCAAACGGTGCACTACCCTGCTGTTCGACAAACGCGATGACCGCGCCCAGTTCCTGCTCGTCGAGCATGTCGAGTTTCAGCGTCCATCGCCGCAGCCCGGTTCCGTACAACCGGAATCGCTGTTGGCTCCCGTCCATAAACCGGACAGCCTGCGTTGAGAAGCGGACTCCGCGATCGAGCGGGTACTGCGCGGCCGCGCCGGTTTTTAAAGTCGGGAAATTCACAGGCTCGCTACCACGCCGTTGATGGGATGCATATTCAACATCGCTTCGCGCACCGCGTTCGCAATATCCGTGCTGTGATCCATAAATGACTGGCTGTCCATAGCGGTCACGTTCACCGTGACCTGTGGCGTTGGGGCCGCCTGGCTGGTGCTTGCGGACGCCCCTGCCCCGCTTCCCGTCGCCGCGCCCGATGCCGCCGCACTCGGGGTCGCCGAGTTCAGCGTCGCGTCGATCGCCACCGGCGAAGGCGGCCTGTAAATCGGCAGCGTCGCTGGCGTTGAACTTCCCCCGAACAGACTCGCAATGCCCGAAATCAGCGGCGAGAGTAGTCCAAGCCCCCCGAAGAGACTTGACGCCACGCCGCCCGCCACGCTCGCGGCTGAGTGAGTGCTCTGCGCCGACGTATTCCCCTGGATTGCCTGCGTATTGGCGGTGATCAGCGACGCCTGCTGCTGATAAGCCGACTGCAGTTGAGCGATCTGCTGTCCCGCCTGCGACAAGGACGTCGAAAGATCGTTGTTGTTGCTTGCCACCCCGACACCGATCGTCGGCGGGTTCGGAATTCCTTTTCGCCCTTTCGGCTTGACCGCCTGAAAGGTCTCCTCAATGCTGCGTTTTGCCATCCCGCTCCTCACGTTCCATCTCGTCCCGCAGAATCAGAAATGCGTCCACTTTGCGCGCTTCCAGCTCGATTGAATCCTCGATCCCGAGCCGGCGCCGCACAAAGAACTCCTCCACTAACGCAAGGCTCTCGCCCGTCACAAAAGACTTCGGGCATTCCTCGGACTGCGTCTGCTTTCGTCCCCATACGATCCGTGGTTCACCGCGCTTTTCTTCGGGCAGAAAACCGCACCGCCGTTTCGTCTCCAGACCGTTCCGTCTGCAGCTCTCGCAATTCCACCCGGCCCGGTTCGAAAACTGGAAGTGGAACGCGACTGTCAGTTTTTTCTTTCGTTCTCGTCCAGCCCGCACTCTGCTTTGACAGCCGCAAGAGCTTCGAAAAATAGCTCCTCCGGTCCGCCTTCGACCAGCGCGTCGACGCTGGCAGGGGCGCCGTCGAGGGTCAGGCCTCGAATTTCTTCCACGCCCCAACGGATGTAAAGCCGGTCGATCTCGGCGCCCAGAAGACTTGCTTCCATGCCGTGTTTCGCGTCTTGCCCTGCCTCGAAATACTCCAGTCGGACGGCCAGGTCTCGCACCCGCCGCATGAGTTCGATCCTGCGTCCAAACGTCATCAGCGCGATCACGAACTCAACGCCCGGGCGCTCCTTCGACGCAACGATTCTCCTGCTGGTCCAGTTCATCCGAACGCCACCACAATTTCGTTTTCCGCCGTACCCTGTGCGCGCATATCGGTGAACTTCCACTGGAGGCGCTTGTCGGAATCGTCGAACTCGGGCACGCCGGGCACGAGGCTCTGCAAGTAAATCCCCATCAGTTGACCCGGTGCTTGTCCCAGTTGGAACATCATGCTGATTGCCGATTGCTGCCTCGCCGCCTGATAGAGCGCCGTGGTCGCCGCATCGTCTTGACCGAACAATTCCAGCGTCAGGGATACCGATCGGTTACCGGGCACGATCTCCAGAGGCAGAGCCGTTCCAAATTCCCTGGCTCTCGTGTCAAGATCGTTTTGAATCTGTATCGACGCCTGGGACACTGTAAAGAACTGACTCGGAGAAACACCCAGCCACACCTCACCGAGATTACCTGGCACCGGTGAATAACTGAAACCGTTCAACGCCGGCTCCGCGGGATATGTCGCTGCTCCGCCCTGGCCCGCCTGGAATGAAGAGCTATCGATCAGATCTTGCGCGATTCCCTTGAATTCAAACTGATGGAAATCCCCGTTCAACTTAACGGTCATCTGGTCCACACCTGCACCGCACAAGACTCTCTGTATAGCCGTGGATGGATCCCAGTAATCAAAGACACTCACGCTCGGTAATTGTGCCGCGAGGCTATAAGTGGCTGTTTGACCAATTACTGCTCCCGGCACTGGCGCATCGGACAACGGGGCACTCAAAACCACGGCGAGGGTATTCACAATCGCCGCCACAAAGCGGATCTCTCCGCCCGCCGTAATCGCCTGCCCCGGACTTAAACCGTGAGGTGTGGCAAACACCACGTTCGACGCCGTGCTCCCGGCACCCGCTGCATTCCCGGCCCACAGGACGCCTGCCGCGCCCATCGCTGCCTCAATGAGTGGCCCATGCGATGGCAGTGTCGTCGGATCCGGCCAGTGTCTCATGTAAGACGTCAGGTCGAATGAGGTTTGCTTGCGCATCCCCGCCGGCATCCCCGGCCACGTGCGGCTTCCGGTCTTGTCCTTGCGTTGACTCTTCTCCCGCTGCTGTTGCGCCGTCAGTTTGACTGCGGGAATCCGGTTCACGGATGTGATCGCCGGTATCTGGCCGTACGCGCTCTCCCCCGCCACATACCAGCGGTTTGCGTTCGATGAAATATATGCCATCGCTTACTTGCTGACCTCCACGTCGAATCCCACCTTTGCTCGTTGCAGAAAATTCAAACCACCGCGCCCGACCGTTTCGTAACTCACGTCATATCCGCCCGAATAAAACGTTCCCGAACCCCAATCGCCTCGCGAATCGTCAAGCATCGCGCAAACGGCGTCCACATAAACCTGAACACCTGGTTCAATACCCTCCAGCGTGTCCCGCGAATGACGGACTTCCACAACCATGTGCGCCTTTCCCGAGAACTCCCTGAACTTCTCCTTAAGCGTGTTCGATAACTTATCGCAATAGACCAGCAGCGCCGGATATTGCACATACCCGGTCTTCTCGCTGATATCCACGCTGGCGTTCAGCGCCACAATCGTTCGTATCCCGGCCGCCGTGAGGCTTGAATCGGCCTTTTCGATCGCTCCCACCCGCACATTCACTCCCCCGGTCGCCGATGTCAACATCGATACGACAGTCGCCGTCAGAGCCCCGCTAAGTCCCGCCATGTTTTAACCCCTCAACAGCGTCCGCGCCAGCGGCCGCACGAAATCCGGCTTTTGACCGCGACCAGGCAGCGGGCCCCGGGTAACTTGCCCCGGTACGTACGTGTAAGTCGCGCCAGCCGGTAGCGCAACGTCATTCTGGCGGAACATCGAGTTCAGCGCCGTCCCCGCGTACACCCGGAAGCCGACGGCGTTTCCCGGGGCATCGACCGCGGCGGCGGTCATCAGCTGTCCATCCGGAATGGTAATTGACGAAGCGACTGAGGCCGCGCCCTCCTGCCCCGCCGCGTTCACCGAGGACACGCTGGCGTAAAACGTACCGCCTTCCTGCGGCCCAGTTACAGACGACAGAACCGGCGGCCGCGAGCGATGGATCGGATCGCTCACCACTCCCAACCCACTGCCGATAAGACTTTCGCGGGCGGCGCTTGCCAGCGTCGAGTACTCCTGCCACTTCGCCTGATAGCGATCCACCAGTTGGCTGAAATAAGCGTCGCGGTACACCAGCGCCAGAGCTTGCATCGTCTCCCACCGCTTCAGCGGCGAGGTAACCACGATCTGTTGGATGCGCAGGACCGGACCCCAAAGCATCTCCATTGTTGGCCGCGGCTTGATGAGCCACAACTCAAGGTCAGTCTCAATTTCTTCCTGTGCGAGCCGCAGTTTCGAAGCAACATTGATACCTGTTGTCTCGGCCACAAGCAGCAGACCGGCATCCTGATCGACCAGGTCGTCGATCGTGCATGCCGGCCCATCCACGAACAGAGCCATGATTAACTCCGCTCTCTTTGCTTCTTCGCCTGGCGCGCGGGAACCACTACCACCTGTACCCGGTTCGCCGCTTCCTCCTGTTCATGCTGCTCCCGCGCCACGCGATTCGTCTCGCGGAACTCCTGCGCTTCCGCTTCGTTCGCAACCCGTGCACGCGTCTCCGCGATCAGCTTCGCTGCGATTGACCGCGGCACTTGCGTCAGCACCCCCTCTTTACCGCCTTCGGAAGTGGCCAGACTGACCATCACGAAATGTTCTCCAGCGAGAGTGGCCTCGGCGTCCCGAACCTTGCTGTAATAGGTCCTCAAATCCATTTGTCCTCCTGCTTCTCAAATAAAGAACGGGGGCGCAACCACACGCCCCCGCACCGGTTGACTTACTAACTAGCTGTTGATCTGAACGGCGAACGGGTTGCGCAGAATCGCGCAACCGTAGAGCACGTCCACCGTGAACTGTTGTGCCAGCGTGTTCGGTTGATAGCTCATCGTGACGCGCATCCCGAAATTACCCAGTTCGGCATATTCGGCAATCGCGCCAGTGCCCGGCAGCGGCTGCGGCAGCCGGCGGACAACAAGACCGATCGCATCCTTGCAGAACGCTATATTGTGCGTGTTGACGGGCGTAGTGCCCGTGTGCTGCACATACTGCGAACGGAATACGAAGAAGTCTTTGATCTTGCCGAAAGTGCCATCGATCATCGCTCTCAGACCGGCCTCGCCGACCGTCTGAAATTCGCTGAATCGCGGAATCTGCCGCATGGCCGAATATGTGTTGCTATCGACCATCAAATACTTCGGCGCACTCGCGGGAACCTTCGCCGCGAACAACGCTGTTTCCGCCTGATCCAGCAGGGCCTCCGTGACGGGCGTTCCCGCCGTACCGAGCGGCGTGTTCGCCGTAAACCCGGCATACAGGTTCAGAAGATCGCTCTCGATCCTCTCCGCGATCGCCACCACCGCGGGCTGCATATATACCCTCAACAGATCCGGCACTGCAAGCACTTTAGTGACATCCGGAATCTGGAACGTCGCCTCCGCGTGCGTGTTCAGCACGATCTGCGCGTTGCCCAGACTGGGATTCTGCAGTTGCACCGCGGAGCCCTCGGCGATGTTGTTGGCCACGAGCTGTGGCGCTATCGGCACATTGACGGTATCGCCCGCCTGCGCCAGTGTCGGCTCATAATCGCGGTTCACCAGGTTCCCCATCACGAGGTTCCCCACCAGGGCAGGCAAAGCATCGGCTGCCACCAGTTTGACGATCGCACTTGCTACATTTGCTGACGTAATTATTGGCATCGTTCTCCTTGAATCGCTTGGTTACTACTCGAGGGCTACGCCCCCCGCGGCGTCTGCGTAACTACCCGCAAAATCTCCTGGCGCACTCGGTCCAGTTCTTCTTTGCTCATCGACGGATTGATCTTGTCCAGATCCACCGCCCCGCCGTTCGCATGAGGCGGGGCTTTCTGCGTCCCCGTAATCCCCGTGCCCCCGGCAATCCGGGCCGGCAGAAACTCCGGATTTTCCCGAACAAAACCGGCCAGAAATTCCCCCACCGGTTGTTCGCCGCTCTCCCCGCGCGCTATCAGGCGGCCGTCCTCCGTCCGCACGATCCCGTCCTGCACGGCCTTGTAAGCCAGGTCAACTTTCACGACCCCCAGCTTCTGCAGTTCGGTCCGGATATTGGTGCTGCGTTGTGCCTCATCGGCAACGGCCCGGCTGCGCTTGTTTTCTTCCACGAGCTCGTTCACCCGCTTCTCGAGCTGCTCCCGCCGCCGCCGCTCCTCCTGTAGTTCCGTCTTGTACGCCGGCTCCCGCCGCGCCACATCCTGCCGCATATATTCGTCGATCGCCTGCTGCACGATCGCCTGTACGTTTACCGGTTCGCTCATATCTGTTCCTCAACCTCCGCGTCGATTTCTTCCACGATGCGATTCTTGATCTCCTGCCGCGCATCGCAGAGATACTTCAGCGCCACGCGCTTCTGCACTTGTTTGATCAGCGTTGGCGACTTGATCCCCAGACTCAACAAACTTTTTGCGTCGTTCGCTTCCGTGCTGAAATCCGTGATATCGAACTCATCGAGGCCCACTGCGTCGATTGCAAGATCGTCCTGCCGTGCCGCCACGATCGCACTCAATATGTTTCGGATCGAGTCCTTGACTGTGTCCCCATACGCCCGCAGGATTTCCTGCGTCACACTGAAATCCCACTGCTGACTCAGCCCCGATTGGATAGAGCCCGACCCGTCCCCCGCCTGCTGCATCAGATAAGCGACCCGGTAAATCTCGTCCTTCAGGCGCGCCAGGTTATCCGCTGCAATCGTGAAAACGTTTCCCGTTGGTTCCGTCCACCCGAACTTGTCTTCAGGTCCGAGTTGTAAGTAGTAACTTTCTCCTGTGATCTGGGTAAACTCGCGTTCCGAGTAAATCACCGGCATGGCGAAAAGACCCATCGTCAAGGCCCATCCCAATGCATTCGACTTATTGAAGTGCTCCAGCTGAAGCAGCGCGATTTTGTTCGTCAGCCAGAGCCCTTCGCTCACCCGTAACTCGAAGACAGGCACGCGTCCGATCCCGGCAAACCCGTGCCTGCCCTGATCCGTCAACTCGATTTCCTTCTGATCCACGCCACGCCGTGCGTAAATCTCGAACTTTTCCCTGTCGTAGTAGATCCACCGCGTCTCGCGTTTCCATCCGAAAGTCTTCACGTCATCCTGCTTCAGCAGCGACGTCCGGATCACCACCCATTCCAGATCGCCTTGCTGGTCGTAACTCCAATTGATCAGCTCATCCGCGCTGTAAGCCACCAGATAAGCCCGGCTACGCCCCGATTCGTCCTCATCGGCCCGCGTCAAAGCCGGGCTATCCGTGCGCGGGAAATCGACCACCACGTACGACTTCCCGCAAACCAAAGCCTCGGTCATCTGTTGTTTGAAAAACTGCGTCAATGTCGTCCCGCGCAGATCGCAATTCTGCACAAAGCGAGCATAGAATTCTTTAGCCGGCTCGTTCGCGCCCGTGAATTCGAGTACCGGCTCGCGCCTCACCAGCGTCGCGGTATACCAGTCGACAATCGACCCGAGGTAGTTCTCATAAAACACGCGCGCCAGCCGCTCCTGATAGACTTCGAGCGGCTCTTTCTGACGCCGCAGCAAATATTCCGCCGCGTTGTGCCGGAACTGCTCACCGCCTGCGTAAAGGTCGCGGTACCGCCGCCACATCCGCGACTTGTTCGTGTAATCCGGATGTTCCTGCTCGATATGTGTGTTAGTCATCAAAACAGCCGCTCCCCGCGTTCCCCGATCGTTCCGCCCCGGTCCTGCTGCCAGATCAAATACCCCAGCGCATCGGATAAGTGGGTGCGCTTACGATCCTTGTCCTTATCGATCTGCGTCGAGTCTTCCTGATACGACACCTGTTCCAGATCGTCGATCAATTCCCCGCATTTCGGATTCACGAACAACTGCACCTCGCCCCGCGCATTACGCAGCCTTGCGTTCATCAGCGCCACGCGCTCCCTTACCGGCGGGTTGGCCTTCGGCACGCGATACGAAACCTTGGCCATCCGCGACCCGAAATAGTTCCGTATCACCTGATAATCCGAATACCCCGTCGTGTGCATCGACGCGCCGGACGCATCCCCATACACCACCACGCCCGCCCGCGGCAGTCCGAATCTCTTCTCGAATTCTTCGCATGCCTGCTCCGTTGTTGCGCGCCGCAGCACGATCTCATCCAGCACCGAGACCTCGCCGCCGCGCTCCACTTGCGCCACCACCGAACACATTGGATCCACGTTGAAATCCAACGCCCAGATAACTGCCCGCGCCACGTCGACTTCCATTTCCCTGACGTTCATCACGCGATCGAATGCGTGATAAACAAGCCCGCCCCGCACATTCAGGTAAGTGCCCAGCACTTCCTGGCGGAAGAAGTTATCGTCGTAACTTCCGCGCAGCCGCTCATAGAAATCCGGCACCTGCGCCAATAAAAACCGGTTCTCGAACGGTTGCGCCTGAATCGCTTCATACCCTTCCACCGGATGCGAGACAAACTTCTTATAAACCCAGTCGAAACCCTTCGGCGTCCACACCGCGAAGCCGCAATGCTTCGTCGCTTTCGGATCGCGTAACCGGCCTTCCAGCCTGAGCCACGCGCCCTCCATCGTGTAAGTCAATTCATCCAGCCCGAACCACGCCAGGTTCGTGCCCCGCAACCGCTCGAACTCATCCACGGCGCGCAGCAGAATTCGCGACCCCGTATCGTTCATCACGAGCACGTTGTCCGCTTTGTTCAACTCGAACGGAACCTCGTTATCGTTCAGCGTCTCGATCAACGCCGTAAGCGTCGAATCCCGCAGCATCGGATAGGTTGGCGCCCCGATCAACCCTGTCCGCCCCGGATTCATATAACTAAGCCTGATCGCTTCGTGACAAAGCGCCGCGCTCTTACCCGACCCGATCGGTCCCGAGAACCCCTTGAACCGCGCCGTTGAATCGTGAAACTTCTGCTGGCTCGGAAGCGCGGTGTACTTTATTCCTCGATCGAAGGTATCGTCTGGCATTCGTCAACCCATCGCACCGTTACCTGCCGCGGTTGCAGACCTGTTAGTTCCTGCCGCAATTGCAACAAGCGCACAAGATCTGCCGTCGAGCCCTTAAGATCGTCGCTGCGAAGCTTCTCCCGAATCTTTCCGATCGCCGCATCCACATCTCCCAGGATTGCCTTCGCGAGCTTCCCTTGTTCTTTTCTCTGCTTGGCCATCTCTTCCTTCGGGGCTTCTTTTTGTTCCATCTGAGCCCTCAATCGCTTCGGAGCGCGTTTCTCTCCCGCTCGAAAGCTACCACCCACGCTGGTCGAACCGGTGCAGTTCGCGCAGCGAAACAACTGATTACAAGGGAAATAGACTTACAGAATTTATGTGATAGTGAAAAAACGTACTAACGTAGGATTTTGTGTTAACCGGTAGTCATCTTCGCCCGGAACCATTTCTGGAACCTCGAGCGATGGTCCTGGCTTCGGTTATACCTGGCTGGGTGAATCGGAGATCCGGAATGCGGCAAATACGGAGGCCAAACCGTTGATGCTGACGCGCTCCTTCGAAGTGGGCGATTCTCGGCGTCTGCTTCCATACAGATCCGCTTAGCTAACGCTCGAGCTGCAATCGAACGTATCGGCGGCCAGTTTGAGGGAATTCCGCGGGGGAAGCTGATAGGCACTCGCGATTCCGTGCGCTATTCAGTCGTGATTCAGAGTGGCCCGCCGTGAAGCAGCGACTGCCTGGATGGCGGGCTTTGATTAATAATTCCTTCTATGCCGCTGTAAATCCCGCCATAACCGCCACGCGCCAAACGACCGCCGCCGTGGGCGCCAGCCGTCGATAAGAGGTCAGTCGACGCGTCTGATCCATCCGTCTCCGTCGTGGCATTCGACTCCAATCAAGAAACCCCCGGAGGAAGAATTGCAGTGGCGCACGGATCCCCTTCCGCAGATGCCGAGTTCGGGGGCATCGCATAGTACAGCGCCATGCAGAGGGATTGTTTCCGCTACCTGCAATCGCAACCCATCGGCCGAGATGTCGATGACCGTGGCTTTCAGAACTCTTTCACGGCCCCTACCCTCTGTTAATTTCAACTTCAATACTCCGGTACCGGCCTGGCGAGAGCGCCGGCGCGAGTAACTCCTGTGAGCGCTACCTTGCAACGCTTTCTCAGCCCAAAGCGTGGATTCCTTATAAGCTTCGCCGATTGCGGCAACCGGAATGCCCGCTCGCGCCGCCTGGCACGAGACCGCAGCCCAATCACCCGATTCCCACGCTCGGACTAAACGCAAAATGGTGCACAGCGGGGCGCTATCCGAGGCGGTTTCGAGCAAGGCGGCGCCGATACCGGGGATCAAGTCGGCACGGCGCAAAGCTTCCTCCAGGGAGAGATCGAGGAGCGCGTCAAGCAAGGAGAACAGACCCATGAGAAACGCGTCATGGGACTCCGGAATATTGGCCAGGTTCATCAGGTATTCGCTGAAATGCGCGCGAACCAGGGAGAGAACCAGCAATTCGTCGGGCTTGTCCCTGGCCAGTCTGGAAAGTGTGGCCAGGGCCGCCCACTGGCGCACGCTGTTTTCGCCCAGCACGGCCAGCGCCTGATGGATCGAGTTGATCCGCGCGTGGCGGTAGAAAAGTGCGGAGTTTACGTAGCACAGCAACTGCCAGGAAAGCGCCACGTCGCCCGCAATCAAGGCCTCAACCCGGCCGAAGTTCAAGTCCGCCTGCTGAGTCTCGCGGAGCAGGCGCAGACCAACGGCCTTGACCGCGGGAATCCGCGTACCGGGAACAATCACGGGCCGTGCAAAGAAGTATCCCTGAAAGTAGTCGTACCCGGCGGCCAGAGCCCAGGCGAATTCTTCGCGGGTCTCCACTTTTTCGGCCAGCATGCAGATGCCGCGCGATTGGTAGGCGCGCAGCATCCTTTCCTGCTCCTTGAGGGGCGTCGCTTGTATGTCGACTTTGACGATGTGCGCGAAGTTGGTAAGCGGCTCAGTTTCGGGACTACGCACGAAGTCGTCGAGAGCGATCACGTAGCCCTGCTCGTAGAGATTCCGGCATGCGGCCAAAACTTCGGCGTCTGGTTCGACCGTCTCGAGCACCTCGATAACAACGTCATTACGAGGGAGAATCGAGCACAAGCCGCCGAGCAGAAGACTGCGGTCAAAGTTGATAAAGGCTTTGTGGCCCGACAGGAGATTGTCGAGACCGATCCCGAGAATGGTGTCGGCTATAACCTGAGTGGTTGCGGACGCGGCCTCGGCGCCGTCAAAGCGATCGGAGGTTTGGTGCGAGCGGAATAACAACTCGTAGGCGTATAGTTGCTGCTTTCGATCGAGAATCGGTTGACGGGCTACCCATACGTCCATTCTTTCTCCTGGTCCAGTCTCACTATCCTGTTTTCCTTGAGTGGGGCGCAAGCCCGCGCGGTACTCGTCGAATCGGAGAACGTGACACGGAATCTGAGGCTAATTGCCGGAAAATCCGGGACTTACCATCCGCAGAACGACCCGAAAACCGGCAGGCGCGGGCAGGTACCGGATTGCCGAAGGTTTACAATCCTGGAGTCCTCGACATTGCCTGATTCGGCGAAAGATTTACGACGGACCGGCGCAATTCGACTCCGGTGGGTGAGCCATGGATGGGCGTGCCGACCCGTACGGTAACGATCGGCCGCCAGAGCTTTTCCCAACTGCGGAACGGTGAGCCTCGTTTACAGCTGAACGGGTGTCCATAGAGTCCATCGATGTGAATCGGGATAACCGGCGCGCCGTTGCCTTGTAAAATTTTTTCGAAGCCGCGCTCGAAGCGCTCTATTTCCCCGGTACGCGAGATTGAACCTTCCGGAAAGATGCCGACCAGTTCGCCGCGCTGCAATTGTTCGCGAGCGGCGCGCAGGGCGCGCACCGTGCTCTTCGGCGATGTGGCGTCAATGGGGATCGCTTGCAGAAGGCGGAAGAAATAGTTGGCGGCAGGTACATCGAAGATTGGTTGCCACATCAGGAAATGCACAGTACGGAGGCGCGTCGTGCAACCCACGAGTACTGCATCGGCGTAGGAGATGTGATTCGAAACCAGTAGCGCGCCGCCGGTTCGTGGGATGTTTTCGCGACCCTCCAGGCGAATTCGAAACAGCGTCATTGCGACGCACCAGAGGATGAAGCGAACTACAGTTTCCGGAATTTGAATGGTCAGGACCACCGAGGCCAGGAGCATCATTACGCTGGCGATGAGTATGACGACGCTGTCGTCGATGCGGCCGTGCAGAATCCACATGAGTATCCACATGACTCCCGAGGCGAGAATGTTGGCAAAGTTGTTGGTTGCCAGAATGCGGCCTTTCGTGGCGGCAGGGGCTTTGCGCTGCAGGTAGGCGTTGAGCGGAACGACGAAGACTCCGCCTCCGCATCCGATGGCGACGAGGCTAGGGATCGCGCGCGGTTCGATCCAATAGATGCCGGAAAAGATTCCCATCAATGCTAATCCCGCAGGAACCAGACCGAGTTCGATGTAATCTCCGGAAAGCGCGCCCGCGGCGATGCTGCCGAGTCCGAAGCCTCCCGCCAGCGCTACGAGGTGTGCGCCAGTCAACGATTGCGTCAGCAGGAAAAAAGTCAAGACGAACCAGAACCATGAAATACCGCACACCGATAACGCGAAGGATTTTCGGCTGCGCAGGTCACGTGCGCCTTCGATGATTTCGTGCAAGGGATTCCAGTGGAAGCTCTCGGTTGGTCGGGCTGCCGGTACTTTCCTGATTCCCAGGCTGGTGAGCGAGCCTGCGATGGTGATTCCGAGAATTACGAGCCCGGTTCGTGGATAGAGGAAATTGCCGATCAGGACGGCTGCGACTGTGGTCAATTGCAACAGGCCGTTTGCGCGGGTGATCTGTGCTGCGGTAAGCATCTCCGGTAGGATTCCATATTTCGCGGGGCTGAAAAGGCTTGCCTGCGCGACCAGGAACAGTAATTCGATCCGCCCTGACATCAGGGCGGTGACGCCCATCAAGGTGATCGCGGCGATCTGGATAACACGTGTTTTCGAGAACCGATCGGCGAGGTAGCCCGAATAGCCCGCGAAAAGCAGAAACGGAATCGCGAATAAAGGTCCAACCGCAACCGACTTCAGCACGCAGACGAACACGATGGTGCCGAGACATTGGGTCCACAGAAGTGCTTCGAACCGGGCGTCTTTAAGTAAGCGGCCGTATCCTGATCGGTATCCTCTTTTGGCCGGCATGTCAGCAATGGAAGAGTTTCGCGATCTGTTCCCGCAGGGTGTTCAGGCTGGTTACGATGCGGTCTGTTTCCACGCCGACAAGGCTGTATCGGTCTTCAATGAGGTTGTGCGCGGCACGCAAGTCGGGCAGATCGTGGGGCAGTTGGGCTGACGTTCGCAGAGCATGGACAAGAGCCAGAAGCGTTTCGTCAACCTTCTGCTCGAAGTCGAGAGTGGCCTGACTGGGAGGGTCCGGGCGCGCGAGATACAGATCGGATTCGAGGGCCATAGTGGCGCGCACAAACCCGTGCGAACTGACCAGAATCGCATTGAGGAGATTGGC
This sequence comes from Bryobacteraceae bacterium, assembly GCA_049516355.1. Lineage (GTDB taxonomy): Bacteria > Acidobacteriota > Terriglobia > Bryobacterales > Bryobacteraceae > BOG-234. Next base: position 10,242 of record JBEKTF010000009.1, on the reverse strand, counting down.
GCGCTCGGGTGAGATGCCTGGTTCGGCAGCGATCCGGCCCAGGAAGGCTTCCGCATTTGCGCGCGCCACGCGGGCTCTCGACCGCGTGCCGTCGAGAGCCGCATCAGCCTTGCGTGCATAGGCATCGGCGACGGCGCGGAAGTAGTTTCGATAGGCCTCTATCAGGTCGGCGAGGACAGGGCCGGCGTGCGGGTGCTCCCACGTCGGCCATAGCCAGTAAGCTACGAGGGCGAGTGCACCGCCAATCGCGGTATTGATCGCGCGGGCGGCGATCACCGGTTGCGGGTCAACTCCGGTGATAGCGATCAGCAGAACCACGAATGCGCTGATGGCGATTACGAAAATGCCGTAGTTCGCCGGGCCGACCCAGCGCAGAAGAAACGTGAATACAGCAAGAAGGGCGATGTCGCTTGCGATGCCGGTGTGCAGGAAATGAAATAATCCGGTGGCGAGCAGCAGCCCCGCGAAGGTGCCCGCGATGCGCAGAATTCCGCGGCTGAATGTGGCGGTGAAGTCGGGCTTTAGTACGATCGCGATCGTCATGGGAAGCCAGTATGTGCGTTGGAGGTTGAAAGCAAGCCCGATGGTTTCACCCACGCCAACGCATAGGGCAAGCCGCACGGCATGGCGGAAGACGGTCGATTCGAGAGACAGATTGGCGAAAAGACGTGCGCGCCATCCGGTAAAACGCAGTCGCCAGGGTTTTTCCGATTCGCGGTGCGCGATGTTTCCCGAGAGCCTTGCAGCGGAGCGAAGCTGTCCCGCGAGCGCGTCGATTTGATGGCTCGCGTCGCGAATCAGGGCGGCCAGAAATGGCGGCGCATCCTCCTCGTGCCGCTCGCGGAACTGGCGCGCGGCTTCGGTTAGCTGCTGGGCGGCGCCGATAGGCCGGCCCTGAATCACGCCGCTGCTTACCGATTCGAGGGCAAGGGACGCCGTCGCCAGAATCCGTTCCAGCGCGGCGTTGACTTCACTTCCCTGCTCTTCCCGGGCCATTCGCCGGTGGAGGCGCCGCAGCGTGAGGAGCGACAGGCGGATGCGTTCAGCCTGGTTCAGCAGGAAGATATACCGATCGGCTTCCAGGCTACGATCCTGCGCGAGCGACGTGAGGGCATCCTCCGTCCCGATGAGTTGGTTGCTACCAGGGGGCGGAGATTCAGGACCGGCAGGTGTGGATGCGAGCTTCGACAGGGTCCGGTAGAGATCGGCGATGAGTTGGCGTTCAGGGCGGTAACGTCCCAGGGGCCAAACCGCGACCGAAAGTACGGTTTGGAGGAGCCCGCCGGCGAAGGCGACCAGGGCCGATTCCAGAGCCGTATCCACCGGCAGGGGCCTGGCGGCGAAAACCACGAGAGTGACGAGCGAGATGGTCCCCAGATCGGCGGCTTTGGTCCCGAGCACGCCCAGCATGGCAGCCGCAAAGGCCCACAAAGCCGCAGCCAGAACCGCGGTCGCTTTTGTGTGCCCTGAGAGGGATCCGATCGCCACGGCGATGGCGACGAGGACGCTCGACAGCAGCATTCGGCCGGCGCGTGCGATGTAGGGATCGCGGCTGTCCGAGTAGCAGACGTTAAGGGCGCCGAGAGCGCCGACGACCCCACCAGAAGGGGATCCTAACGCCGCTCCCACCACGAGTGGCAGAACGATGCCTATGGTATTGCGGACCGCAATATCGGGTGCAATTTTTGCCATTTCGAAGCGGGTCAGGCTTCGCCAGAGCGGCACTTGACGCAAATGGCCGGATAGTTGCATTCTTAACGCCAATGGAATGGACACCCGGCGCTACGAGTAGAGGTATCGAAGACCGGCGCGACGACAGCGGCGGGGGAGGGTTTGGCGGAATCCATCTCGGGGTCGGAGGTACCATTATCCTGGGCCTGTTGAGCCTGGTCTTCCACCAGAACCTGTTCCGGATGCTTTCGGGCGGACCGGAAGCCGCACCGCAGGCGATTCGCCATCAACCCAATACCGCTCAGGACAGGCGCGAACAGCCCGAGGTGCGGTTCGTATCCTTCGTGCTGGACGATGTACAGAAGAACTGGGATCGCATCCTCCCCGCGCAGGAGCATGTGCCTTACCGCCACGCGAAACTGGTCCTGTTCCGCAATTCTTATCCTTCGGCGTGCGGGGTGGCGCAGACCGCGATTGGCCCGTTCTACTGCCCCGGGGATGAGAAAGTCTATCTGGACCTTGGCTTTTTCAGAGAATTGAAGGATCGGTTTGGATCGCCGGGAGAGTTCGCACAGGCCTATGTGATCGCGCATGAGATCGGGCATCACGTGCAGAAGATTCTGGGAATCGAAGGGAAAGTCCGGCGCCTGCAGCAGAGCGAGCCGCGGGAGCGAAATCCGCTCTCGGTCAGGCTGGAATTGCAGGCGGATTGTTTCGCGGGCGTCTGGGCGAATTCAACCGAGCAGCGCAAGATCGTGGATCAGAGCGATGTGAATGCAGCGTTGCGCGCGGCCGCGGCGGTAGGAGACGATCGGCTGCAACGAGCGGGACAGGGTTATGTGAACCCGGAGTCGTTCACGCATGGCACTTCGGCACAGCGGGTCCAATGGTTCCGGCGCGGTTTGGATTCGGGCCGGATCTCAGCCTGCAATACATTTTGAGGAACACGCGTGACCACTGGCAACGCCGCGCTGGACGCCTTATCCCAGGTCGCGGCATTATCCAATCCGAGGCACCGCTGCGGGAAGTTCCTTGATTTGCTGGTGGCGCGGGACAGCGCCCTTTGCGCTTTAGCGGACGGTAATTTTTTCCACGGCAACGTTATCGAACTCGTCTGTCGCGCGCACGGCGATCGTGTGTTCGCCAGGCGTGAGATTTTTCAGGTTGAGCGAATAATCGAGCGTCTGCGAGTCGGAGAGCTTTGTAACCGGGTCCACGATGGTCCAGTCCCCGCCGTCGAGCGAATACTCGGATTTCCGAATCAGGCTGAGGGCATCGGCGGCGTGCCACTGAATCACGTTGCCCGAGGCGGTAAGAGTCGTGACGCGCGGAGGCGTGTTGTCGATCAGGAACACGCCGCTCTCCTGCTGAGTTTCGAGGGCATTCTCGGGCGTGTTGGAAGGAGCGTCGGAAACGGTGATGCGAACTCTGTACTCACCGTCCGGGAAGGCGGCGGAATCGAACGAAAAATATTTCTCGCGCAATTTATCCTTGAGTAACTTCCAGGTTTGCTCTTTTGCGCCGCGGATCTCAACCTTGTAACTCAGCGCGTCCCCGTTCTCATCCGATGCCCCCCAACGCAGGCCCTGTGCGCCTTTCGCCCAAGTCATAGTGGGTGTAATGGTCGGACCGCCGTTAGCCGGATGTGTCACTGGAGACGGCGTGGAGCCGAGGGCAGGAAGGCTGAGAGTCACCGGGTTTGAAGTGAGCGGGGCAACCGGATCCGGGAACTTGTAATTCGCCGGAGTTATTTCAATCGCGTCGATTACAGGCGCGCCATTTTGCCGGAGGTAAGCGGCTTCAACCGAATCGAGCGTGGGAGAGACATCGCCGGAACCCGCGGTCAACGTGGCTTTCCATTGCACGAACCGCGCGGGAGGAGCGGTGATGCGGCCGCCATCGGGCCCGGCTACAGGCTGCGACCACTGGCTCCAGTTCTGCGACGGACGATCGAGATTTCCGGAACGGGCCGCAAGTTTTACGGCGCCTCCATTGAGATCGCCAGCCGATGACAGGCGGCCCCAGGTGGAGAATCCCCCTGTATCGAAAATGTCGCTCTCGATCGATCCCTCGGTCTCGATCTCGGGACCGACGCGGAACAATTTTCCGACATTCCCGGTCGCGGCAAAGAGCGCGCCGTTTTTTGCCGGCAGCAGTGCGGTGACCTGCGCAACAGGGAAAGTCACCAGTGTCGAGAAGAGAGTTCGAGTCTCGACGCGATACAAATCGCCTTTGTTGCCGGCACCGATCAACAGGTGTCCGTCCGTATCCAGAGCGAGCGCGTACACAAGATCGTTCGCGCCAGTCCAGAGCTTTTCCGGCGCCTGCTGCGGGACGATGCGATAGACATCCGAACCTCCGGGAATCGTTACTGTCCCGATGGCCAGTGGCGGCGCGGCGCCTGCCGGTTGTCCCGGGCGTGCCGGTGGTTGCGGCGGCGTGAGCGGCGCACTGATCGGAGGCGCGGTCTTGCTTCCCAGCGCAGCCGCATAGATCTCATCTTTCGGCCCGATCGCGAGGGCAGTTACTTCCCGTTTCGGCATCTGGTACAACACAAAGCCTTCACCCTTGGGAGTTACGCGAATGACCAGGCCGCCCGGCTCGGTACCGATGATGAGATTGCCTTCACGATCCAGCACCATCGAGCGTGCATGGGTTTCATCCGTCTTGAAAAAGACCTGGCCCTTTCCATCGGGAGTTACCCGATGAACTTCGCCCTGATCGCCCGTCGCGATGTATAAGTTGCCGGCCGGATCGCAAAGCATCGACCAGACATACTTCTGTTTCGGATTGTAGAATTCTTCAGTTTTTCCGCTGGCGGCAACACGATAGATCTTCCCGTCCGGCGCGGTTGCTACATAGATCCGATCCTTCGAGTCTATGGCAATGGCGTGGATCTCAAGGGCATCGAATTCGGCGATCTTTTCACCCTTGCCATTTGGCGGGATACGAAACAGCTTTGCGCCGGGGCCTCCCGCAGTATAGAGATTTCCGTGTGAATCCTGCGCCAGAGTCCAAAGGTACGCGGTGGATGAGTCATAGATTTCGACGGTTTTCGGAGCGAGCGAGAGGCGACCGTCGCTGCGGATGGAGAGGTTTTTGAGATTGCCTTTTTCAAAGTCCGGGTAGTCAGATTGGATCCACGAGCGGGTTTCGCCCGCGAAACAGATCATGGCTCCCGCGGCAAGGAGCAGAATGGTTTTCATTCGTCTGACTATCTACTTCACAGTGACGCGAAGCGTGTAACTCCCGTTTACCACATAATCGAACGGCAGCGACATCTGCTCACTCGCGCTTTCGGGCGAGGTCAGCATCGTTTGTGTTGTGGTGCGCCCCGCCTGCATGACGTTGAGCACGGACGACGGCAGGCTGGGCAGCGTCTTGTCCTCGTAGTACGCGGTGGGATTGGAAGCCACCAGCGATACGTAAAGCTTGTTATTGCTCCGTTCCTGATTGAGAAGCGAGACCAGCTGAGGCACATCCATGTACCGGTTGGTCGACGTCGCGAGCGCCTGGGTCCGGTTCGCCACATCGGCATCACTCAGCAGAATCCGATGCTCGCCCTTCGTGATTCCGGGCGGAAGCTTGAGGGTGAAGTCGCGCTCGAGGCGTTCGCCGCGATAAGGCCGCAGGAATACCTTGATGGGAATCTCGTCGCCGGGACGCACGTTGTCATCGGGGGTCCACGCGTTCTCGATAGTCACGACGCGCCTTTCGGGCAGCAGGTCCACCGTCACTGTAGCATCTTTCAGTTCTGGAATTTTCACGGCATTGTTGTAGAGGCGATTGAACTTTTCTCCCCACCAGCTCGACAGCAACGTGGGAACGGGGAACGGTAAATCGCCGGCACTTTGCATGGTATTGAGAGTGAGCCGATTTTTCCCATCCGCGAAGTTGACGGTCGCGCTGAGCCGGTACGTCGCTTCATCGACCAGTTCGTTGATGCCATTGATGGAATTCAGCAGAGTCATCGCCATGAGTTGCGGCGTCCATTTCTGCTGCTGAAATACGCTAAATCGATACGTCTTTTCCGCGCGCACCGAATCGTCATCGCCGGCCTTCATCGAGCGGATTTTCACGGTGACCGGGATCATCGGCGCTTCATCCCCCAGCACGCCCATGATTCCGCTGTGCCGGTCCTGATGCAGCGCGCCGACGATCTCAGTCGCATTCGCCACCTTATTCGGTTGATAAGCCGAAGGCAGAATAGTCAGCACTTCGCCCTTGCTCATCGGCATATCGACCGGCCCGATATTAAAGAACGGATGGCCGAACGCGAGAATGCGCTTGCCGTCGTTGTAAGTCACGGTGCCGAGTCCAGTGACACTCATGTCGCCGGATACGAGGACGCCCGCAACACTTTGCCCGGGTTGCAGCGCGGTCTTCCAGTCCGCCGCAGGCTTACTCGAAGTAAGCGCGTTACCCGCGCCGCCCTGAACCGCGGTAACCCCGAGTTCGTTGAAGAGCGGGGCGAACTCATGCAATACATTTTCGTTGAATCCGGCGAAGAGGAGCGGCGTTGCGATAGGAGCCATGGTGGGCGCGCCGCCGCCCGAAACCAACCTCTCGGCAAGGTCGCCGGGCAGCGTGGCGTCGTCCACACGCTGCTGATGAGCGAGGCGATCCGGAGTGTGCGCGTCGGCGGGTCGCGTCTGGTCGAACTGGTTGATTTCGAGCATCAGTTCGATGGGGGTGATGCCACAGATCGCATCCGGCGAGAAGGTGGTCATGCGCAATGCGACCGCGCCGATCAATTTCCCATCGATGTAAACCGGGCTTCCGCTCATGCCGCCGGCAACGTTCGTGCGCTGGGCTTTGCCCCCCATTTTGCCGATGATGATGTCCTGGCCGGGTCCCCACATGTTCTTCCATGTGCCAATGATTTCGACCGGCACAGCTTCGGGGGTATCGCCCTGGAACACGGTCCAGGCAATGGCCTTCATGCCGGGCTTGATTTCGCTGGATTTCAGGATTTCAACCTTACCGGCGTGAGGGGGCTGCTGCAGATCGGCCGCGAACACGGAGAATGAGGTGAAAACCGCGCAGACGATAAGGGCTGCCGCAGTTCGAGAAAGCATGTTTGGTTTTGACTCCGTTTGATCTCAGTGTAACGCGGAAAGACCTATTTGCTTTTCGCGTCTTCCGAGTACTGCGCCTGTGGCGGATTCAATTTGATCGCGACGGTCTGTTCCGGCATAGTCAACTCAAACACATCGCCGAAGGTTTGGTAGTGGTCCGCTATGATCTGAATCGTCACCTCGCCCATCGGGATCTCCGGAATCGTAACGTTCCCCATCTGGTTTGTTTTCGTCTCCCAGCTGGTAGTGATTTTTTTCATCTTCACCGGATTCAGCCCGTGGCGGAATCGGACGATCACGCTGGCCCGATCGATCGGTTTTCCCGTGTCCGACGAATTCACCTGCACCGTCAGCTTCGTCCCCGGCGCCGCCGCGATCAGAGGCAGACTGCAGAGCAGAATCGCAAACCCTAAAAACCTGGTCATGGGCACTATTATGCGATATCCGGCAGGAGAAATCGCTGGGGCTTGCCGGCCGCTGCCGCTACCGCTTCCGCCGCGAGATAACCGCTGCGCACAGCGCCTTCCATCGTGGCTGGCCATCCGGAGCGCGTCCAGTCACCGGCGAGAAAGAAATTCTTCAAAGGAGTTGCAGGCACTGGCCGAAGTTCCTCCATTCCGGGCCGCGCCGAAAATGTTGCGCGCACTTCCTTGATGACCTGAGCTTTTTCCAGCCGTGCGTCTTTCACCGCGGGAAAAAACTCCGCCAACTCGCGGAGCGCAAGCTCGATGATCTCGTTGCGCGGCGTGGTGAGAAGGCTTCGCGATGCGCTCACTACCAACTGAATATACCGGCCTTCGCTCTTGTTGAACATCCACTGAATCGTGCGATCGAGCAGCGTTGCGTGCGGCAATTCCGTCACGGAACGATCGAACCAGAGATGGATGCCCGTAATCGGCGAATGCTCAAACGTGCCCCACTCGACCGGTAAGTTGGGAATAAGGGGCTGCAAGCGTTCAAACGGGAGACAGGAAATATAGAAATCGGCGGTGGCCGGTCCAAGCGCCGTTATGAGCGCGGACACATTCCCACCCGCGGTATCGATGGCAGTCACAGCGGACCTGTGTTCGATGCGAACTGCCCCGGCGCCAGCCAGCGAGTGCTCATCGTAGAGCTCACGCAGTGGAATATCCGGGATTCCCATTTCATAAGAATCAGCGCGCGCGATCATCCCCAGCCAGAAGACTTGCAACCCATGGGACGCCGCCATCCGATCCAGTTCCTCATTGACGGCGCTGACCAGCACCTGCCGCCAGTAGCGTTCGATCGCAGCATCGGTCTGGCGCTTCTCGCGAAGCCAGTCGAGCATGCTGATGCGATCGAGATCGGAGCGCGTGCGGCGCTCGCGCGGGATCGCACTCATGGCGCGGGCAATGGCAGTTTTATCCTGGATGCTCAGGAACTTCAGCTTGAGGAACGATCCTAGAAAATGCGCGGGCGAGGGCAGCATGCCGCGTTTGAGGACCGACGTGCGCCCGCCAGGTTCAATAAAGAAGAACTCGCGATGGAACCCGATCTTGTTCTCGACGCCGAGCCGCCGATAGAGATCGAGCAAATTGACGCAGCAGCGCAGCAGAACGTGCTGGCAGTTGTCGATCACCTCCGCGTCTTCGCTCCCCACAGGCCATGAGGTAGCACGGCCGCCGAGGAAATTTCGCGCTTCGTAAATGACGACTTCAAATCCCGCGCTGCCGAGCGCGGCGGCCGAGGCCAGGCCCGCGAGGCCTCCTCGAGCAGAGGAGGCTATTCATGGCTGTCACGCGACGAATGTTCATCAAGGCTGGGAGTGGAGCCATCATTGCTTCCGCGCTTGGTTTCGATCTCCGGCCCGCATATGCGCAGGCGAAGGAACTCAAAATCGCGCGTACCACGGAAACCCGGTCGACCTGCCCTTACTGCTCCGTCAGCTGCGGTGTAATCATTCATACGATCGGAGACAAGGCGAAGAATGTGACACCTCAGGTGGTGCATGTCGAAGGCGATCCCGATCATCCCATCAACCGCGGCACCCTGTGTCCGAAAGGATCGTCGCTCTACCACGACATCCTGAATGACCGCCGTTTGTTGAAGCCGCAGGTCCGCCGTCCAGGATCCGATCATTGGGAAGATATCGCGTGGGACCGGGCGTTCGACGAGATCGGGCGCCACATCAAGAAGACGCGTGACGAAACATTTGTGACGACCGATGGACAGGGCCGCACCGTGAACCGGTGCGAGAGCATCGCCTGGAACGGCGGATGTACGGATACCAATGAGTTCAACTATCTCGTCGTGAAAACGATGCGAAGCCTTGGACTCTGTTATATCGAAAACCAGGCCAGGGTTTGACACGGTCCAACGGTCTCCAGTTTGGGGCCCACGTTTGGACGCGGTGCGATGACGAACGGCTGGATCGACATCAAGAATACCGACATGATGTTGATCATGGGTGGCAATCCCGCCGAAAACCACCCGTGCGGCTTCAAGTGGGCTATTGAGGCCAAACACCAGCGCAACGCGAAGATGATCGTAGTGGATCCGCGGTACACGCGGACTGCCGCGACTTCGGATCTCCACCTGCAGATTCGCGCCGGAGCGGACATCGCTTTCCTCGGCGGACTGATTCATTATGCCTTGGAGAATCAGCGGGTTGCGCATGAATACCTCGTCAACTTCACGAATGCCGCGTTCATCGTCAAAGAAGGTTTCAAACTCCCCGAAGATGGGCTTTACTCCGGCTTCGATGAGGCAACGAAAACTTACGATCGTTCGTCCTGGAACTATGAGGGCGGCGGGAACCTCACGGGCAAGACGCCTCCGGGAGGCCATGCTCCGGGTCCGTTCGAAGCAAACAAAAGCGCGGGGCCAATACCGACAACGACACCTGCGGCAATGCCGGCGGACGTAGCTTACGATACTTCTCTCGAACATCCACGCTGCGTTTATCAGCTCCTGAAGAGACATTACTCGCGTTACACACCCGAAATGGTCGAACGCATTACGGGCATACCGAAGGATCAATTCCTGAAGGCCGCTGATCTTTTCACGTCCATCCGAAAAGACGGCGATACGAAAAAGGTCGCCACCGTCATCTACGCAGTCGGTTGGACCCAGCATACGTTCGGTACGCAAATCATCCGGACAGCCGCCATCCTGCAGTCAATCATGGGTAACGTAGGCCGGGCCGGCGGAGGCGTGAACGCGCTTCGCGGCCACTCCAACATACAGGGCGCGACCGACGTGGCCGGTATCTTCGATAACCTTCCCGGCTACCTGAAGGTCCCGACTCCGGCCGACAAAGACTTTGACGGATGGATGACTCGTATTACTCCGAAGCCATCAAAGCCCGCTGAGTGGCAGTCATTCAACTACTGGTCCAACACGCCGCAATTCGCCGTCTCGTTTCAAAAGGCAATGTACGGCGAAGCGGCAAAGAAAGAAAATGGCTGGGCATTCGACTATCTCCCGAAAGTGGACCGCGAATATTCGTGGTCCCACATATGGGACGACATGT
>JBEKTF010000008.1:0-54016 GCA_049516355.1 Bryobacteraceae bacterium | reverse complement strand
AAGCCGCGGCTGGCGCGGACCTGATCATCGCCGTTTCTGACTTCACCGCGTCACAGGTCGAGCATTATCTGAACGTGGCGAGGTCGCGCATCCGGGTCATCCACCACGGCGTTATTCCGCGCCCGATTCCAATCCTGCCGCGCGAGAAAGTCGTCCTGTGCGTCGGAGCGATTCAAAAGCGCAAAAACCAGGCCATGCTGATCCGGGCGTTCCGTGCCATGCCGCACGATTGGACCCTCGTGCTCGCCGGGTCTCGCGGATACGAAGCGGATGAGGCGGACGCCGCGCTTCTCCACGCAAACGACCGGGTGCGAGTCACCGGATATCTCACTGAAGAAGAGATCGCCGGATGGTACGCCCGCGCGAGCATCTTCGCTTTCCCCTCCCTCGATGAAGGCTTCGGCATGCCGATTCTCGAAGCCATGGCCGCCGGAGTCCCGGTAATCGCGGGAAACCGGTCCGCGTTGCCGGAAGTCTGCGGAGACGCCGCCGAGCAGATCGATCCAAACAGTGAGGAGCAACTCGCTTCTGCGCTGCTCCGCCTCGCGACGGACGAAAGCCGCCGCAACGAACTCATCATGCGCGGTCTCAACCGCTCAAAACAATTTACGTGGGAAAATGCCGTGGCGAAGACGCAAGCCGTCTACAACGAACTCGCCAATTGAGCAAATGCTCAACCGCCAATCGAATACATGGGCCGGGGAGGGGGAATGAACTTCGTGGAATTGATCTGGTGGCCGATCCACTTCTCGGAGATGTTCTTTTTCAGGGCCGCCGCGATCTGCTCCTCCGTCCCGCCGGAACGCAACAAGGGCTTCACATCCGTCTCTTCAATCGCAAAAAGGCAGTAGCGAATCTTGCCGTCCGAAGTCAGGCGGATGCGGTTGCAGTTCAAACAGAATGGCTTGCTGACGGAAGCGACGAATCCCACGCGCCCTCCTCCATCGGCATAAGCGTAGTCGGTCGCGGGGGCCCGCAGATCGCGATCCGGCACTTCAACCAGCGGAGAAATCTCGCGCGACAGCACCGCCGCGATCTCGTCGGCCGTCAGCACCTTACTACGATCCCACAAAGACTGCGAATCGAGAGGCATGAACTCGATGAACCGGGGCTCGAATCCGCGCTCTCTGCAGTAGAGCGCCATCGGAACCACATCCGGCTCCACCAGCCCTTTCACGGCCACGATGTTGAATTTGATCCGCGTAAATCCCACGCGCACCGCTGCATCGATTCCGGCCAGCACGCGCGGCAGATCGTCGCGGCGGGTAATCTGCTTGAAGCGCTCGCGGTCCAGCGTGTCGAGGTGGATATTCAGCCTGCGCAATCCGGCGTCGTGGAGCGCCTGTGCCTGCTGTTCGAGCAGGACGGCATTGGTGGTGAGCGCGATGTCGAGAATCCCCGGCACGCTCGCGAGGCGTTCAATCAGCCGTGGCAGATCGCGCCGCAACAGAGGTTCGCCGCCCGTGAGGCGCAACTTGTTGACGCCCAGACTGGCGGCAACACGAACAAAACGCTCAATTTCCTCGAAAGTAAGGATTTCCTCGCGCGGTGCAAACTGGACTGCTTCTTCCGGCATGCAATAGAAACAGCGGATGTTGCAGCGATCGGTGACGCTGATCCGCAGGCTATCGTGGGTCCGGCCAAAACCGTCGATCAGATTGGCGGCCATTACTTCACTGCCAGCATTCGCTCGATCGGGATCAGCGCGCGCCGGATGACATCCTCGGACAGCTCGACCCGCGGTTCCAGGTTCAGCAGCGCATCCCGCAGCTTCTCCAGCGTATTGAGCCGCATGAACGGGCATTCGCTGCAATTGCAGTTCTCATTTTTGACGTAGTGAAACTTCTTTGCAGGGGCCACCCGCTCCAGCGAGAAGTTCACCCCACTCTCCGTCATGACGATGAACTCGGGCGCGGGACTTTCCGCGCAATATTCGATAATCTCGGACGTCGACCCGATGAAATCCGAATGCCGAAGCACTGCTTCCGGGCATTCCGGGTGAGCGACGACGATTGCTCCCGGAAGCGCCGCCTTCGCGTCGAGAAGACGCCGTGCCGGGAATGTCTCATGCACAACGCACGCGCCTTGCCAGATCTTCATGTTCTTCCGGCCGGTTTGTCTTTTTACGTAATTACCCAGATTACGGTCGGGAAGGAACAGTATCGGTTTATCAGCCGGAATGGAATTGACGATCTTGACCGCATTGCGGGAAGTGCAGAGAATATCCGATTCCGCTTTAACTTCAACAGATGTATTGATATAGCTGACGATCGTGTAATCGGGGTTGCGGCGTTTGAATTCCCGGATCGGCTCAACCGGACACCCCTCCACCAGGCTGCAACTGGCGTCTTTGTCTGGAACGATTACGATACGCGACGGGTTCAGCACCTTTGCGGTCTCCGCCATGAACCATACGCCACAGAAAGCAATCACATCGCCGTCGACTTCCCGGGCCCTCCGGGACAACTCAAGACTATCTCCGATGACGTCCGCGAGTTCCTGAATCTCAGCATCCTGATAATGGTGAGCGAGGAGTATCGCACGCCGGTCGTGCTTGAGTTCGAGAATTTCTTCGGCGAGGGTTATACTCGGGGCCATCATAAAGACAAGACCTTACTGTAACTTCATCTTAACAACTGATGCGAATCGTCCTGATTTCCACATACGACCTCGGCAGGCAGCCATTCGGGCTCGCGTCCCCGGCTGCCTGGCTGCGAGCCGAACGTCACGAGGTTACGACTGTGGATCTCTCTCGCGAATCGCTGCCTGTTGAGGCCGTGCGCGGAGCCGACTGGGTTGCTTTTCATCTCCCCATGCATACCGCGACCCGGATGGCCATTCCGCAGATCCGTAACGTCCGTGCCATGAACCCTACAGCCCAAATCTGTTGCTTCGGCCTTTACGCGCCGGCTAATAAGGAGATGCTGCGGACGTTGGGTGTGGTTCACGTTATCGGGGGCGAGTTCGAAGGGGTTCTCGCCGATATCATCTCCGGTCGCGCGGCATCGGCTCCTCCGGTAATCCTGGATCGTCTGCCGTTCCAGACGCCCGACCGCACGACGCTGCCGGACTTGCGGAACTACGCCGGGCTCATCGTGGGTAGTCAGGGGGATGATCGGCGGGGCGGTCAGCGGAAAGTGGTCGGATATACCGAGGCCAGCCGCGGTTGCAAGCATTTGTGCCGGCATTGTCCGGTCGTGCCGGTCTACGAGGGTCGATTTCGCGTAGTTCAGCGCGAAGTGGTTCTGGCGGATATCCGGCAACAGGTTACGGCCGGAGCCCAGCACATCACTTTCGGCGATCCCGATTTCCTCAATGGTCCGGGACACGCCCTGGCGATTGTCGAGGCGTTCCACGGCGAGTTCCCAGGTGTTAGCTACGATGTCACCGTCAAAATCGAGCACCTGCTGAAGCATTGCGATGCTTTGCCGGCTCTGGCGCGCACAGGCTGTCTGTTTATTACCAGCGCGGTGGAATCGTTGGACGATGAAGTGCTTACGCGATTGGCGAAAGGACACACACGAGCGGACTTCCTAAGGGCTCTGGACCTGACGCGGGCCAATGGATTGACCATGGTTCCAACTTTCCTCCCCTTTACGCCGTGGACGACACGCGAGGCCTATCTCGATCTCCTGCGTGCGGTTCGGGATCTCGACCTGATCGGGAACGTGGCGCCCATCCAGCTGACGATCCGGTTGTTGATTCCGTCAGGTTCGAAACTACTGGAATTGGAGGACATGCTGCTCGGCGAATTCGATCCGGCGGCGCTCGCCTGGCGCTGGGAACACCCGGATCCGGAGATGGATCGGCTTGCCTCCAACCTGCAAAACCTGGTCCGCGTCGGCGATAAACGGGGCGCGTCGCGAACCGAACTGTTCGAAATGATCTGGAAGCGCGCCGTCGGGGTATTCCCGGACTTTCATTTGGAGGATCGGACCACGATTCCTTATTTAACGGAGCCCTGGTTTTGTTGAGCGGAGCCCGACGAAGAGCAGTTGGCTCTTGTTTAGCATGAACAACGCTCTGTTCTCAGCCGCCTTGTGCGCAGGCTCCCTCGTCGCCGGCTTCGTCGGCTCTCTCACCGGGCTGGGCGGCGGAGTCGTCATCGTTCCGCTGCTCACAATCGCTTTTGGGGTGGATATGCGCTACGCGATCGGCGCCTCTCTTATTTCGGTGATCGCCACTTCATCGGGTGCGGCCTCGGCGTATGTGCGCGAGGGGTTCTCGAATGTGCGTGTCGGGATGCTGCTCGAGATCGCGACCAGCCTGGGGGCATTGACCGGCGCCGCCGTCGCGGCATACGTGCCGACCGCCGGGCTTGCCATTCTCCTGGGCCTAGTGCTGCTGTCTTCCGCCTTGATGCCGGGGCACATCGAAGAACACAAGGCGCCGGAGCCACCCGATCCCGATTCTCTCGGCGTGAAATGGAATCTGAACAGCTCTTTCCCGGGACCGCACGGCATGATTCCCTATAACGTGCGGCGGGTCCCACTGGGCTTTGGAATTATGGGGATTGCGGGACTGCTATCCGGCCTGCTCGGAATCGGCTCGGGCGCGGTGAAGGTCCTCGCGATGGACCTGGCTATGAAACTGCCATTCAAGGTCTCGGCAACCACCAGCAACTTCATGATCGGCGTGACGGCGGCGGCAAGCGCCGGGGTTTATCTTCATCGCGGATATATCGACCCGGGTCTGGCGATGCCGGTGACTTTCGGGGTCGTCGCGGGTTCGTATATCGGAGCGAAACTGCTGGCCCGCGCGCATGTGAAACAGCTGCGAACCCTGTTCCGGGTGGTGGTTCTGGCGCTGGGCGTCGAAATGATCTATAACGGCGTGAAAGGGCGCGTCTGAAAATGCCTGACTTTGGTACCTGGAGCGAACAGAAGATGGAAGCGCAAATGGGTTTGCTTTTGCGAACCGGCGTCCTGGCGTCCTGCGCCATCATGTTCGCGGGGGCTGTCCTCTATTTGCTGCGCAACGGAAGTGAGCGCGTATCGTATGCTGCCTTCCAGGGCGAGCCCGCCTCTCTCAGAAACATCTCCGGTATCCTGCGCGAGGCTCGACTGGGAGGCGCGCGGGGACTCATTCAGGTGGGTGTGCTGGTAATGATTGCCACTCCCGTCATGCGCGTGGTTTTTGCCGTCTTTGGTTTTGCCCGCCAAAAGCAATGGCGGTTCGTGTTGATCAGCCTGATCGTTCTCGGCTTGCTTGCCTTTGGATTATTCGGTAGCAAATAAGCGCGATCGGGCGGTAACGCGGACCGTCGACGGCGATCGTGAGAGCCATTTTGGTATTCCCCATATCGGAACGTTGTTGTTCCGCCGATAGACGCATGTATGAACAGGATTTGGTTGAGACTTGCGTTTCTCACCGCCGCGATCGTTCTGGACCACATGACGGCGTCAGCGCAGGACGTACACCTCAAAACCAGGGATATATACACGGGGCTGACCTCATCTGCCGCTCCCAAAGCGGATACGCGCGTAGACCGAGTGCGCGCAAGCCGGGTAGGGCCTGTCCACGAAATCTTTCAGTTTGACCGCGCGCCGGGAGCGGAAGATCTGGAATCGTTGACGTTGGCCGGGTTCAAGGTGATCGCTATGGTTCCCGATAACGCTGTCACCGTACTTGCGCCCAATCGACTCCGTGCACGAAACCCCAGAGCGCAGTGGATAGGGGAGCTGGGCGTGGACGACAAGCTTAGTCCCGACCTGGTGATGGCAGGGCAGATTGTCGGGCAAAACGCAGATGAAACGACTCAGGTCATTGTGGAGTTTCACGCGGATGTGAACCCTACCGCACAGCAGTCAATCGCCGCGGCCGAAGGGGTAACTCTGCTGCGCCCGGCCGTACTTCTGCCGAATCACGCGATTGTCAGCACTAACCTCGACAAACTGCTCGCGCTCGCGTCACACGACGAAGTCGCATACCTTTTCCCCGCCGATCCCGAACTGTTGTCCAACAATTTGACCGGCAACGACATGATGCCCTGTGCAGGTATGCTGACACTGGCAGGTCCAATTGCCCAATACGCCAATATCGTTCACGGCTGGGATCTGGGTTCCGACAACACAGCGCACCTGGGATACACGTTCGGAACAGCGACTCCAAAACTTCCGGTTTTGGAGGTTCAGGTGGCAGTCATTCGGGCGCTGCAAGCATGGTCGAGTATCACAAACGTGGATTTCAGCCCGACGACGAGCGCCACTGCGGCACGGACTGTTCTGGTGGAATTTGCCAGTGGGGCGCACGGAGATCCTTATCCATTCGATAGCGCCGGTCAGATCCTTGCGCACACGTTTTATCCGGTGCCGCTGAACCCGGAATCCCTTGCGGGCGACATGCACCTGAATGCCGCTGTGAACTGGCATTCCGGCAGCGACATCGATGTTTACACGGTTGCGCTGCACGAAGCCAGCCATGCGATCGGGTTGGGGCATTCGGATAACCCCGGCGACGTGATGTATCCCTATTACCGGCGAGGCATGCAGCTCTCGGCCAACGATATTGGCGCCGCACAGGCGTTATATGGAGCACCCGAATCTGCTTCGGCGCCACTCACCATAGGGCATCCAGCCCTGAGCTTGACGTTGAATGCGATTGCATCTCCGGGGCAGGCCGCCCAAACCCCGATTTCCGGTACAGTTTCCGGCGGAAGGCCACCCGTGATCGTGGATTGGCAAACCAACCAGGGATACAGCGGAAAAGCTGTCGTGGGAACCGGCGACTCCTGGAGCGCCAACGGGATCACCCTCGTGACCGGTGCAAACACTTTGACCGTAACGGCGTTTGATTCCGCGCAGAAGACGGCATCGGAATCGGCTGTCGTCACCCGCCTCGCGGCCACGCCTGCGACCGGCACCGCACCCCTGTCCATCCACATCTCGTCCCCGTCTGCCGCAGTCGTCACGGCATCAAGCTCTACCATCTCACTCGGCGGAACGGCTTCCGGGGCCGGAGTAACCGGCGTAACATGGCAAACTTCCGGAGGTTCAACCGGAACCGCCACTGGAGTAGGCACCTGGCTCGCTCCGAATGTTCCCCTGCTAACCGGAACCAATACCATCATCGTCCGCGTGGCCGCAGTCAGCGGCGCCAGTGCATGGGCGTCGGTCATGGTAGTTCGTCACTGAAATTACGGGCGCACGATGCACTGCGCCTGAGAACGCGAATCCTGAATCAAGACATGTATATTACGTCCAGCCGGGAAAGAAAGTCCTCCAACAGGACAATTTGTGTGCTGACCCCTGAAGTGTCATACACCGCCGCGGCGTGCTCGATGTTCCGTCCGATCTCCGAAATCGCCTCGAAGCCGTAGCCCCGTCCACATCCCTTCATCCCGTGTCCGATCGAACGCGCAGTATCCAGGTCGGCTTTGGCAACCGCATCCCCAAGGACCAGGATGTTCTTCCGGCAGTTCGAGAGATATCCTGGAATCAGATCCTCAAGGCCCGCTTTTGCAGAAATCCGAATGCGGTCACCGCCGTCCGTCGGCATTGCGCTCGGCTCGATCTTCTTGATCGACGTTGGTGTTTGGCTGGCTGGCGCAGAAACGGGCTCATCGAGAATAGGCACCCAGCGTTCAATGGTGCGCAACAGCAGCCCCTCGTTCACAGGTTTGGGTATGTAATCGTCCATGCCTGCCCTGAGACACCGTTCCCGATCGCCGGGGAGCGCATGCGCAGTCATGGCAACGATGGGGGTGCGCCGGGACTTACCCTCCCGCTCGCGAATGGCCGCAGTGGCCTGAAATCCGTCCATTTCCGGCATCTGACAGTCCATCAGCACCAGCGGGTAATCGCATTTGGAAATTATCGCCAACGCCTGGTTGCCATTGGCTGCGACATCGCAATCGTAACCATACTTGCGAAGTAGTCGCGTCGTCAGCTTCTGGTTGTCGACATTGTCTTCCACAAGCAGCAGTTTCGGGCCCTTGCGCAAAGCCGCCGCCCTCGCTGGCAGGGAGTTTCCAGCGGCCTCGGACGATTGTTTCAGGATCGCCGCGATTGCGCGGTGAAGCTGATGCCTGCGCGCGGGCTTCGTCAAGTAGATGCTGATGCCAACATCCCTGGCAGCCTCGGCTTCCCTCCGCTCGCTGTAGGACGTCAACATCATCAAGGGCGTGGAGGCGATGTTGCTGTCTGCTCGGACAATTCGGGCTACGTCAATCCCGTTCATTCCGGGCATGCCGTAATCGAGGACGACCAAACCCAGAGGGCACCCGGAGATGGCTGATTCCCTGATTATAGTCACGGCCTGAAGGGCATTCGCGGCAAGCTCGGGCTTCATATCCCACGACTCCAGCTGCTGCTTAAGAATGGCCCTGTTGGTCTCGTTGTCGTCGACAACCAATACGCGCACGCCGGCAAAGTTGGGAGCGAACTCCGTATCGGCTGCCCTCACCTCCCGGGGCCGCTCGAAGGGGATTTGGAACCAGAAAGTCGAACCTTTGCCGAAGTCGCTGTCGATTCCAATCGATCCGCCCATCATTTCCACAAGGCGTTTGCAGATCGCCAGACCTAAGCCGGTTCCACCATACCTGCGGGTAGTGGAGCCATCGGCCTGCGTGAAGGCCTGAAAAAGGCGGCGCTGCACTTCCGCCAGAATTCCGATTCCGGTATCTTGCACCTCAAAGCGAAGCGTGGTGACGTTTTCCGACTGGCCAGCCATCAGAACGCGCACGTTGACTTCGCCCTGTTCTGTAAACTTTACGGCGTTCGCGACAAGGTTGGTCAGCACCTGCCGCACGCGGCCGCCATCGCCATACAAATAAGATGGCACATCGGGCGCCACGAAACAGGTGAGTTCCAACCCCTTCCGGCCCGACTGCTGAGAAAGGAACGAGCTGACGTCTTCAACTACGGTATCGACCGCAAAATCGGCCCGGTCGATCTCCAGCTTCCCCGCCTCCATCTTGGAGAAATCGAGGCTGTCGTTGATGACCACCAGGAGAGATTCCGCCCCCTTGCGGATGGTTTCGGCCTGGTCCCGCTGGTCCGGCGTCAGATCCGTCTCGAGCAGGAGTCCGCTCATGCCCACCAGCACATTCATTGGCGTACGGATCTCATGACTCATGTTGGCCAGGAATTCCGATTTCAACCGCGTCGCTTCGAGGATTCTGCTCTCGGCGCGCCTGCGTTCGGTGATATCCACGATGGAACAGAGCACCGAAATATCCCCATCGGTCTGAATGGGGTTCAGGCCAATCTCGACGGGAAACTCCGAACCATCTTTACGAACGGCCGACAGATCCCGCCCCGCTCCCATGGCGCGGGCCTGCGGATCACCGAAGAAGCTGCCCCGCTTACTTGGATGGGAGAGGCGCATTGACGCCGGCAGTAGTTTTTCCACCGGGTGTCCGATCAGTTCCTCGCGCTGGAACCCGAACATCTTCTCCGCGTGTGCGTTGGCGAGGGTTATTACACCGGCCTGATCAACCACCAGAATGCCGTTGGGTGCCGATTCAATTACCATTTGATACCGTTGGCCAGCGGCAATAAGCTCAACGTTCCTGGTCTTCAGTTCGCGCGCCGTTTCTTCCAACGCGGACTCGTATTTTTTGCGCCAGGTGATGTCCACGATGGAACACAGGACGGAGGTCTTTCCGTCGGTTTGAATCGGATTCAGGCCGATCTCAACCGGGAACTCCGAACCATCTTTGCGCACAGCAAATAGATCCCGGCCCGCTCCCATGGCGCGGGCCTGCGGATTGGCGAAGAAGCTGCCACGCTTATCGGGATGGGAGGGGCGCATCGACGTCGGCAGCAGTATTTCTACAGGCTGTCCGATCAGCTCCTCGCGCTGGAACCCGAACATCTTCTCTGCCTGGGCATTGATAAGGGTAATTATGCCGGCCTCATCGACAACAAGAATGCCGTTGGGTACCGATTCGATCACTAGTTGAGACCGTTGGCTGGCAGCCATCAGTTCGGCGTGTTTGACCTCGAGTTCGCGGGATTTTTCACCCAATTCTGCCTCGGAGTGGTTGCGCGCGATAGTCCGGGCAATGATTCCGGCCGTAGTTGCGAGCATCTGCGTCGCCAGCCCCGATATTGGTTGTTTCGAAAATACAGTAGACACGCCTACGAGCTTGCCCCGGCATACAAGCGGATATCCGGCAAAGGCTATCAGGTCCTTTTGTATGGCCCATTCCGGATCGCCCAGCCACGGATCGTTGACCAGGTCGTCGGTTGCGTAGGGTTGGCATTCAGAGGCGACGTGCTCCACGAGCCCCCCTACTGGTATTTGCGCATATTTGCCCTCGATACGCGTGTTCAGACCCGCGTTGGCCTGCAAATCGAAGCCGCGGCCCGTCGACGATATAGTCCAGATGCGCGCAAAAATGACGCCCAGGTGATTGACGAAGGCCACGGCCCAAGCCTGCAAGACTTCAGGGAGAGTTTCGTCGGCTCCCAGGGCCAGAATAGTGTCCCAGGCGAACGCCAGGCCCGATTTCGGGTCAGCCCGGGAGTCGCCGCCTTCACTGGAACCGGGAAATGCTTGAAAATTTTCTGTATCGATTGGCCGCATTGAACCTTCCGGGGCGAGCGATTGCCTGGAAATCGTACACCCTCGTCCACCGTAGTGCGAACTATTCGCAAAATTCTCCGCCCGGAGTCGAATCTTGCCGCGACCCTAAAGTACTTCCCGATTCGTGCCGAAAGAGACTCATGCAAACCTACGCCTCACGGTCCCTGGACAGAGATGCGGTGTCCCCTCTTGCAAAACGTAACTCCCTGCCGTTCTGCGATCTATACGTCGATCTTCACCCGCCCTCGGTCCTTATCGCGGACGACGATCCGAATGTCGCGCCTTTAGTGGTTGCGGCCCTGAAGCCCTATCACATCCACACCGAGGCCGTTACGGACGGCGCGGATGCGTTATCCCGTCTTCGCGAGCATACGTATAATCTCGTCGTTCTGGATCTCGAGATGACCGGTATTCACGGATTTGATGTTTTGCGCGCTCTCCGGGAAATACCCCGGCACGAACGTGTTCCCGTCCTGATTCTTACCGCGGACGGGAGTCACGAAGCCCTCGCCCGGAGCTTCGGACATGGGGCGGATGAATTTGTAAAGAAGCCCTTCGATATATCCGAGCTTGGGTTGCGAGCGTTCCGGCTGATCCGCCCTTTTCGCCATTGAGTGCGCGAGGTAAGTCGACCCAGGGCGGCTGCCAGGCCGAGGAGTAAATCATTTGCCCCTTACTGCCGATAGAAGAGTGGTGGAGACTCCATCCGATTCGTCGAAGCGTTACACCAGCCGATACTCTGGCGCGAGGCCGCCGGACTACCTGCTCGTGCCGTGCGGCACACATATTCTGATCGACGAATGCAAACGCGTCCTCATCATTGACGACGACCCTTTCTTCCGTAGTCTTCTCAAAGTCATGCTCGCGCAGACCGGTCTTCCCGCGGCGGAGATTCTGGAAGCGGAGGAATCCCGGACCGCCCTCGCGTTATGTGAGGAAGAGCCAATCGATCTGGTCTTCTGCGATCTCAACCTTCCGAAGCTGTGGAGCAAAAACGGTATCGGGATCGTGAGCGATATCCGAAAGATCCTTCCGGACGTGCCCGTCTACATGGTGACCGCAGAAAATACCGAGGAAGTCATCGAACAAGTCCACTCGGCTGGAGCCACGGGCCATATCCTCAAACCCATGAACCTGCGAATCCTCAGGCGGATTCTGATCACGACCTTTTCCTCCAGCCTCTACGCTTCCCATTGATCGGGTTTCCAAACCCGCGGCGTCTCAATCGTATTTTTCGTAAATGATTCGCTTGCGATCGAGCCCGATCGCTTTCAGCTTCGATCGCACGTCGTCCACCATTTCGCGTAAACCGCAGATGTAAACATCCACGTCCCGGCGATCGCCCAGCGCATCGAGGGTATGCTGCTGCACGCGGCCGGTTCGCCCCTTCCAGTTCTGCGGCGGACGGGTCAGCGTGGGCCGGTAATCGAAGTTCGGACTCGTTTCCGTGAGCGCCTGGAACTCGTCGTGATAGAGCAGACCTTCTTCGTGGCGCACG
Source organism: Bryobacteraceae bacterium (assembly GCA_049516355.1). Classification (GTDB taxonomy): domain Bacteria; phylum Acidobacteriota; class Terriglobia; order Bryobacterales; family Bryobacteraceae; genus BOG-234. Next base: position 41,988 of record JBEKTF010000008.1, on the reverse strand, counting down.
CCGAATATCAACGTAAAGCCGTAGTCCGGATGCTCGTGCAGCTTCGACAGCAGGATGGAACGAAAAGGCGCGATGCCGGTCCCTGTAGCGACAAAAATCGAATGGGATACGGGCCGCCTTAGGATGAACGCGCCGTACGGACCCTTGAAGTCGATCTCGTCCCCGGGCTTTAACAGAAACAGAAATGGCGAGAGACGCCCGTCCTGCACGAGGTTCGCGCATAGAGCGAATCGATTCCCGTCCGGTGGCGAAGCGATCGAGTACGCGCGCGTGATCTCATCGTCTCCGATAGCAGCCGTTACGGAGAGAAACTGTCCCGGCACAAATGCAGCCCGCCAGTCGAGTGCTTCGAATTCGAAGTGGCGTGTGTTGGGCGCGATCGCGCGCCACTCAATCAGCCGGGCTTTCATGCCTGCTCGCCCATGATTTCAACGGCCCGGCCCACCAGTATCCGGCTCAATTCCGGATGTCCATCGAGCGGCGGCGCCACCCGGATCGCAATCCCATGCGCATGGGACAAATCGTCTACCAGTTTCGGCAGGTCGCGCTGCAGGTGAATTCCCAGTGTCAGGAAGTACGGCAGAACTAATATCTCTTCGGCGCCGGATGCGGCAAGCTTCGCGACCGCCTCGCCCAGGCTGGGTGCCGCTTCGAGGAACGCGGTCGCGTATAAATCCCACCCGCCTTCGCGCGCCGCCCTGGCCGCAATGGCTTCGACACCTTCATTAGCCGAAGCCACGCTCGATCCATGCCCGAACACTACGATCCCGGTTCGCACAGTTATAGGATGATCAGCGGTTCGTCGGGTTTCTCGATATTTTCCGCGCTCGCTTCCATCGACGGAACGTAAAAGCCTCCGAGGAAATCCAGAAACGCGCGGCTCCGCTTGCGGCCATTGTTATTGGTGTACTCGAGCCTTTGCAGAAAGACAAGAACGCCGAGAATGGCCGAGTCGCGGATGCTGGACACGCCGCGCTCCTTCGCCTCCTTCTGTCGCACCTCCTCGATTGAAGCCTGGACGTGTTTCGCGATAGCGGCCGCATAGGTGTTGGCCGGTCGCGTTTCGTAGTAGATTCCGGATTGCAGGGTTCGCCAGGTCGCAATCAAAGCGTCGAACGCTTCCCGCACATCCCAATCGGTCGCGCCGGGCGATTCCAGTGCGCCTTCGAAAACCGAAACCGCGAGGAACGCCAGCAGAACTTCGTTCTCGCGCAGGAAATCCTCGGTGACCTCGATATCACGATTTGGCAACAGCGCGGGATCGACATCGGGTGGTCTTTCATGCTCGTGCGCCTCTTGCAGCCATGGGCAGTCGAGCGGACAATCGACTGACTGTTCACGCTCCGTGCCGCAGCAAATCGTACAGATCTCCCCGTGAACCCCGGGGCATTCGCGGCGCGGCTTGCGGACCTGGCAGATGGCGCATTTCACCTCCCTAGTATAGAGGTGGAGACGCGACCTCAAGTCGCGTTTCGCCCGCCATAATAAGGAATCGATGCGCACCAATCTATTCATCAAAGTCGTTGTCGAGCACGAAGAGAAAGAGCCGCCGGAGAAGCTCGGAGCGGAGCTGTGCCGCCAGCTGGAACGAAATTACATCGTCCGGCAGGCCGAGTTGTCGAGCTATTCGAAGGTTGAAGATTGAAAAATCAATTCTGTCAGCCGTCGCCGGTGGCCTCTATGCGCAAGGCAGAGGGACTCCGGCAAGAGACGCGGCGCGCAGCGGCAAGAGGCGAAAAAAGCGAGTGGTGGCGGAAACGCCGCACGCGGCCATTCAGTCAAAGGAAGTCTGGAGGCCGTTGACGCGCGGTGAAAATCCGGATCGAGTTCCTGTTTCTGGCTGGTTTACCGGTCTACATCTGGAGCGGCTACGGGCACGATGCGCAGCATACGGCGTTGTCGTGGGCGTCGTCCCCTTCGGCACAAACCCTGAATCAGGTCCACTGGTCGGCTCCGGTGGACCTGAATCCAGGCAGCACCGCGGGCGATCTCTATATTCATTACGGTTCTCCCGCCGTGACTGCCGCAAACACGGTGCTTCTGCCTGTGAAGACAGGTGTGTCTGATGGTTTCGAAGTGCAAGCCCGGAATGGCGCCACCGGAGCCCTGCTTTATACGCTGTCGACCGATTATTCTCTTCCGGCCCACGTTTGGGTACCTCCTTATGGCGTCGTGCTGAGCGACCGGCTGACCGGCTCGACGCCTGGCCGTGTGAGCTTTTTCCGCGAACTGATAGCCCGCGCGGTTGAACGCCGGCCGATTCCAAAATCCACGGAACGCCTCTATTATGCGGGCGCGGGCGGGACAGTTTACTACCGGGATGAGGTGGATTCACCCACCGGTCCCAACGGCAGGCCCGGCGCGACCGGGCAGATTGCCTTCTATGGAAACGCCGCGTACGCCGCCAATTCCGCGATGTTCAACAGTTCAGTACAGATCTCGACGCCGCTCACGGCCGACAGCTCCGGCGACGTTTATTTCGGTTTCGTCGTAGCGGGATCGAATCCAGCCAACCTGACGAGCGGCATTGCCCGGATATCGAGCGATGGCACCGGGACGTGGATGGGCGCTCAGGCACTGGCGGGCGGTGACAGCTCGATTACCCAGGTGGCGCTGAACTGCGCGCCGGCTCTGAGCCATGACCAGACGACTCTATACGTCGCCGTTTCGAATGGCAGCGAGTTCGGCGCCGGATATCTCGCCGCGGCGGACAGCGTTACGCTTGCCCCGCTGGCGCACGTGCAGTTGATGGATCCGCGAGGCGGACTCGCAACCGTATCGACCGATAGTTCGGCGTCGCCGATGGTCGGGCCCGATGGCGACGTCTACTATGGCGTTCTGGAGAATAACTGCTGCGGCTCACATAACGATCGCGGCTGGATGCTGCATTTCAATGCCGCTCTCACGCAGGCGAAAATCCCCGGGTCGTTTGGTTGGGACGATACCGCGTCGGTAGTACCGTCGAATCTGGTACCGTCCTACAGCGGCGCATCCTCCTATTTGATTCTGGTCAAATACAACAACTACGCGGGAATCGGCACCGGCACAGGCGTCAATAAGCTCGCGGTGCTCGATCCGAACGCGGCGCAGCAGGATGAATATTCCGTGACGCCGGTGCAGGTGATGCGCGAGGTCCTTACTATAACAGGGGTTACGCCTGACCCTCAGGGAGGACCGAATGCGGTATGGGAATGGTGCATCAACACGGCCGCGATCGATCCATTAACCAAATCCGCGCTGGTGAATAGCGAGGACGGGGTTGTATACCGCTGGGACTTCACGACCAATACGTTCACCCAACGTCTGCGACTGACTGCGGGCCGCGGCGAAGCCTATACGCCGACCTTGATCGGGGCAGACGGCGCCGTCTACGCGATCAATGACGCCGTTCTGTTCGCGGTGGGGAACTGAGCCTCTTTTTAATTTGAGTCCGGCTTTTTCACGGGCGGTTTGACCGCTTCGACCCGCACGGCGAGAAGATTGAAGCGAGCGTCGCGGGAGGTGTCCACCGTTACTTCTTCGTCGCTGTGGAAATCCGATGCCTTCGCGGGCTTGCCATCGCGGATGAATTTGGTCGAGCCGGTGATATACATCCGCATCGTCTGGCCTTCTTCCACCGCGATGGTGAGGAACTTCTTGTCAACCGATTTGAAAGTTCCTGTGAAAGTCGCGACAGCATCTGTATTCGCGCCTCCGGGATTCGCGGGCGGCACCGGAACCCTCGGCCGCGGGTAGTACTGGAGCAGCATGAGCGCCAAAACCAAATTCGCCAGACAAGTCATCAAAGGGAGGTCTTTCCTGTCCGTATGTTAACGCGAACTCCCCGTGCCGAGGTTTGGGGTTCGGCAGCACACGTTTTAGCGTGAAATCCGTAACACTTTCTTTATTGTCAACGTCATCGGTTCTTAATAGTCAAACAAGGGACCCCGGATGAAGACTGATTTCCTCGAATGGATCGACCGTCAGCAAGGGCGGCAGTACGATTTACACGCGCGCCATATCAACCCGGTTTTCGTGAAGATGCTCCGCACGATCGGGTTCGACAAGGGATATGTGCGGGGCGAAGGATCCTGGCTCTACGATGAGGAGGGCAACCGGTATCTCGACCTCCTGACCGGCTGGGGCGTGTTCGCGCTCGGCAGGAACCATCCGAAAGTCAGGGCCATCCTCGAGCAGGTTTTGTCGCGCGAAATGCCGAACCTGGTGCGCATGGAGTGCTCGCTCCTGGCGGGACTGGTGGCGGAGAAACTCACCAGCCACACGTGTTCGAAACCGGGTGCGGACCTGAGCCGCGTCTTCTTTACGAACTCGGGCACGGAGAGCGTCGAGACGGCAATCAAGTTTGCCCGGTGCGCGACCGGAAAGCAAAAGATTGTCTACTGCGACAATGCGTTCCACGGTCTCACGACCGGTTCGCTGTCTCTGAACGGCGCCGATTTTTTTCGCGAACGATTCGGGGATCTGATGCCCGGAACGGAGGCTGTAACGTTCAACGACCTGGCCGCGCTCGAACGTGCGCTTTTCCGCAAGGATGTGGCTGCATTCGTCCTCGAGGCGGTACAAGGCAAGAGTTGCAGGGTTGTCGCGGATGGCTATCTGGCTGAGGCGCAGAGATTGTGCCGCAAAGCGGGCGCCCTTCTGGTGATGGACGAAGTGCAATGCGGGTTGGGCCGCACCGGCAAGTGGTTCGCTTACCAGCATTGGCCTGAAGTAGAGCCGGATATCGTCTGCGTGGCCAAGGCGCTTTCGGGTGGTTATGTCCCGGTGGGCGCGGTGATCACCACCCCGAAGATCATGGACGCGGTGTTCGATTCGATGGAACGCTGCGTGGTTCACTCGAATACCTTTGGTCAGAACGACCTTGCGATGGCGGCCGCGCTGGCGACGCTGCACGTGATGGAAGAAGATCGCATTGTGGAGAATGCCGCTGCACTGGGCGAATATGCCATCGAATCGCTGGCGGAAATGGGACGAAGCTGCCCCTTCGTCGACGAGGTCAGGGGGAAAGGCCTGATGTTCGGGATCGACTTCAAACGCCCGGAACATTCGCTCAAGCTGAAGGCCGCGTGGGATACGCTTCACACCTTGAATTTCGGCGTTTTCAGCCAGATGATTACCGTGCCTTTGCTGCAGGAACATCGCATCCTGACACAGGTCGCCGGGTATCACACGGAAGTCATCAAGCTGCTGCCGCCGTTGAACATCGCGAGGCCGGATATCGACTGGTTCCTGGGGGCGATGCGCAGCGTACTGGAGGACATTCAGCGTGTACCGGGTGCGGCGTGGAATACGATGGCGGCGATGGCAAAGGGCGCCATGCGGGCGCAGATCGAATCTCCGGCCCGTTCGTTATCGGTGCGATCCGCCAACTCAGCGTAGGTATCTGGCGCATGCCCAGGTGGGTACGGGCTTCAGCCTGTACGGTCGAGAGCAGCTCGACAGGGTATTTGAGATGCAGCCTGCGCTTAGTGATTAAGATGCAGCCATCGTTTGAGATCGGGCTTGAACTCGTGGAGCACATTGATTCCCGCATCCACCAGAACCGTGTCCGACCCGGCGATGAGTATTGACGAACCCTTGTGATAATTCGCCGGCCACCACATACGCGAAATAGCGGCCGCTCCGTAATCACCCAGGAACTCGCTGTACGCCGGCATCATTCCGCCTGAATCGTTGTGACGCCAGACGGTGTGAAGAAACGCGTCGGCAAGGCGCCCCTTATAACCCGTTCGCGTAGACGGAAAATACCGGCTGTCCTCGTGATCGATCGCCTGCACGGGGAACATAATGCTGCGCTGGATTACGTAATATCCGACGTGCGATGCGTATCGTTCACCGAACGGTCCCCATCCCTGACCCCATTCGGCCGGCCGGTTGCGCAGTTGATCGAAGGAGGCGCCAACGCCGGCGAATACCAGATTCTCGACATCGAATAGATGCCGCCAGTCGTAGCGAAGTTTTTCTCCCACGCTGAGGCCCTTCCATTCCGCGGATTTAGGCCCGGTTATTGGACGATCAACGGGAAGGGACGCTTGTGGATTCTCAGAAGGAGTATCTGCGGTCGGTTGCTGCTGTGCCGGCGCGAAACCGGAAAAAGCCACGATGAGAAGAATGGCTCGGCGGATCATTATTACTATTAACTGACTCCTGGTCCGGGAATTATGTTTCGAGACACAGTGGCTGACGGGTTTGCCGAAGCTATTCCAACGTCAGCAATCCGGGTGCCATTCGAGCGCTGAATCAGACCGATCCAGCTCCGTAGTCAGGCGAGCGACAAGCTGTCAAATGCGTCTTGCATTTCGGACAGAATTTTCTCTGTCGCTTCAAGGGGGTTTGGGGCTTCCGTTATCGGTCTTCCGATCACCAGATAATCGGCCCCGGCGAGAATTGCATCTCTGGGTGTGGTTCTACGCTTCTGGTCGTCTTCGCGCGAGCCATCCGGACGAATGCCCGGCGTTATCACCAGCAGTTTGTTGGAAAGCGCTTTGATTGCCTTCGCCTCATGTCCCGAGGCAATGACGCCATCGCAGCCCGCATTCAGCGCCATCTTAGCCCGGAACAGAACGAGTTGTTCCACCGTATGATCGCTGTAACCCATCTCAAGGAGATCGGATTTGTCCCAGCTGGTTAACACAGTAACGGTGAAGAGCTTCATTCCGCTTTCGCCGCGCCCCTTCACGGCAGCTTTGATCAGGCTGCTGGAGCCGTGGATGGTCAGGAAGGTGACACCGCGCTTCGCCGCCTGGGAGACCGCTTTCGTCAGAGTCTCGGGTATGTCGTAGTACTTGTAATCCAGGAAGAGTTTTTTACGACTGTCGAGCAGCGATTGGATGAGGTCTTCGACCCCCACGGCGAGCTGCAGCGAGAGCCCGACCTTGAAAAACTCCACATGCCGCTCCAGTCGCGACACCACCTGCCTGGCCGTCGCGACATCGGGCAAATCCAGAGCGACAATGAGGCGTTCACGGGCGTCGATTCTAGCCATTTGTCTGTGTAGGGGCTGACAGCAAAGGCCAGTTTAACAGGATAGGATTCGGCCCCTCCGCTATCGACCGGCGCTTTTCCACTGGTACTCCATCTCTTTCGGCATTGTGGGGCGTAAGCTATCGTGGGAGTAATGCCTGTGAAGACCCTGACCCGGGCAAGCGAGTTTCGCGAAATCCTTGGAAATCGCATCCTCGTAACCGATGGCGCCATGGGTACGGCGCTCTATTCGAAAGGTGTTTTCATCAATCGCTGCTTCGACGAGTTGAACTTGTCCATGCCGGCGCTGGTGGGGGAAGTTCATCGGGATTACGTCAAAGCCGGCGCGGAAATACTGGAAACAAACACCTTCGGCGCCAATCGGAAGCGCCTGGCGGCCTTCGGCTATGCCGATAAACTGGTTCCGATCAACCAGGCTGCCGTGCGTATCGCAAGGGAAGCGGCAGGTGACAAGGCCTTTGTGGCGGGGGCCGTGGGACCTCTGGGGGTCTTGCTGGAGCCTCTGGGTCCGACCAGCTTTGCAGAGGCGCGCGCCATCTTTCGTGAGCAGATTGAGGTACTCGTCGAGTCTGGAATCGATCTGCTGATTCTTGAGACATTTACCGAAATTAACGAGCTGCGTGAGGCAATCTTTGCGGCCCGGGAAGCTGGCGGTGACGAACTTGCTGTAATCGCTCATGTCAGTATCGAGGACGACGGGCACCTGCGCGATGGCACATCCGCCGAAGAATTCACCCGTCGCCTCGATAGTTGGCCCGTGGACGCGATCGGGCTCAACTGCTCTTCTGGCCCACGGATCATGCTGGAAACCATCGAAAAGATGGTTGCCTGGACAACGAAGCCCCTCAGCGCGATCCCCAACGCCGGCCTCCCTGCCACGGTTGAGGGCCGCAATATTTACCTGTGCTCCCCCGAGTACATGGCGCAATACGCCCGGCGGCTACTGCAAACCGGAGTGCGCATTGTCGGCGGCTGCTGCGGCACTTCGCCCGAACACATCAAGGCCATCCGCAGTGAAGCCCGGAGCTTGCAACCTGCCCAGAGCCTTCGGTCTTCTGGCTCGGCCCCGCAACCAGCCGATGCCATCAACTCCACCACCGCCCCGCGAGCCGGCGCGATGGCGAAGGTGCCTGTGGCTGAAAAGAGCGGCCTCGGAGCGAAGTTGGCGTCAGGCAAGTTCGTGACATTTGTGGAAATTCTGCCGCCGCGCGGCGTCGACGCTTCCAAAGAAATCGAAGGAGCCAGGCTCTGCCGTGACGCCGGCATCGATTGCATCAATGTTCCCGATGGGCCACGCGCCAGCGCCCGCCTGAGCGCGCAGGTTACCTGCCAGCTCATTCAGCAGCAAGCCGGGATCGAGGCCGTGCTTCACTTCTGCTGCCGCGATCGTAATTCGCTCGGCATCCAGAGCGAGCTTCTGGGAGCTCACGCCGCCGGTATTCGTAATTTGATCTGCATCACGGGCGATCCGCCGCGCATGGGAGCGTATCCGGACGCAACGGCGGTCTTCGACGTCGATTCCATCGGCCTCACGAACATCGTCAACAATCTGAACCAGGGCCTGGATCTGGGGGGCAATCCCATGGGCTCCCAAACGGCCTTGCTGATCGGCGTGGGCGCCAACCCGGGCGCAATCAATATGGAGGAAGAACTCCGTCGCCTCGAATGGAAAGTGCAGGCGGGCGCCGAGTATGTGGTCACACAGCCTATCTTCGATCTGGATCTTCTCGACGCGTTCGTCAAACGCACGGCTCACCACAAATTGCCCGTGATCGCCGGTATCTGGCCGCTCACCAGTCTTCGCAACGCGGAGTTCATGGTGAATGAGTTGCGCGTCCCGGTTCCGCAGCCGTTCATGGACCGCATGCGACGCGCCGAGGGTACCGAAGCGGCAAAAGCCGAAGGGATTGCTATTGCCCGCGAAATGGTGGAGCGTGTGCGCGATCTCGTGGCCGGCGTTCAACTGAGCGCGCCGTTCGGACGATACCAGACCGCAATCGACGTCGCCGAAGCGGTCGGACCCCGGGAAGTGGCAGCCAGGCAATGACCGCCGATCGTTTGGATCACCTCGAAAGCGCCCTCAACGAGCGCATCCTGATCATGGATGGCGCTATGGGGACCATGCTCCAGCAATACAATCCCCAGCCGGCCGATTTCGGCGGCGATACGCTCGAAAACTGCAACGAGAATCTCTGCCTGACGCGTCCGGATTGGATCGTCGGCATCCACCGGGCCTATCTCGAAGCGGGCGCGGATTTGATCGAGACCAACAGCTTTCAGGGTTCGCCGATCGTCCTGGCCGAGTTTGGAATCGAAGGCAAAGCACGGGAACTGAACGCACTCGCGGCAAAACTGGCAAGGCAGGCGGCCGACGAATTTTCCACCACCGCGAAACCGCGTTTCGTGGCCGGCTCGATGGGCCCCACCACCAAGTCGATCACGCTTCGCGGCGACGTTACATTTCAGCAGTTGAGCGACAGCTATTACGTGCAGGCGCAGGGTCTGGTCGAGGGAGGCGTCGACGTCCTCCTGCTCGAAACGGGTTTCGATACGCGAAATATCAAAGCCGGCCTCTTCGCGATTCGAAAGCTGGAGCACGAACTCGATATCCACATCCCATTGATGATCTCGGGAACCATCGAACGTTGGGGCGCCATGCTGGCAGGCCAGCCCGTCGACGCGTTCTGCGCATCGGTTTCCCATGCCAACCTGCTCTCGATCGGTCTGAACTGCGCGACCGGTCCGGACTTGATGACGGACCATATCCGCACCCTGGCCCAGATGGCTCCCACGCGCATCTCGTGTTATCCGAACGCGGGGCTGCCAAACGAAGACGACAAGTATCTGGAGACCCCGGAGATGCTCGCCGGTCAACTCGAGAAATTCGTCGAACATGGCTGGTTGAACATTGTCGGCGGCTGTTGCGGAACTACCCCCGCGCATATTCGGGCCATCGCGCAAATGGCGGAAGGAAAAGCTCCGCACGTGGTAAATCCCCCGTCGCATCGGGCGTATTATTCGGGCATTGAACTGGTCGAAGCCGAAGACAGCAACCGTCCGCTGATCGTTGGCGAGCGCACCAACGTCATCGGCTCCCGGCTGTTCAAAGCCATGATCGGCGAGGAGAAATGGGAAGAGGCAAGCGAAATCGCGCGCTGGCAGGTCAAAAACGGCGCGCACATTATTGACGTTTGCCTGCAGGCGTCCGATCGCGAGGAACTTAAGGATATCGACCCTTTCTACGCGAAGCTGATGCCGAAGATCAAGGCCCCGGTGATGATCGATACCACGGATCCCAAAGCCGTCGAGAAAGCGCTCGCCTGGTGCCAGGGTAAAAGTATTCTCAATTCGATCAATCTCGAAGACGGCGAGGAAAAATTTGAGCTGGTCTGCCCTCTCGCAAAGGCGTACGGAGCCGCGCTGGTGGTCGGAACCATCGACGAAGACAAACTTCAGGCCCAGGCATTTACGCGCGAGCGAAAACTTGCCGTGGCGCGGCGCTCCGTTGAGCTTTTGACGTCCAAATATGAAATTCCCGCCGAGGACATTATCATCGATCCGCTGGTTTTCCCCTGTGCTACTGGCGATGAGAATTACGTCGGGGGCGCGGTCGAGACGATCGAAGCGATCCGCCTGGTGAAGGAAAACATTCCCTGGGTCAAAACGATCCTCGGTGTATCGAATATCTCCTTTGGCCTTCCTGCGGCCGCGCGCGAGGTGGTGAATTCGGTCTTCCTTTATCACGCGACGAAGGCCGGGCTCGATCTCGCCATCGTTAATGCGGAGAAACTGGAGCGCTTCGCTTCCATACCGCATGAAGAGCGCAAACTTGCCGAGAGCCTGCTGTTCAATACTCCGCCCGATGGCGCTGCCGATGAATTATTGCGATCGGCGCCGGAAGACTGGCGGCTGCAGACGCGCGAACAGAAGACCGCCATCAACCAGTTCCACATCGCCGCGGTGACCGATCATTTCCGCAAATCGGTAAAAAGAGAAAAGAGCAAGTCCGCTGCCTTGCCGCTGGATGAGCGGCTTGCGAACTACATTATTGAAGGCACCAAAGACGGTCTGCTCCCCGACCTCGAACGAAAGCTTCAGGAAGGAATGGGCGCTCTCGACATCGTCAACGGCCCATTGATGGCCGGGATGACGGAAGTCGGGCGTCTCTTCAACAACAACGAATTGATCGTCGCGGAGGTGCTGCAATCGGCCGAAGCCATGAAGGCCGCCGTCAACTATCTCGAGCAGTTCATGGAGAAGGCGGAAACATCGAGCCGCGGCAAAATCGTTCTGGCAACCGTAAAAGGCGATGTGCACGACATCGGCAAGAATCTGGTCGAGATCATTCTGTCGAACAACGGCTACCAGGTGATCAATCTCGGTATCAAAGTCGCGCCCGATGCTCTGATTCAGGCCTGGCGCGACCACCAGCCGGATGCCATCGGCCTCTCCGGCCTTCTCGTCAAGAGCGCGCATCAGATGGTCACGACTGCGTCGGATTTCAAAGACCATGGCGTCGGCGTACCGCTCCTCGTCGGAGGAGCCGCGCTTTCGGAACGATTTACCGAGACGCGCATCGGACCCGCGTACACCGGCCCGACCTTTTACGCGAAAGACGCCATGACCGGCCTGCGGATCATGAACGAACTGACCGACCCATCCGCTCGCGATCTGCTGATCAGTACACACATCTTCACCACTATGGGTGCCGCGCCCGCCGAGTCGGCCCCGGTGGTCAATCTGTCGACCGCTCGCAGCCGTAAAGTTCGCACCGATATTCCCATCCCGGCGGTCCCATATCTTGATCGGCGCGTCAGGGAAGTAGCCAACCTCAATGAAGTCTGGAGCTACATCAACTCATTCATGCTCTACGGCCGGCATCTGGGCTTCAAGGGCAATTTCGAGGAAAAGCTGCGCGAACGCGACTCAAAGGCGCTCGAACTCTATCAGAATGTCGAGGATGCCAAACAGTTTGCGGCAAAGTTCATGAAGGTTCGAGCCGTTTGGCAGTTCTTTGAGGCCGAGCGCGACGGCAACGATATTCACCTTTTCTGCCCCGGCGCCGGCAAGCCCGCCCACACATTCCATTTCGGGAGGCAGTCGAAATCCGACGGTCTGTGCCTGAGCGATTACATCCTGGATGCACAGGAAGGCCACCGCGATCATCTGGCGTTTTTTGTGGTAACCGCCGGGGAGCGGGTTCGCCAGTTCTCGGAAGAAGCCAAACAGCGCGGAGAATTCCTCCTGGCCCATACACTTCAGGCGCTGGCAATTGAAACCGCGGAAGGCTGCGCCGAATGGCTGCATCGCAGAATTCGCGAAGACTGGGGATTCCCCGACCCGCCCACGATGACGATGCAGGAGCGATTTACTTCGCGTTACCGCGGCAAGCGCTACAGCTTCGGTTATCCTGCCTGTCCCAACCTCGACGATCAGATGGGGATTTGGAAGCTGTTGAAGCCGGAAGAGATCGGGGTACAGCTTACCGAGGGGATGATGATGGACCCTGAAGCCAGCGTCAGCGCCCTGGTTTTTCATCACCCGGATTGCGCTTATTTCACCGCGCAGGATACCCGCGTTGAAGGGGAGAAGCTGGAACCGGAAGAAATGAAGACGGAAGAGCTTAAACCGCTGCCTGTTCGCTGAACTTCGTAGCCCGTTGCCAACGGTCTTCAAACAGATGCTTCATCGCCTCGCCCAATCCGGCGTGGTTGAACACGAGCGATGTCCAGGCAGGTCTGCTGATCACGGGATCGAGGAGCGCGATCAATCCGTTCGTGCCGTCAAAACACGCCAGTTTCAACGGTAACGAGGGAGCCTGCCGGATTTCCACTCCCGCCCGCGCGAACTCAACCAAAGCTTGCCGGTGTCTCGCGTCGAGCGTTCCAGTCTCGATCAGCAGGCGGCACGACACGCCGTTGTCGCGCGCCTGTCTGACCAGCTTCTCATCGAGCGGATCCACCGCGTAGGGCGGGCGCGAAAACTCCAGATATTCCACCTTCACTTCGGCGAGCATCCGCCGGTATTCCGCCGCCGTTTGAGCGGGTTCGGCCACGATCCTCAGGAAGTCGAGCGTCCCCCGCCCGGTTTTCCCTTCCGAGTAGAGGCCACCCAGATCTTCCAGCAGATTGTAGGCGGAGCGCGCCTGATCGGTCATTTCGCTCTCCAGAATCTGTTTTTTTCTGGCGATGTAACCGGGGATCGCGATTTTTGGCTCGACCGCCGAAAACAGCTTCGTGCGGTCTTTTACCACGCTCGCAAACCCCTTCTCGACCAGGCTATCCAGCACCTCGTAGATCTTCTGCCGTGGGACATGGGAACGTGGCGCCAGTTCGAGCGCCTTGAACCGGGAGTGCCCCAGCAGCACCATATAAGAGCGCGCCTCGTAGGCGTTGAGCCCGAGTTGTTGAAGCCCCTTCCAGAAGCGTTGGTACCTGACTTCCACCAGATCCTGTTTCATGCCCGAGTCCGTCGACTCTCAACTCTATACAATTACGCGACCGAATTGAATGAAAATCCGCGAATTCTTCTCGCCAAACCCGCGATGATACTCCCCTATGTAACTGTTGACTTATTGGTACCAGTACCATAAAATTAAACGATAATGGGCCAGAGTGTCGGCGAGAGAGAAATCTGATTGGCCGCGATTAATGTTCTTGTAGTAGATGAGCCAAACGTCTTCCGGGACGGGATCGCCAACCTGTTGGGGGTTCAGTCCGATCTGGCTCTCGCGGGGTGTGCCGACACCCCGGCGCGCGCTCTCGAGCTGATTCGCGAAACGCATCCCGATATTTGCCTTCTGGGATGGGCGGCGAGTTCGGCGAACAGCCAGAAGGTCTTTAACGCAATCCAGGAAGGGAAACACTCCACGCGCGTCATCATGCTGACGAATGACGAAGCGAAAGAAGATTACTTCGAAGCCGTGCGGCACGGATGCTGCGGAATCGTACTCAAGCACACTTCAACCGAACTTTTGCTGAAGAGCATTCGCAAGGTGCACGCGGGAGAACTCTGGCTGGACCGCAAAACGACGGCCGATGTGATCCGGCGTTTGTCGAAGAAAAGCTCCGGAGGCGGCTCAAATGCGAGTGTGCGCCCTGGTCTTCGTGAGCAGGGTGGGGTGCTGAGCACGCGCGAGCGGGAAATCGTCGTGCTGGTTGCGCAGGGGTTCAAGAACAAGGAACTGGCCGAGCGGATGTTTATCAGCGAGCAGACGGTGAAAAACCATCTGCATAACATTTTTGACAAGCTGGGAGTCTCGGACCGCCTCGAGCTGGCGCTTTACGCCATTCACCACAATCTGCACGATGCAACGTAAGGGTGGGTACGGGCTTCAGCCGGCTTCAGCCTGTACGGTCGAGCGTAGCTCGACAGGGGATTGGACACCCTACTCCCGGGGCGCAATGCCCAGCGCGCGCATCTTGCGGTACAAATTACTCCGTTCCAATCCCAGCAGCTCCGCGGCGCGGCTCACGTTTCCGTTCGATTCTTCCAGTTTTTTCTGGATGTACTCGCGTTCGGCTGCTTCGCGCACGTCCTGCAGGCTTCCGTAACGTTCGCCCGGCCTGTCGGATGGACTTTTCCGGGCGAGCTGCAGGGGAATATGGCGCGCGTCGATTCGGCTCTGTGGATGCAGAATCACGATTCGCTCGATTAAATTTCGCAATTCCCGCACGTTGCCCGGCCAGTGATGCGCCTCGAGAGCTTCCAGCGCCTGGGGTGTTAATTCCTTCGGTTTTCGTCCGTAAGCTCGCGCGAATTCGTCGAGAAAATAGGCCGCCAGGGCCGGAATATCTTCCTTACGCTCGCGCAGCGGCGGAACGTGGAACGGAATCACGTTCAGCCGGTAAAATAAGTCCTCGCGGAAATTGCCGCGCTGGATTTCCACTTCGAGGTTCTTGTTCGTAGCCGCGACAACGCGCGCGTCCACTTGAATCGATTCCTGCGCTCCCACCGGTTCGAAGCGCTGATCTTCGAGAACGCGCAATACCTTCGACTGCGTCCGCAGGCTCATATCCGCCACTTCGTCGAGGAAGATCGTGCCGCCGTCGGCCTTCTGGAACTTGCCCACCTTGCGCTCGTGCGCCAGCGTGAAACTACCCTTCATGTGACCGAAGAGTTCGCTCTCGATGAGGCCTTCGGAGATCGCCGCGCAATTTACTTCCACAAAAGGTTGCGGTGCGCGCGGGCTCAGAGCGTGCAGCGCGTGCGCCACCAGTTCTTTGCCGGTGCCGCTCTCTCCATAGATCAGCACCCGGCCGTTGGTCCCGGCCATCAGGGCGAGCTGTTGCCGCAGAGCTTTCATCGGAACGCTTTCGCCCACGATGTGAGGTACGCCATCCGCCGCTTCCCGCAGTTGCTCGTTCTCCAGCCGCAGGCGGCGATGATCGAGCGCATGCCTTGCGACCAGCAGAACACGATCGATCGAAAGCGGCTTTTCCAGAAAATCGTAAGCGCCCATTTTGGTGGCCTTAACCGCCGTTTCGATTGTGCCGTGCCCTGAAATGACCACGACCACGGGCCGGTCCGCCTGCGGAATATCCTGAATCCGGTGCAGCGTCTCGAGGCCATCGATGCCCGGGAGCCAGATATCGAGTATCACCAGCTCAAAAATCGAGCGGGCCAGGACATCGAGGCAGGCTTCGCCATTTTCAACCGCCTCGACGCGGAAACCCTCGTCCTCAAGCACGCCGCTCAGGGATTGCCGAATGCCTGGTTCGTCGTCGACGATCAGGATGCGCGGGGTTCTCATAGGCAAGCGCCGACGCGACTGAAGCCGCGTCTCCCGAAATTCATAAACGTCAGGCGAGCGCCGCGGTCGTCACAGGCGCGGACTGTTTGTCCGGCACCGCGATCGGGATCTCCACTCTGAACCATGCGCCACATGGCTTATTGTCCTCGACGCGAATGTTTGCGTTGTGCTCCGTCAGAATGTGACTAACGATCGCAAGCCCGAGACCCGTTCCCCGGCCCTTGGTTGAGAAGTACGGCAGGAACAGTTTCTCCTTCTGCTCCGCTGTGATGCCGCAGCCGGTATCGGCGAAAATGATATCGACGGTATCCTCCAGCCCGGTTCGGGTCTGGATTGTCAGGACTTTCAACGCCGAGTCCTGCATGGCTTCGGCCGCGTTATCGATCAGATTGACAACCACGCGTTTGATCTGTTCGGGATCGATCGATACCGCGGGCAGATCGGGCGCCAGATCCACGTTGACCTCGATGCCGTCCAGTCTTCCTTCGAAGACGGTAATGCCGTTCGCAACAACCTCGTTCAAATCGCAGATCACCGGCTGCGCTGCGGGAAGCCGCGAGAATTGCGAGAACTCATCGACCAGGCGTTTGACTGAAGCCGTTTCGTCCAGGATGATTTCGGCGCACTCCCGCACCACCTTGTCGATGGCCGACGCCGGGCTTTGCCGGTTGAGTTGGCGCCGGTCGATCTGGCGGACAATTCGTTCCGCCGACAGTGTAATCGGCGTCAGCGGGTTCCTGATTTCATGCGCCACGCGCCGCGCGACTTCGCTCCACGCGGCAATCTTCTGGGCGCGCAGCAGATCGCTCGTATCTTCGATGACGATCACGAACCCGGCGCCGCGGCGTCCTTCAATCGCCGACACAGTGACGGCCAGGTGCAGAGTTCTGCGCGGAGTCTTCACCTCCAGCTGCTGGCTCGCGTGGCCGGTGCGTCGGGCGCGGTTCATCAGGTAGCGGATTTCGGCCGCATCCTCGCGTACGAAAAGGTCCTCGAGGCGAACGGCGTTGCGCGGATGTGAGTCCGGAAAGATTTCCGCGAGCGCTTTGTTCACGAGTTGGATGGCGCCGGTGGCGTCGACCGAAATGACGCCCGTGGGAATGCTTTCGAGAATCGCCTCCGTGAAGCGCCGGCGCGACTCAATCTCGGTGCGGTTGGCTTCAAGATCGCCCGTCATCCGGTTGAAGCCGCTCACGAGTTGCGATAGTTCGTCGACCGCCGTTACTTTCACGCGATATCCGAGGTTGCCCTTGCTGACTTCCTCAATGGCGCGTAACAGAGCGGAAATCGGTGCACTGATCTGCCGCGCCAGATAGAATGCCAGCCAACTGGCCGCGAAGAGAACGAAAAGCGCGATGAGGATCAGCAGGAGAAGCGAGATGGATTGCGTAGCTCGCCGCGCCGTGCTGAGTCTGTCGAAGGCGCGGTGGTACTCCTCAATGGCCTGGCGCTGTTGGACGACATCGACCGGAACCGCGACGGCCAGCCGAACCGGGCCCTGCGTGACGACGACGGCGGGAGGGCCCTCCGGTCCGGGAAACTCTCCGAAGCTGGCGAGTGGTTTTGCGTTCCCGTCCGTATTGCCGGCCGGCGAAATGGTGGCCGCGAGGATCCCGCGATCCTGGCAAAATCGCGCAAGCCAGGAACGGTCGGCCAAAGGATTCGTGAGCACCAGCTTTGTTTCCGGTGAAAGGGCCAGAAGTTCGGCCTCGGCGTTCGCCTTGTCGCTCGTCTGGCGCTCGAGCGCGGTTGAGATCGTTGTAAGGTCCACCAGCTCATGCTGCTCCGGTAGAGTGAACCACTTCTGCATCGTCCGGTTCAACACGTAGACGTTGAACAGCACCATGAAGAAGACCGGCATCATGCTGAGTGCGAGCGCGCCTACAACGAGTTTGGTGCTGATGCGGGACCCGGGGCGGTCGTGGCTGCGCTCGATCCAGAGCTTGATGATGAGCCGCGCCAGCATGAAGCCGAGCGTCACCATCAGCAGGACGATCAGGATCGAGATTCCGTAGAAGACGAACGTCTGCTCGGGATCGTCGGGCGCGAAGGAACCCACGGAGAAGGAGCCTTGCCAGACAACCAGCGTTACGGAAGCGATCAAAAGGATCGCGCCGAGGACATGGAGAAGTCGCTTGGGCATTTTGTAACCGGCTGGTTTCAGTATAAGAGGTAGCACAGGCTTCAGCCTGTGGGTGTTCGCTCTAGAAGCGGTACTTCAGCCACAGTTGCATCGTTCGGCCACCTTCATAAGTAACGCTCTTGTTCATGAAGGTGGGCGAGTCGATGTTGCCGCTGATTCCCGGAACGCTGGAATTGTCCTGTGTCGTTCCGCCACCGGCATTCGGGTGGTTGAACACGTCGAAAGCTTCCGCTCGGAATTCGAACTGGCGCGTTTCCCAGCGGGGAAGCTTGATGATTCGGGTGATCGCCAGGCTATAGTCCTGACGGCCGGGATTGTAGAACGTGTTCCGCCCCAGGTTACCGTTCGGGCCGTCGCCGACAATGTTGGTCACAATATACCGGAACTGTTTGGCAGTGCCAGGAGCCCCGGTCCACCAGTCGGACAGAGTGCCGTCGGGGTTGATCTGGCCGACGCCTGTGATGCAGGTCGAGCTGTTCAAACATGCCTGGCTGTAATTAATCGGGGCGTTCGGATTCGAGAGATTCGGGCGATCGTTAGCCGCGCTGAGATCGCCGTTCTGATCATACCCTCCAAGATAAACGGTTTCCGGAGCGCCCGTCTGGAACGAAAAAATACCGGAAATCTGCCAGTCGCGGACCGGCCAGCTGACAGCCCTCGCAAAGGCCGACGATTGCTTCAAGGGCGGAGTCTGATAGACCCACGTAAATACCGCGCGATGGCGGCGATCGAATGCGGATGGTCCCTTTTCAAGGCTCGAATTCAACAGGTTCTGGGGGCGCGTCGTATCGCCCGAAGTCGTAAAGACATCGGACCCGTTGTCGAGAGCCTTGGACCAGGTGTAAGCGCCGCGCAACATAAACCCATGCCCGAGCGCACGATCCACGGACAGATCCAGCCCGTTATAAGTCGAATTTCCATTATTGGTGCGAGCCAGGATGGAGCCGCGGGCGGGATCGATCCGCACGCCATTAATACCGGGGTTCAATTCTTCGTTCAGGAATAAACGCTCGCCGCGATTGCCCACGTAAGCGATGGTTAAGAGAAACTTGCCCGGCAGCGACCGTTCGATGTCGAAATTCCATTGGTAAATAAGCGGATTGACTAGGTTCGAAACGACTGTTGTAACGGAGCTGAGTGGATTCAACGTTGGGGTAACAGCATTGACCAACTGCAATGCATTGGCCGTGCCGCGGCCTGTCGCCCCGGCGGGGGAGACGAGCAATCCGCCGAGAGTGTTAGGGACACTCTCGGCGGTATTATCTCCGATATTGGAGAAGAGAACGTCATAGAAGGTGCCGAAACCACCGCGAATGACCGTTTTATCCTGACCCAACCAACGCTGCCAGAAGCGCGGCGTGTAAGCGAATCCCGCGCGGGGACCGAAATTATTCTTATCCGGTTGCTGGGTTACGCGCTGGGTTTCCGGCGCAAGCGCGGCTTGCGCGCCCGGCAGCACAGTGGGATAGGGGAGAGCATTCAGCGGCGTTCCCTGAAACTCATATCTTACGCCGTAAGTGAGAGTGAGATTCGGGCGCAGCTTCCATGTATCCTGAAAGTAATAAGACTGCAGCGTTTGCGGAAAGCTGAAAAAAGGAGATCCGAACGACTTACCCGTCGTACCAGCCGGCCCCGTGTAGTTGTCGATGAAATTCGCGAGGGCCGTGCACGTCGTAAGGCCGATTGCGGCACAGCTACCGCCTGCGTCAAACGTTGCCGATCCGATGGAATTAAAAGGCAGAGTGTCAGTTATTGCCAGATGAACCAGATCGCCACCCATCTTGACGCTATGGTTTCCCACGGTCAATGAAAACGCGTCCTGATACTCGTAAACGTTGTGACTGCGGCCCTGAGGAAACGTCGGATTGAGACCTCCGAACGTGGTTCCCGTGAGGCCTGTAATCGTGATATTAGGATCCGCTTCGAGAGGGCTCGACGAAGTGGAAGGAAGCGGACTGAAAGAGAAACTGATCTGCTGCGCAGTGAAGCGGAGTTCGTTCACCTTCGTCGGGCTCAAAACATGCGTCCAGTAAACCCCGAGCGTACGCGCGGGCCCGCCCTCGAAAATATCCTGCGTTGGCAGGGGGTTCAAAGAGGTCAGATCCGGGCTCACGCTATAGTTGGTTCCAATAAACCGCGCCGAAACAGTGTCTTTTTCGGTCGCCGTGTAATCGGCCCGCGTGATCCATTCGTAAGAGCGCTGAATTGCTTTGGGGGTGCGGATGATCTGACCCACCTGAATGAGGCAGGGGCTGCCGCATCCCGCCCGATTTCCGATGTTGATGCTTGACGCCGCTGAGGGAGCGGTCAGGCCGCCGAGAGAACTCAGCAGAATCGCGACATTCGGGTTTGTGCCAAGCGATTGCAGTGCGGTCACGCCCGCAGCCGTCGGAATTGTAAACTGCCCTCCCTCCTGATCCGCATTCCGGCGATCCCATTGCGAACTTCCGAATAGGAATAACTTGTTCTTGATAATCGGACCGCCGATGTCAAAGCCGAATACATTTTCGACGAACTGAGGCGGGGCGGTGAAGCCCTGGTTTTTCAATTCCACCGGAGTTGCATTGAGGGCGGCACCGCTATAACGGTCCCATCCCGCCCCGTGCCATTGGTTGGTGCCGTTTTTGTAAATAACGTTGGTTACTGACGCGCCGCGTCCAAACTCAGGCGCGTAGGCGTTGGTCTGGATGTTGACTTCTTTGATCGCTTCCAGATTCGAGGGTTGCAAAGCCTGGCCCGTAATCGCATAGTCGTTGTTGTCGAAACTATCGATAAGGAAGTTATTGCCGCGAGGGCTAAGGCCGTTTGCAGAGAAGCTATCTCCGTTGCCGGCGGCATTGATGTCGCGCGATGCGATTGTCACGATTCCCGGTTGCGTCAGCACGAGATCGATCGGGTTTCCGGTGATTATGGGAAGCTGGCTGACCTCCTGGCTTGTGATCGTATGGCTCAGTTCGCCGCTCTCCGTCTGAATGCTCACGCCGCCGCCGACGTCCACCGTGATGGTCTGAGAAACATCGCCTAATGCCAGCTGTGTGTTGACAGAGGTGACCACGGAGGCCGGCACCGCGATACCCTTGATCTCTTTCGTGCTGAAACCCTGCTTCGATATGGAAACCGTATAGGTACTCGGAGTGACCGCTTCCACCCGATATTCGCCGTTCGGACCCGTCATGACGGTGCGATTATCGCTGCCGAGGGTATTCTGGGCCGTCACAGTGGCGCCCACGACGGCGGCGCCGGTAGGATCGGTTACCGCGCCGGCAATCGTTCCCTGACTTGTCTGCGCCATAACATGAACTGCGGTCAACGTCAAAATCCCCATAAGAGGGGAAAAGCGAAAGCAATTCATTCGTAAAGATCTCCATAGCAGGACAAAGACGCTTTTTGATAGCCCAGGAGCCGATTACTCAGGGTCACAATCAAGCTCGAGGGATGAAACGCACAATCAATTATTACATCCGAGATAAAAGGAATACCACTCGTAAATTCCCTAGATAAAACAGGTTGCGGCCCGGAATCGGGATTCCGGGCCGCGCGTTCGGCAAGCGGTATGTAGGGGTCGCCCCGATCAGAACTGGAACTTCGCCGCAAGTACCACGATCCGGCCGGAAACCGCCGAACCCAGGTAAGCGCCGTAAGCGCTGGTCGGCGGGCTGACCGTGTTGCTGATCAAGCCGAGACCGGGGGCGGAGATGTTGCCCGAAGGAGCGTCGAAATTCGGATGATTGGTGACGTTGTATGCGGCGGCCCCAACGGTGAAACGGTACTTTTCCTTCACCGCGAAAGCCTTGTAGACCGTGGCGTCCCAATCAAAGAAGCCGGGCCCCCGGAATGAGTTCCGGGGCAGATTGCCGAAACCGGTCTCAGCGCCGCTGGCAACAAAACCAGAGGACGTAAAGCACGGAGCGTTAACCGCGCTCGAGCCGCAACTCTGGTTGGTGCCCGGAAGAACCGTCGCAAGCAATCCGTTGGCGTACTGTGTGGAGACGTTCTGGCCGATAACGCCGATTGCCTCGTTAAAGTCATACACGCTGAACGGCACTCCGGTATGGATGGTAAACCTGCTGCCCATCGTCCAGCCGCCCGCGAGATTCTTGAGGATTGCGTTTCCAGGTTTGAAGGGCAGATCCCAGAGGAGATTCGACGACACGTAGTGGCGGATATCGTAATCGGAGTTGCTGTAGTTGGCCTTTGGCCCGTAGGGCGTATTCAGCAGTATCTGTGAAAGGTTGTTCGCCGTGGCATTATACGGCTCGCCGAATTGGCTGGAAAGATCGTCCAGCGAGTGGCTCCACGTATAGCCGATCTGGCCTTTGAAGCCATGGCTAAGAGATCTGCGGACGGCAACCGTCAGGCCGTCGTAGTTCGAGTTTCCGCCATTGGACAACTCGTTGATGGTTGAAAAGCGAGGATCCGGAGCTGATGCGGGCAAGGCTGCAAAACCAAAGGCGTTGACCGCTGGATTGATGACCAGTTCGTCGCGGCCGTGATTTCCGGTGTAAACAGCATCAAGCACTGTCTTGCTCCCGAGCGGTTGCTGGATCTCGAAGCTCCACTCCAGATATTTGGGCGTAAGGATGTTGTTGGCACTCGAGAAATAGGACGGGGGACTGAAGCCGCCGATCGAGGCGAGCGCCCCGTTCAGTTGATCTAATGTATAGCCCTGGGCAAACCCCGTGCGGAATTCCCGGGCGCCGTTGAGGGCAGTCGCCGCGGCGCTGTTCGGATCGCCCGCCGTATTCACGTCGCCCGCGAAGATCGGAGCCGAAAAAGAGTTCGGAGCGTTGTTAAAAATGTTTTGCACGATACCTGCGGGAGAGAGGTCGGTGAACAGGCCAAAACCGGCCCGAATCACCGTGCCAGTAGAGCCTTTCGGACTCCACACTACGCCGACGCGAGGCTGAAACACGCCAAACTGAGTATTCGGATAGGCGTTCGAAAGCCCGGTCTGGATGGAGCTGTTATACGGAATGCCGGCGCCTTTCTCGAATGCGCTGGAGGAGAACTGGTTATTCAGCCGGGCGAAACAATTGTCCGCGCAAGTGGGGTCCTCGTTTTTATCGAACCGGATACCGGCGGTAATCTTCAGGTTCGGCCTGAGGCTCCATTCGTCCTGGGCGTAAATGCCCATGGAGTAATAGCGTATGTGCGCTGCGTCGATGATCGGGAAGCTCTGGTTGTAATAACTGCCGTTCTCTACCTGCCCGGTGGCAAATGCGGTCAAAGAACTGAAATTGAATTGCCCGTACGTCGATTCGAGCGGTGAACTGTCGGTAATCCGGTCTCTCCGGTAGTTTATGCCGAACTTCAGAGTGTGGCGGCCGTGGATATACGAGAGATCGTCCGTGATCTGCCCTTGCCCTACGTTGCGGCCCTGCGGAAAGAGTTGGAACCCTTCATTAAATCCAGACTCGCGCGCACCCAGGCCCATTTGGGTGAAGCCGCCCGCGCCGTTCGAGCCGCCATCGGTGAGAAAGAAGTTGACCGGAAACGCGGAAGTTGCGGCGCTCGGGTTGGGTGCGTTGAAAAAAGCGCTGTACCAGCTCACCGAGGCGACGATATTGTTAACCATATTGGGGCTGATAGTCCAGTTGTGACTGATCTGCCCTTCCTCAGCCGGTTGCACGCTCTGGATGTCGAAGATCGGGGTAATCAGGCTGGTGGCCGTCGGCTGCAATCCGTGGTCGCCTTTGTAGCGGAAATAGATCCGCTGGCTGTCATTGATGTTGTAATCGACACGGGTCATCATCAACCACTCGGTATTGAGATTCGATCCGTTGGCGCCGTACGCGGAAGCGCAGGGGACGTTGGTGCCGAACACTCCACCGCTGGGAGCCGGTGTTCCCGCCAGATCGCCGCAGCCGAGGTTGCCGCTGCTGTCCTGGAGGTTCCCGCTGCCATTCGTCACCGGAACCGCGCCTGCAGCCCCCGGCGCGCCGTTCCAGAGCTGGAAAGCTTTCTGGTAGAGAGCCGTCTGAGACGGGGAAATATTGTTCAGCGTATACGCCTCCAGTTGAGGCGAGGGAATCGTGACATATCCCGCCGTGGGCAGAGCGTAACGAATACCTTCCGTGTTAGCGAAGAAAAACAACTTGTTCTTTTTGACGGGGCCGCCAATCGAAGCGCCATATTGGTTGGAAACAGAGCGCGGTCTGGCCACGCCGTTGGCGTTATTGAAGAATATATTGGAGTTAAGAGCGTCGCCGTTCCAATTCCACAGAAGATTTCCGTGGAACTGGTTGGTTCCCGATTTTGTCGTGTAGTCGATTTGCGCACCAGCCTGCCGGCCATATTGCACGCTATAGGGATTGAGAACGATGGTGGCCTCCTGAATTTCATTGCCGCCAAGCAGGAGGTTACTCGCGCCGGATGCGCTGATATTCTCGTAAGCGTCGTTATAATCGCTGCCGTTGACGGTGAAGAGATTCGAAGTCCCCGGAAGGCCATGCACCGAGAAGTTACCAAGTCCATTGCCTGAACTTACGGCGACCCCTGGCACCGAAAACACCACAGACGTGATGTCGCCGCCGGGCATGGGCAGATTCTCGATATCGTGCCGCGAGATCGTTTCGCCAAGGTTCGGACTTTGAACATCGATCAGAGCGGCGACGCCGCTGACTTCAAGTGTTTGCCGTGTCGCTTGTACCCTGGCTACAAGCGTCGCATTCGCCGCCTGGCCAACCGATACCGTAATTTGCGTAAGGTCCGAGTTTAACCCCGCGCTTACCGCGGAAACCGTGTAACTCCCGGGTCTCAGAAAAGTGAAATGATATTCTCCCTGGCCATTCGTGATCACGGTGCGGGAGACTCCCGTATCGTTATCTTTAAGAGTTACTGTCGCGTTTGGCACGAGCGCGTTTGACTGATCCTGCACAATGCCGGCGACGTCACCGGTTGTCGTGCTCTGGCCGTAACTCGTCGACAGAGAAACAAGCGAAATCCCTTGAATGATTAGAAGAGCTGCGGCCAGTCTTCCGTAACGTCTGGCGGAGCCTGTGAATACAAATCCTGGCATAGTTGCATGTTTTATCGAGTATTGAAACAAATCAATACTCTCTAAGGTTTATCGGCGATGCCAGG
The DNA here is from genome assembly GCA_049516355.1 of Bryobacteraceae bacterium. Taxonomy (GTDB): domain Bacteria; phylum Acidobacteriota; class Terriglobia; order Bryobacterales; family Bryobacteraceae; genus BOG-234. The sequence goes on along the minus strand of JBEKTF010000008.1, from coordinate 17,026 downwards.
AGTACTGGTTCTGCTTGAACGATGCGCCGCCACCGGGTCTCTTGCAGCAACAGCGGGGCGATTCGTTTCGCATAGGACCGGATTTCACCTGCGCATTCCCTGCAGAAATCGGGTAACCCATTACCAGAAAGTCCGCAACGCGGTTTTTTCGTCAAGGCTCACGGTCCGAGGCCGTAACCTTCTAAAATCGGACCACGCTCTGCGAAATGCAATAAATCGTCCTAATTATTTACGATTGCGTCAGTGGCTCGGCTATGCTGAACAAGGTCTGTTCGCTACGTCCTGGTCCTATGACTTGAAGGCCTGGCGGTAAACCAGTGGTTCCAAATGGAATCGACAGCGCCGGTAGACCGATCGCATTGAAGGGTCGCACTAACCGCGTGGAGGCCAGCCTCACATCTTCATCCGCCACTAACGTTTGGCCAATAAGAGGAGCCTGAATAGGGGTGGTCGGAGTGAAAATCACATCGACCCGTTCCCATAGTTCCGACCATCGTTTTTGATAGAGCCGCCGCAGCCTTTGGGCGTCGACGTAGTCTGTAGCGGAAATCAGCCTGCCCTGATCGAGAAGCGATAAAAGATCGGTTCCAAAATCGCCCCGCCGATGAAGATGAGGCTGTAGAAAAGAGGATGCTTCGCTCAGTTGGATAATCCTGGCGACTGTGTTGATTGCCGCAGGATCGGGAACGGCGATCGGTACAAGGCTTGCCCCGAGCGTTTCAGCCCGCTTGAGCGCCTGCCCGAACGCGGATTCAACGGCGGGCGACAGACGCTCAGTGAAGAAGTTCCGCGGGACACCGATCCGGCGCCCAACGATGCTCTGACCCGTAGCGGAATCGACGTCTGCGATCGCTTTCATCACGAGCGCCGCATCCCGCACGGTACGCGTGAGTGGACCCACATGGTCCATGCTCGAAGAGAGCGGAAGCACCCCGGCGCGGCTCACAAGGTCGAAAGTTGGTTTCAGCCCGACGCACCCACAGTACGAGGCCGGAATGCGGATCGAGCCGCCGGTGTCGGTGCCCATGGCGAAGAAAACCAGATCCGCCGCGACAGCAGCGCCCGAACCGCCGCTCGATCCGCCAGGAATGCGCGCGGGATCGCGTGGATTCCGGACCGCTCCGAAATGCGGATTATCGTTCGTGATCCCGAACGCGAGTTCGTGCAGACCGGTCTTGCCCATGAGTACGGCGCCGGCCTCGGTGAGTTTCCGATAAACCTCGCAATCGCGATCGGGGACGTAGTCCGCGAAAATCTTCGATCCGGCGGTGGTACGGATGCCGCGCGTTTTGAAGAGGTCTTTGAGGGCGTAAGGGATGCCGTGCAGCGGACCACGATCTATGCCGCGCGACAGCTCTTCGTCGGCGCGCCTCGCCTGATCGAGCGCGAGATCTTCCGTTACTGTGATGAACGCGTTCAGCAGGGGCTGGTGTTGCCGGATGCGGCGAAGAGATTCCTGGGCGAGTTCGACCGCCGATATTTCGCGCGCGCGAAGTTTTGCGGCTGCTTGTTCGATGGTCATTCGGATTCGGTGTAAGACAGCTCTTTCAAAAGCGGCCGAAATGCTTCTTCCAGCGCATCCAGCGTGGGGGCGACTTTCGCGACGTCTTCCGGCGGGATATCGAGCTTGCGCGCCTGGGCGATTGCCTTCCAATCGGTCATCACGCACTACTATAAGCGAAGGTGCCGATAATCCACCCCGATCTTCTCTTCGTTTACGGAACGCTCAGGAGCGAGTTCAACAACCGGTATGCGCGTCTGCTCCGTAAGGACGCGACTCTGGTGGGGCGGGCAACGGTTTCCGGGTCGATCTATCGCGTGCGCCATTATCCGGCGTTCCGTCCCGAGCCCGCAGGCGAAGTTCAGGGCGAGTTGTATCGATTGAGTCAGCCTGCGGCGACACTGAAGGCGCTTGACGAATACGAAGGGCCGGAGTTTGAGCGAGTAATTATCAAGGGCGCTTGGATTTATCAATATAAGGAGCATAAAGAACCGTTGCCGGAAAGTTCGCGGATCGTCTCCGGGGATTTCTGCGCGCCATGAGATTCTCCCGGCGGCTGCCGCATGAGCTGCGCCCCAACACTCTTACGGAATTGCTGCGTGAGAAACGGCAGGCGGGCGAGCACATTCTGGATTTGACGGAATCGAACCCCACGCACGCGGGCATCGAGTATCCGGCAGGCTTTCTTGCGAGCCTCGCAACGGAGGCTGCGGCGCGGTATGAACCGGAGCCGTTCGGATTACGGGCGGCGCGGGAAACCATCGCGCGGGAATATGGCGCACCGGTGGATCGGGTCGTCCTGACTGCGAGTACGAGTGAAGCTTATTCGTGGCTGTTCAAACTGCTTTGCGATCCCGGCGATGAGGTCCTGGTGCCGCGGCCGTCTTATCCGCTGTTTGATTACCTTGCCGCGCTGGAATCCGTGACGGTGCGGTACTACGGATTGTTTTACGACCACGGCTGGTTTATCGACTTTCACACCATCGAGCGCGCAATCAATGAGCGAACGCGGGCGATTGTGCTGGTGAATCCCAATAACCCCACCGGGCATTTTCTTCACCGCCACGAACTCGCGCAGTTGAGCGCTTTCGGATTGCCGATTATCTCGGACGAGGTTTTTCGCGATTACCAACTGAACTCCTCGCCGGACAGTGTGTTGACTCTGCAGTATGTCGAAGAAGCACTGATCTTCACTTTGAACGGCCTTTCGAAGACGGTTGGTCTGCCGCAGATGAAACTGGCCTGGATGATTGCCAATGGCCCAGCGGATGAGGTTAACGAAGCGTTGGGGCGCCTCGAAATGATCGCGGATACTTACTTATCAGCAGGCACCCCGGTGCAATGCGCTTTACCTTCACTCCTCGAACTGCGGGGGCCGGTGCAGCGGCAGATTCTCGACCGGCTGCATGAGAATCTTGCGGTTTTAAGAACCTCCGGTCTGCGGATGCTCGATGTCGAAGCGGGGTGGTACGCCATCGTGTCCCAGGCAGAGGGTGCGGAAATGCGCTTGCTGCGCGAGCACGACGTTCTGGTGCAGCCCGGATATTTTTACGATTTCGAAAACCCGGGATATATCGTGCTGAGTCTTTTGACTGCGCCGGATATCTTCAGGGAAGGTATTCGACGACTGTTACTTGCGTGAAGCCCTCTTCGACAGACGGAGGCACCAGTTTTGCCGCCATCAGATCGAGAGCGTGCTCCGGCACCACACGAGCGCGCCGAGCATTGCGAGCCCTGCAGATATCGAGCGGAATGTCGAAATAAACGGCCTCGATTTCACACCCGTATTCCCGCGCCAGTTTTATGAACGGCCGGCGATCGCGGCGCGTGAGGTTCGTGGCATCAACGTAAGTAACGGGCTGTTGGAGTTTAATGCGCTGCCGCACGAGATAGCGCATGGTGGCGAAAACCGGTCCGTGGATGGTCTGGTCGTTTTCATCGTCGGCCAGTTGCAAACGGATCGCATCGCTCGAAATCGGATGTGCCCCGAGGCGCTCGAAGTAAGTGGACTTGCCCGATCCGGGCAAGCCCACCGCCAGGATAATCCGAAGCGTCAAACTATGTACCGGCCCGCGCTGAGCAGCCGTTCGGCGATGCGCCGCCGCAGCGCGATTGCATCCACGGGCTCGTATTTTGTGAAACGCCGCAGCACCGCCATGTTGGCGCGCAATGCATCGCCCTCGGAGCACGCAGCGAGAACCGGGCGGGCGAACATCTCGATCCGCGCCATGGCATCGCACAGCAATACCTGGCAAATGTCGTCTGCATCTCCGTTCTTTTGAGAACGTAGTTGCGCCGATTCCATGGCGAAGATTTCCATGATTACATCGGCAATCCCCGCGACGACCTCCTGCTGCTTTTCCAACTCGACGCCGTATTTCTCGAACGCCAGCGCCATCAGAAGAAGGCCAATTTTTTTCGCGTTGGAGACGAGGCTCCCGCCGGCGGACGGGCCGGAGAGGACTTCGTCCATCAGGCTCTTTGCGGCTTTGACCAGGCCGAGACGACCCTGCTGAGCGCGCTTCAGAAGCATGCCGGTGATCAGCAGGCGATTGATCTCGTTCGTTCCTTCGAAGATGCGATTGATACGCGAATCGCGGTAGGCCCGTTCGACCGCATAGTCCTGGTGATAGCCGTAGCCGCCGTGGATCTGCACGCCCTCATCGACGACGTAATCGAGCATTTCGGACGCGTAGACCTTGATGATGGAACATTCGGCCGCGAACTCTTCGACGGCCTTCATCATGCGGCGGGGGGCGTCGGCTTCGTTCCACGAAAAACCTTCGAGATGGCTCTGAATCAAGCCCTCGACGCGGTATGTCACGGATTCCGCCGCGTAAATGCGAATCGCCATCTCGGCCAGCTTGTGCTGGATCATGCCGAAGTGCGAGATGGTTGTGCCGAAAGCTTTGCGGTCTTTCGCGTAGGCGAGCGAAACCTGGAGCACGTTCCTCGCGCCGCCGATGGCGAATGCGCCGAGTTTCAAACGGCCCAGGTTCAGGATATTGAAGGCGATGATGTGACCGCGCCCGATTTCGCCCAGAACATTTTCCACGGGCACGGGCACGTTATCGAAAAAGATGGGCGTGGTGGAACTGCCTTTGATGCCCATCTTCTTTTCTTCGGCGCCGTTCGATAAGCCGGGAAACCCGCGCTCTACGAGAAAGGCGGTGAATTGCTCGCCGCCAATTTTCGCGAATACCGTATAGAGACCGGCTTTACCGCCGTTCGTGATCCACATCTTCTGGCCGTTGAGGATGTAATGCGTGCCGTCCGGCGAGAGGTCGGCGCGGGTCTTCGCTGCCAGGGCGTCCGATCCCGCCTGCGGTTCGCTCAGGCAGTAAGAGGCAACCGTTTCGGCGCTCGAGAGCTTCGGCAGATACTGCTGTTTCTGGGCTTCGGTTCCAAAGAGCAGAAGCGGCAGAGTACCGATACCCGCGTGCGCGCCGTGCCATCCGCTGAAAGAGCCATCGCGAGCGAACTGTTCCGCGACAACCATGTCGGAGGTCAGATCCATCTCCATGCCGCCGTAACGTTCGGGGGTCAGGACGGATTCGAGTCCGAGCGCAGCGGCTTTGCGCAGCAGCGAGACCGCGGTGTCGAAATCGCCATGCTGCATTTCTTCCACGTGCGGAGCGACTTCTTTATCGAAGAACTCCCGCGCGGTGCGGGCAATTGCGTGCTGCTCTTCGGTGAGATCTTCGGGGGTGAAGACGTCGCGCGGAGACTGATCCTCGATGAGGAATGATCCACCAGAAGGAGCTGCCATGTCGGATTCCCTTTCAGATTCGTTCGAAAATGCCCGCAGCGCCCTGACCTCCGCCGACGCACATGGTGACCATGCCGTAGCGGACGTTGCGGCGCTGCATTTCGCGGAGGATGGTGGCGGTGAGCTTCGCGCCCGTGCAGCCGAGGGGGTGGCCGAGCGCGACCGCGCCTCCGTTGACGTTCACTAGTTCGGGATTGAGTCCCGCGGTCCTGATCACGGCGAGTGACTGGGCGGCGAATGCCTCGTTGAGTTCGATGACGCCGATGTCATCCAGCTTGAGCCCTGCGAGCGCGAGCGCTTTGGGGATGGCGACGACAGGCCCGATGCCCATGATTTCCGGCGGCACGCCCGCGGTTGCGAAGCTGACCAGACGCGCCATCGGAGTCAGGCCCAGCTCGCGCGCTTTCTTCTCGGACATGACGAGCGCGGCCGCGGCGCCATCGCTGGTCTGCGAGGAGTTGCCCGCGGTCACCGCGCCGCCAGCATGGAAGACGGGTTTCAATTTCGCCAGGGCTTCGAGCGAAGTATCGGCGCGCGGGCCTTCATCTTTATCGAAGATTGTTTCGGTGTGGACGGGTTTGCTGCCAGACCCGTTCAAAGCCGATGTTTCCACTTTCACGGGCACGATCTCATCGGCGAAATGACCTTGCGCCTGAGCGTTGAGGGCGTTCCGATGGCTGCGGTAGGCGAAGGCGTCGGCATCCTCGCGGGATATGCCGTACTTGCGCTGGACCTGCTCGGCGGTGAGGCCCATGTTGATGTAGACCTGCGGGTAATGATCGACGAACCAGGGGTTGGGCGCGGGGTTGTGGCCGGCCATCGGAATCATACTCATGGACTCGCTGCCGCCCGCGATGAGGATGTGCGCGCCACCGCCGCGAATGCGGTCGGACGCCATGGCGATCGACTGCAGGCCGGAGCTGCAGAAGCGGTTGACGGTGACGCCGGTGGTGGTGACGGGAAGGCCCGCGAGCAAGGCGGCAAGGCGCGCCATGTTGCTGCCTTGTTCGGCTTCGGGCATGGCGCAGCCGAGGATGACGTCTTCGATATCTTCTTTGGGAACTTGCGGGTGTCTCGCGAGAAGGCCGCGGATGGCGGTGGCGGCGAGGTCGTCGGGGCGCGTGTTGCGGAGGGCACCGCGATTTGCCTTTCCGACGGGCGTGCGAATGCAATCGACGATGACTGCTTCAGGCATTTGTGCCTCCCGATTCAATGTCGCACAGGTGGGGTTTCGGGTGTTCGGGCGCGGACCGGCGTTCGAAAAAACGAACCCATTTCCTTTCGGAAACGACTTCAAGTCGTGTCTCCATCTTCAAAAAAGCTACGTGCGCGAAATAAATAAGAAAATCGAAATAAATAAGAAAATATGGAGCGCTCCATTGCCTGAAAACCCTCAGACCCGGGGCCGGTTTGGTCTCGCGGCTGCGTTCCACGTCAACTGCACAGCTTAGTGCCCAGGTACATCATGGGTACGACCTGGTTCTCGATTGGAAGTTAACACGCGACGATTGGGAATTAAGATACGGGCGGGCTGCCTCAGGCGAGTAAGTGCCTGCGGATGGAGAGAGATAGAGGCATTCAACTTTTTTCGAACGGCTGTCACTCGGTCCATGGCCGCGCTGGTTTGTGTTGTGCAGGCGTTTCCGAATTGTAGACGTCGTGACTAAAAGTCTTCTACGGCCATTCCGCTGGGATATGACGCGTTGAGCGGCACTTCAGATCTGAGAAACAGAGCGGTCCTGTCGACGGTCTTGACTGGGGGCGGGGGGCGGAGCGATAGCGGTGCGCACCAACGACGCGCAAAACATACCGAGTTCTCCGAACCATTCAAAGACGGATACGACGATATTGTTTGTCCGCCTGGCGGCCGGATGCGTGGCGGGAGTTGCCAACGTCGTAGTTGATGCGGCCATCGGTCTATGCTCCGCCACTGTTGCAGGGAACACATTCCGCGCCAAACTTGCGCGCGAGTTGACTTACGCAGAACGCGACTCGAAGTCGCATCTCCCTACTATAATTACGGAATGCGCCACCTTCTCTTAGGCGTTCTGCTTATCGCTCCTCTCTGCGCGCAGGATCGCAGCGATTTGAGCGTGGTCGGCCGTATCAAAACCGAGGCCTTCGACAACTCGCAGGTTATGGATACCCTGGGCTGGCTCACCGATGTCTATGGGCCACGCCTAACCGCCTCTCCGGAATTCCGCCAGGCCGCGGACTGGACTGTCAAGCGGCTCCAGAGCTACGGGATCGAAAACGCCGGGCTGGAAAAGTGGGGACCGTTCGGGCGAAGCTGGTCGCTCAAGCAGGCGTCCCTCGAGATGCTGGAACCGCGCTATGCCGCGCTCGATGCCGCGCCTCTCGCGTGGTCGAACAGCACGCACGGGCCGGTTACCGGAGAGGTGATCCTGGCGCCGTTCGGGAACGGAAGGCCCTCCCTCGATCCGAAGAAGGTCGAGGCCGATCTGGACCGGTATATGGCCGAATGGAAAGGCAAGCTGAAAGGCAAGATCGTGCTTCTGACGCCGGTCAGGGACATCCAGCCAGAAACACAGGGGGGCGGCGGGCCGCTCTTCAGGCGATATACCGATAAAGAACTTGCGGATCGGGCGGTCGCGCCTGAGCCGGTCAAGAAATCGCTGAGCCTCGACTTTCCCGACGATCCCGACGCCCAGCGCCGCTTTATCCGGAGCCTGCCGGAATCCGCCGCGCAGCAGTTATTCGAACAGCGACAAGCCCTCGCGGAGAAACGGGCGAAGTTCCTGCGGGACGAAGGAGCGCTCGCCGTGATCACCACCAGCGACGCCTCACGCGATGGTCTGGTCTTCGCACAAGGCGCTGGACCGTACGATGCGAAGCATGAATTGGCGGCGCCGAGCTTTGTAGTGACGCGCGAGCAGTACGACCGCATGGTCCGGCTCCTCGAAAAGAAGATTCCGGTAAAGGCGCGGGTGAATCTTGAGGCAGAAGCTTCCAACGCGAACGTGAACTCTTATAACGTCACCGGCGAAATTCCGGGTGGCGCGAAAAAAGACGAGATCATAATGATCGGCGCGCATCTGGATTCCTGGCATTCCGGTACGGGCGCCACGGACAACGCCGCCGGCAGCGCCGTGATGGTGGAAGTGATGCGAATCCTCAAAACGCTCAATCTGAAGCTGGATCGGACGGTACGGATCGGTTTGTGGAGCGGCGAAGAGCAAGGGCTGTTCGGATCGAAGGCTTACGTCAAAGAGCACCTGGCCGATCCCGCGACCATGAAGCTGACCGATGCCCATGAGAAGTTTTCGGGATATTTCAACCTGGATAACGGCAGCGGCAAAATCCGCGGCGTTTATCTGCAGAACAACGACGCCATGCGGCCGATCTTCGAACAATGGCTGGCGCCATTCCGGGATCAGGGCGTGACAACGGTGAGCATCCGCAACACGGGAGGCACCGATCATTTGTCTTTTGACGAAGTGGGCCTTCCCGGCTTCCAGTTCATTCAGGATCCGCTCGAATACGAGACGCTGACGCACCATTCGAACATGGACACGATCGATCACGTGCAGGCGCCCGACCTCATGCAGGCGGCCGCTGTGATTGCAACTGTCGTGTATGACGCAGCGAACCGGCCGGAACTGCTCCCGCGCAAAGCCCTGCCCGCGGCGCGGCCAAAAACATCGAAGCCGGAATAAGAAAGTACATCGTGGCGGGACCGGCGTAACGCGATGAAACGCGATGATATGATCACTGATCACCCGGTCCAGCCTTCCTGATGCAACCTGTTCCCGTACAGATCCGGCGGCCTTCGCGCGTACGCTATGTCGTGCTCGGCTTGACCGTCGTGGCTTACATGATCACCTACATGGACCGGCAGATTCTTGCCGTCGCCCGGCCGGTGATCCGCGACGAACTCGGCATCTCGCTCGTGATGATGGGATGGATCACCTTTGCCTTCCGCATCGCCTACGCACTGTTTCAGATACCCGGCGGCTGGCTCGGCGACCGCTTCGGAGCCCGCCGCGCCCTCGCCCTCGTCGTGCGAAGTCAAAAATATCTGCTTCCGGCCCTCTCCTGAGAGCGTTGCGCTTCCGCAGATTGGTCGCAGATGGTAAGAACTGGCCGCGATATATCGCTGTAAGCTACTGAAAACACGACTAAAAATTGATCCGCTGTTATCCGCTGTATCTAATGAAAGCGGGTCGGTCTGCATATTAAACCACAGACGTAGTAATTGTGCGCTCTGCCTTCTATTCCCCCCGCCCGGGCTGCCGCCGCTCCCAATCGGGTTCAATCTGCGCTTCGTCTCCCGATCGCATCGTTTTCGCACGCCGTTCATTCCTTCTCGTTGCCTGAACTCGGTCTTCCGCTCCCCGCTCTGGCAGCTTTGTTTTCAGTTACTTGGGTGGGGTGAATTACGTCGATGCGACTAATCCTTTAGAGGAGTAATTCCGCTAAAGGACGCCTAACGACATGACTACAGTACGCGATGTCAAATCCTGCAGAAAGGAATGCGCTGCATGGGGTGCCGCCAGATGAGAACCGGCCGCAAGCAAAAAGAAGCGATCGCCGCGTTACTCGCACAGCCGAGTGTCGCCCAAGCTGCCCGTGTTGCCGGCATCGGACATCAGACACTTCTTCGGTGGATGAAGAACCAGGAATTCAAGGCCGCTTACAAGGCGGCAAGACGCGCCGAATACAGGCAATCCACGGCGCGACTGCGGCAAGGGGCGACCGCGGCGGCATCGACGATCCTGAAGATCATGGTCGATCCTCGCGCAAAGCCAGCGACGCGGCTGAACGCTGCCATGGTCGTTCTCGACGAAGCACAGGATGCCATCGAGATGGAAGACTTCGATGCGGACCTGGCGGAGGTGGAACGCGCCACGAAAGCGTCCCAGGCGGAAGCGGTGAGACTGCCCACCCATGAGAGCGGAAGGTCGCGGATTGCAGGCCACGGCGCAAAATTCCCCCGCAGGAAGGAAAAGGCAGTTGCCGCGTTGCTCACGCAGCGCAGTGTCGCCGAGGCCGCCCGCGTGGCCGGCATCGGAACGCAAACGCTCGATCGCTGGATGGAAGATAGGGAATTCAACGCCGCATACCTGGCGGCGGCACGCGCCGCCTTCGGGCCGGCCATGATACTTCTGCAGCGGGGCGTGAGCGCCGCAGTATCGATTGTTCAGAACTTCGCGGCCGATCCCGGAATACCGGAAGCGACACGCCTGAAAGCTGCCGTTTATGTGTACCACTATTCGAAGGCAGTCGAAACAAAAGATTGGGGGACGCGCCTGGCGGAGGTCGAACCGGCAAGCGACGAAAACAGTGAGCCGGGAGGGACATCGAAAATGATCGGACGGAATCTTCATCAGAGGTTGCAACGCCTCAAGGCCCGCCTGGCGCCAGCCAACTGGAACGATGAGTTCGAATACGTCCACGCCGCAGATGGAAGAGCGGCGGGCTCATCTGTGATCGGGCCAGATGGCCGACATGTCTGGTTGCAGCCGCCAGAGGGATACAGGGAAGGTGAACCTGTTCCGGACCGGGAGGCCACATGAATGGCCTGACGAAGAGGGCCGGACTCCCGTTTAAGCTCCGATGTCTTGGCGATGCCTCGCGGTACAAAGTCATTTACGGGGGACGGGGATCGGCGAAGTCGTGGAGCGTCGCCCGTGCGCTGCTGCTCCGCGGTGCCCGAAAACCTCTGCGGATTCTCTGTGCACGCGAGTTTCAGAATTCGCTGGCCGAGAGCGTCCACCGGCTGCTCGCCGATCAGGTGCAGGAGCTGGGGCTTTCGGATTTCTATACGGTCCAGAAAACGACGATCACCGGCAGGAACGGCACGGTGTTTGTTTTCGCGGGGCTTCGCCATAATATCTCGAAGATCAAGAGCTTCGAGGGCGCCGATATTGTGTGGGTTGAGGAAGGGCAGACCGTCTCGAAGCATTCCTGGGATGTTCTCATCCCGACGATCCGCAAGCCGGGATCGGAAATCTGGGTTACCTTCAATCCCGACCTCGAAGAAGACGATGTCTATCAGCGCTTCGTCGTCTGGACGCTGCCGGGTTCGATTGTGCAGCGGGTCAACTGGAGCGATAATCCCTGGTTCCCGGCCGAGCTGCGCGCCGAGAAAGATCATCTCAAAGCCCGCGACCGGGACGCTTACGAAAACGTCTGGCAAGGCCACTGCAGGTCGCGCGTCACCGGCGCGCTCTGGACGAAAGAAATATTCGCGGCCAACCGCGTGCCGGCGCCGGAGACCGACGAACAGCGCGAGGCGCTGCTCACGACGCTCAGCCGCGTTGTCATCGCCGTCGATCCCTCGGGGTGCGCGGGCGAGGAAGATCAGCGTTCGGATGAAATCGGAATCGTGGCGGTGGGAATCGGGCACGATGGCATCGGGCGCATTCTCGAAGATGCCAGCGGCCGCTACTCGCCGGACGGCTGGGCACATAAAGGCCTGCAGCTTTACGACCGCTGGAAAGCCGACAAAATCGTAGCCGAGAAGAACTTCGGCGGCGCGATGGTGGAGTCGACCATCCGCACGGCGCGAAGAACGGCGCCGATCAGGCTGCTCAACGCCTCGCGCGGCAAGGTCCAGCGCGCCGAACCCGTCGCCGCGCTCTATGCGCAGGGTAAAGTCCGCCATGTCGGGCACTTCGCCGAGCTGGAGCGGCAGTACTGCCTGTTTTCGACCTGCGGCTATGTGGGCGCACGCTCGCCCGATCACGCGGACGCGGCGATCTGGGGACTGACTGAATTGATGCTCGATCCCGACCCGACCCCCAACGTCCGCTTTATTTCGCTGGGTTAAAAGACGATCGGCGCGGCTTTTCCGCACACCTCAGCCAGGGAAACTGTGCGTCCAGTACGGCGATGGCTTGGGCCGTGGTTTCCTGGGGTGCCGCGCGCCATGGGATGGCTGCCGGCGGCGTCGGCATCAAGGCGCGGCGGGCGCGCTGGTTGCGCCCGTAGGCTTTTCTGCCCCGCGCTCCCAGCCGGCGCAGCTGCTCCGGGGTTTTGTTGAACAGCTTCCTACCGGGGTTCGCCGGGTTCATAGTGCCAGAAACTCGGGCGCAGCGGGATTGGACGGATTACTTTGAGACAGACCGGGTGCGGCAAGCTATGGTCGACATATTTTCTGGAGCCGTTTGGTGCCCGATGAACAGCCTGACTTCGGTTGCTGCGTTTCATTATTTGGTGGCGGGCTGCCCCGATTACGGGTGCCGGGGGCCTTGTCACGAATACGACCACGATCCCGAGCCTGGACGTCCTTCTTGAGCCAACAAGGTATATGAGGGGAGAGGACGGAGGCTGCCGCACTACAGGCACGAGCCGACCGCAACGGGCCGTCTGGCGTTGAGGCTGCTCACGAGAGCAGCAGTTCCAGGTCCTCGCGCTTCAGATTCCGCAGCAAGCTATTGTCTTGGCTGATAATGGCCGCAGCCAGGTCGCGCTTGCTGCTCTGTAACTCCAGCACCTTCTCCTCCACCGTGTCCCGCGCAATCAGGCGGTAGGCGAACACCTGGCGAGTCTGGCCGATGCGATGCGCGCGGTCCACTGCCTGCGCCTCGACCGCCGGATTCCACCACGGGTCAAGCAGAAACACGTACTCCGCCGCCGTGAGGTTCAGGCCCAGCCCACCCGCCTTCAGGCTGATGAGGAACAGCGGACAGGCGGGATCGGTCTGGAAGTGTTCCACCCGTTCCTGCCGGTCGGTGGTAGCGCCATCGAGGTATTCGTAAACCAACTTCTGCTCGTCGAGGCGCCCACGCACGATCGAGAGCAGGCTGGTGAACTGCGAGAAGACCAGAGCTTTATGTCCCTCGTCCACGACCTCGCGCAGACGATCGATCAGCATGTCGATCTTTGCGCTGGGATCGTTGCGCAGTTTCGGGTCGAGCAGGCCGGGATGGCACGCCGCCTGACGCAGGCGCAGCAACGCCTCCAGCACCTGAATCTTCGATTTCGCCAGACCCTTTGCTGCCACCACGCCGAGCAGCGCGGCGCGATAGTGGGCGCGCAGCTCGTTGTATATCCTGCGCTGCGGGCCCTCGAGTTCGCAGTAGATGGTCTGCTCGGACTTCGAGGGCAATTCCCGCGCCACCTGATCTTTGGTGCGGCGCAGGATGAACGGGCGCAGCGCGGCCGCCAGCAGGCTGCGCGTCTCCGGACTGGGATTCCGCGCCCCGGCGCCGGTCAGTTTGAAAACGCTGGCAGCCCCGAGCATGCCGGGATTGAGGAACTCGAACAGGCTCCACAGCTCGCCCAGATGATTCTCCACCGGCGTGCCGCTGAGTGCCAGGCGATGACGCCCGCGCAGCAGTCGCACGGCTTTGGCCGAGCCGGTATTCGCGTTCTTGATGTTCTGCGCTTCGTCCAGCACCAGATAATCGAACTCGATGTCCCTGAATTCGGCGGCGTCGCGGCGGAGCGTGCCGTAAGTGGTCAGGACGATGTCGAAGTCGTCGAAGAGGCCCACGTCCCGGACGGACCCGGTGTGATCCAGCACGCGCAGCTTCGGGGTGAAGCGCGCCGCCTCCTGCTTCCAGTTGAATACCAGCGATTTCGGCACCACCACGAGCGAGGGCGCGCGCGGTGCGTCGTCGCCGCTTGCTCCCGCCTCGCGCTGCGCCCGCCGCGCCTCCAGCATGGCCAACACCTGCGCAGTCTTGCCCACACCCATGTCATCCGCCAGGCACCCGCCAAAGCTGAACCGCCGCAGGAATTCCATCCAGCCCAGCCCGTCGCGCTGGTAGTCGCGCAGCTGGCCGATGAAGCCGGCGGGCTGCGCGCCGGACCGAACCCCGTCGAAGCGTCGCAACTGATCGCGCAGGCGGGTGAAGGTTTCGTCGCAATTGGCCTCCGGCTGCGCCGCCAGCAGGGCGTCCAGCAGGCCCGCCTGGTTGCGACGGAAGCGGATGTGATCGGTATCGGCGTCACCGAGGCTGGCCAGCGAGGCGAACCGTGCCAGCCACTCCTCGGGCAGCAGACCGTAGGTGCCGTCGTCTAGCAACACAACCGAATCACCGCGCTTCAGCGCCGCAAGCAGCGCGGGCAATTTGGCTGTGGCATCGCCGTAAGCCACTTCGCCGTGCAGTTCGAACCAGTCGATGCCGGACGCCACCGAGACCTGCACGGCGCCGGGACGGCGGAAGGTCTTACCGTCGGCCTCAATGTGCCAGCCTGCCTCGATGGCGGCGCGCACCACAGCCGGCAGTTTTTTGGGCGTCAGTTCCCAGCCAGCTTCCGGCCGGTTGTACGCCGCCGGCATGAATGTCATGCCCAGTTCCCCGAGGCGGCTGCGGGCCGACTCCTCCACGGCGAGATCGCGCACCACCAGACGCCGCGCTTCGGCGTCGTAAAATCCATTTCCCTTGCTGTCACCCGCTACCCGTCGGCCGTCGTAATCAAATGACAATTCGGCGCTCAGCCGCGGCTGCTCCCACGAGTTGCGTTTCAGTGCGCGCACGGTGAGGCAAGGTTTGGGTGCTACACGGACTTCCTCGTACCGCAATTCCTCCGGCACCTCGACGTGCGCCGGCACCGGATGGTTCAGCAGCGCGGCCAACACCTCCGGCGCCTCGCTCTCCGGCGTCTCGATGCGACCCGTGCGGCGCAGATATACCAGCCATTCGAAGCGCGTGTCCTCCGCCAGGCGCGCTACATGCTCCCGGGTGAAGACCAGACCGCCGGCGACAATCAGTTCCGGCGTCTTCAGGTTCATTTCCGCGTCGCCTCGGCGCAGGCAACCGCTAACAGCCCACTGCGTATCGCCAGCCCGGCCCAGACGCAGCTCAAAGCGCCACGGCTCGCCGTCGTCCCAGGCCAGCGGCGGCGCATCCGGGTGGAGGAAGCAGCGCCCTGTGGCGGCAACCAGCGGCATGAGGGTCGCCGAAAGCGGATGCATGACGCGGAAACTCGCTGGCAGTTGTTCGTAAATGCCCGAAGACATCCAGGTCTGGTGGGCGCTGGCTCCGGCCAGCAGACTAAGGATGTAGCGGTCCGCCGGGTCAGGCAGGAGCGAGATGACGTGGCGGGTCAGGTGGGGCAGAAGCGCCTTCTTCCATCCGCCGTCCCGCTTCGGTTCGCGGCTCATCACATTGAGCACCACGTTGCCCAGGCTGACACTGGCAGCGGTGTCTACGATGTAGATCAACTGGCGATCGGCTGGCCAGCGCTCGTCCCGCACCGCATCGATGGCAGTGACATGTTTCAGGCGGTCGCGCCAGGCAGGCTGTGGCGGCGCCACGACATGGGGCTGCGGGGGGCGCGCGGCAACCGGAGGCGGCGGCGCCAGCACCTTCAATTTCGGAGGCTTACGGTAGCCGTCCATCACCTCTGCGTCGAAGAGGTAGTCGTTTATGACGAGCTTGCCTTGGCTGCCGGTCGCTTCCGCCAGGTAGCCCAGCGCCTCGGCCGCCAGCACTACTGCCCACAGATGCTTGCATGGACCACTCGAATCGAAATAAGGGCAGCTGCAGTGGACGTTCAGCTGCTTGCCGTCCCACGTCAGTTCCACCAGGTATTCGCGGGCACCCGTCACACGCGCGTCCACGGTTTTCTCCGAGCCACTCTTGATCCGCACCGCGCCAGAGTGGTAGTAGCCGGAACCGCGCAAGCGCACATGGTTCTCGAAGTGGGTTGACAGCAGATTGGAAAGCTTCATGCCCGCGGCAATACTCCAACACTCCAGTATCGGTCCCGGCTTACTTTCCGCACTAACGTAACGTGCCCCGATAAATCCCTGGCGGAAACTGTCGCCCGCGCCGCGGGAATCAGCGCTCGGGAACTGAAGGATCATTTGTGGGAGCGTACGCAGGCAATCGCTCCCTGATCTCCGCCCAATCCTCCGCGGGAAGTCTTGAACGACTTCGATGCTTACCGTCTTGGCGAGGGTCGCGATGTAGCCGCGGACCGAATGCGCCTGGCCTGCTTTTCCGCCCCGCGCAACCAGGGAAACTGTGCGTCCAGCACGGCGATGGCTTGGGCCGTGGTTTCCTCGGGTGCCGCGCGCCACGGGATGGCTGCCGGTGGCATCGGCATCAAGGCGCGGCGGGCGCGCTGGTTGCGCCCGTAGGCTCGTCCGCCCCGCGCTCCCAGGTGGCGCAATTGCTCCGGGGTTTTGTTGAAGAGAATCCACGGGTGGCTTGTCATTGGTGTTCCATTGGGACACCACATTCGCTCTGCTGCGGGGACACAAGCAACTCGAAAGTGCTCAGTAAAACCAGTCAAATTTAGCTGCGAAAAAATGCCATAAACCGCTTGCAATCATGCTCTTACCGAGTGATCAATGGGTGACCGCAATTAGCGGTGACCAGGAGAGCTCGAGATGAAGAGATCGATTGCGAATGCAATCAAAAGTGGTGACCAGGCCGGTCAGTATGCGCTTGAAAGTGAGGTGCTCTGATGTCCGGTCGTGCGGATGGGATGGGGACGGAGACCGGGCAGCCGGTCGCCGAGCTGATTACCGCGCAGGAATCAGGTGCTCAGAGCGATCCGACGCCCGAACGTAAGCCGGCGGAAACAGCCCTCGTAGCACGACGTAAGGCTTCGCGGAGCGAGAGAGCGTTCCTGCCGGCCATGAGCATGGAAGTGGCTCTTGCACGCCGCGCTGCCATCGTCGAGTTCACCCGGAAGATCATGGTCCGGGATCAGGACTTCGGTGAGATTCCCGGAACCAGCAAGCCCACATTGCTGAAGCCCGGGGCCGAGAAGCTTTGCAACTTCTTCGGGCTGGAGCCGGAGTTTACACCCGTGGTCGATGAAATCGACTG
>JBEKTF010000007.1:0-55079 GCA_049516355.1 Bryobacteraceae bacterium | reverse complement strand
CCGGAGTCGTCCTTGGCGTCGAGATAGATCCAGATGTGGGGGTTCATCCACTCAACCTTCACGATCGAACCCTTCAGGCTTACTTTCTGAGTGCCGTCATATTCCGCGGCAAACGAATGGTGCGCCAGTACCGGCCCGGCTATTGCGAGCAAGGAACCGGCGGCCAGCAGGACTAACTTACTTTTCATCTCGTGCTCTCCCAATTCCGTCCATTCTTGATGGACGTTGATAAATCGCCTTTCAGCGAAGCTAATATTATCTGTAACGATGCCGGGAGTCAAGGCCCCGGCATCCGGCGCGGTAACGGCTGTACCACCGCCCGCATTGAATTTACACAAACTTACTTGGTACGGAAGAAGTCGTCGTGGACGTGACCTTCCATTACCTCTTTGTTGTTTTCGTCGCAGGAATATTCCAACAGCTCGTCACCCGGTTTCATCAGCGACATGATTGCCGTGTTGGTCATCGGTTTCGTGAAAAACTTCGGATCGGTAATCGTGATCTGGTGCCGGATGTGGCTGTAATCGATCCGGTCGAAGCGCTCCAACACGGTAAGGGCATCGCTATGCGGGTGCTCGGCGGTGTCGATCCAGGTTCTACCGTTGGTGCCGATGGTTTCCACCACCAGCGTGTCGCCTTCCCAATGTCCGACTGAAGTTCCCATCCAGGTCGGTGTGACCTTATCCGGATCGAGCTTCCGGCCGTCGGTCGGAACGATATGGAACCACTTATTCTGCTCGAACAACACGGCCAGCCTGTCGTCCTTCTGCAACAACTCCAGAGGGTAGGGCGTCGCATACGACCGCACATAACCCCACGGCAGGCAGTGGACGCCGTAATCGAACTTCTTCGGGTCTTCGAACGCCGCCTTGCCGGCCGGCGTGAATGAATACTCTTTTTCTTCAGCGGTTGCGCTGCAGCCGGGCGTATTGCCGACGCATCCCCTGGCGCCCTTGGAAAAATCGCCGACGCGGGGATGGTCCCACACGCCGCTCAGGTCCGGCTTGCCATTGGGCAGGTGCGGAATCGGCCTCGTATCTTTTGCCGGTGCGGCGTCACCTTCGGCGGCGAACGCAGGCATAGTTGCCAGCAGCGCCAAACCCGCCATCGGAATCAGAATCGAACGCCGGAAATGAAATTGCATCGTAAAAAAACTCTCCTTGTACGTTATAGACTCTCGAAACGCCACGGCAAGTTACCGGTTCGCAACTCTTTGCAATATCAATTTCATATAAATTTCCACAGCCGGAGGCGCAACTTCAAGTCGCGTTCGGCGAATGGGGCAGGATGTGAATCGGGGATATGAAGGGAAAAAGGGCTGACTTCCCCGGTGTCGCGAGGGAGACAGCCCGGAAATCGACTAGTTCTTGGGAGCGCCGTCGCCGGCTGAACCGGAGAACAGGGCCCTGCCGCCGGGCAGTTTGACCGACCGGGCATTACACGTGTTCGTGCCGTCTTTAGAACGGAAGCCGTCGATCGTAACTGCGTCGCCCTCTTTCAGGACATCCCGCGTCCACCCCGAACGAACCAGCGAATTGGGTGCGCCGCCTTCGCACTGCCACCGTGTAGTGGCGCCTGCCGCGTCCTTGGTGTCGAGATAGATCCAGATATGCGGGTTCATCCATTCCACCCTCGCGACCGTACCCTGCAAGCTGATCGTCTTGTTCGGGTCGTATTCGGCCGCGAACGAATGGTGCGCCAATACCGGCCCGGCTATCGCGAGCAAAGAACCGGCGGCCAGAAGTACTAAGTTCGTTTTCATTTCGCGCTCTCCCTGCACCGTCCATTATTGACGGAAAATCATTTGATTTGCCTTTCAGCGAGGTAATATTATCCGCAAGGATACCGGGAGTCAAGCCCAGGCTGAACAAAGAGAGAAGAGCGGCGGGGAAACTATATATCGAAGAGGAATGATGGGCTGACTTCCCCGGTTTCCCGAAGCAGTCAGCCCTGGAAATTACTTGGCGGGAGTGGTATCGGTCTTATCGGCTTTTTTCTTCTTCTTCTTGCTGTCCATCTTCTTCGTGGTGTCAGTGGTGTCCTGAGCGAAGGAAATGGTTCCGAGGACGACGCCAAGACCGAGGGCCAATACGAGAATCTTTTTCACGTGTATGATCTCCGTTCGGATTTAATTACTGCTTCAAAACCGCCAACAACTATTTGGTGGTTTCGGTCTTTTCGGCCTTCTTCTTCTTGGTCTTCTTGGCCTTCTTTGTGGTGTCCGTGGTGTCCTGCGCGAACGAGAACGAAACGGTGCCCAGGGCGATGCCGAGGCCGAGCGCGAATACGAGAAGCTTTTTCATCTGTGTGGTGGTCTCCTTGTGGAATTTGGAAAATGCCGTCAAATGAATGATATCCAGCCAGACATGAACCATTCCTTAAACTGTGATTAAAAACACTTCATTCTCCATTTCAACGAATTGTGCTTATAGAATCAATTGCTTAGCAGCTATGAGACAAGCTCCATATGCTAGCTTCGGGGCAGATGAAGAAGTCCGATTTAGCCAGAGATGTTGCCAGACAGCGCGGGGTCAAAGCCGGCGACGCCGCCGACGAGATGGATCGTGTCGTCAACCAGATCATTCGCACCCTGAAGCGCGGACACCCGGCCCACCTTCCAGGACTGGGAACCATCACCCCCGGGAAACGCTGGGGTTTCCGGCAGGAGCGAAATGAACCTTGAAGAACTTGCCGGCTTGATCCAGCGCTGGTTGCGGCTGTCGAAGGTGGTCGAGATCGATGGACTGGGAATCTTTGAGCGCAACAGTGCCGGCGATATCTCCTTTCGCGATTCCAACCATCCACGCATTTTCATCGCTTACGCGGTGGAGGATGCGGCTTCCGCCGAGCAACTCTTCCGCGCTCTTGGCGCCCGCGGATTCGCCGCCTGGCTCGATCGGCGCAAGTTGCTGCCCGGACAGAACTGGCCGCGCAGAATCGAAGACGCGATTGCCAGTTCCGATTTCTTCATCGCCTGCTTTTCCAAACGCTCCGTGAGGAAGAGAGGTGCATTCCAGGCCGAGATCCGTTACGCTCTCGACTGCGCCAACCGGGTACCGCTCGACGATGTTTTTATCATCCCGGTCCGCCTCGACGATTGCCGCGTGCCCACGCGAATTCAGAAGGAAACCCAGTACGTCGATCTGTTCCCCGATTGGTGCGCCGGGCTGCAGCGCGTTTTCCAAATCATCGAGAAGCAAACGCTCCTTGCTCTACGGTAAATGCTAACCTGAATAACTCCAAGTTCAAAGATGCCAGGCGAGGAAGTCGCTGTAAACCGGAAACAAAGGCCGTATCTGCTATTGGCCGGCGTTGTCGCGGCGTTGTTCGCCGGTCTTCTGATCTTCTCGCAAACCGACGCATTCGTCTGGGATGAAGGTTTCCACCTGCTCACCGCCCAGTTGATCACACGCGGGGAACGGCCGTACCTCGACTTCAATTTCTCGCAAACGCCGCTCAACGCGTACTGGAACGCGCTATGGATGCTCGTATTCGGGCAGAGTTGGCGGGTAACGCACGCCGTCGCCGCCGTCATGACTGCGGGGGCCATCATGATGACGGCGGATTTCCTCTTCTTCCGCTTCCCCGTCGTGCGTTGGCGGTTCGCGGCAGCTCTTCTATCGGCTTTCGCCCTTGGGTTGAACGTATTGATCGTGCAGTACGGAACCATCGGCCAGGCATACGCTCTTTGCCTGTTTCTGATTGTGGCGGCATTCCGCCTGACCGTCTCATCCGTGGATCGAAGCGGAATTCTGTTACCGGCGCTCGCCGGATTTCTCTCCTCCGCGGGCGCGGGGGCCACGCTTTTGTCGTCTCCCGTTTGTCCAGTGCTCGCTATATGGATGGTGTTCCAGAACCGCATCGGAAACCGTTGGGCGAAGCTGGGGGCGTTTGCGGCGGCGGCTGTAGTCCCGTTCCTCCCGGTCCTCTACCTTTTTGTTAAAGGACCGAAGCAAACGCTCTTCAACATCATTCAGTACAACCTCATCTACCGGCAAGTGGAGTGGCCCGGCGCGATTTCCCACGATATCTTCGCTGTCTTCCTTTCCTGGTCGACCTCCTCCCAGGCGCTGCTGCTGGCGCTGACAGGTATAGCAGGACTCCTGTTCGTGCGCGGCGCCTCGACTCGGGAACACCCCGGCAACGAACGTTGGAACAAAAACCAGCGCGCGGAATTTTATCTCTGCGGCTGGCTCGCACTCGCTCTGGGCGTTCACATTTCGAGCGCCCATCCGACGTTCCAGCGCTACTATCTGCTCGCGCTCCCGTTCGTAATCATTCTCGCCGCGGCCGGACTCTACTCCCTCACCACGCGTCTTTACACGCCGGACCGGCCCTTCTGGCCGATCTTCGCGCTTACGCTGATCTTTTCGCTCGAGTTGGCGAAGGCACTGCACGACAGGCACGACAACATCAACTGGCCCGATCTCGAAAAGATCGCCGCCAAAGCCGACCAGGTGACGCCTCCGAACGGCGTGATTCTGAGTGATGAGCAGATCTACTTCATCACCCGCCGTCCACCGCCTCCCGGCATGGAACTGGCCGACTCCCACAAGCTGGAATTTCCCCCGGAGCGCGCCATTCCGCTGCATCTCCTGCCGGAATCCAGGGTGCTCGCGCAGATCAAAGCCGGCCACTTCAGCACCGTCGTGAATTGCGACAAGAATGACAGACTGACGGATGAAGATCTCGAAAAGCTCTACGCCGACCACGTTGAATTCGCCGAGACCTGCAACGTCTACTGGAACTTCAGGTAGCACAGACTTTAGTATCCATCGCCGGGTTCAATCCCACCGCCTTTGACCTTTGTCTCGGCGCCGACGTGGCGCACGCTCTCAGCGTGCCGTGTCGAGACTCTCTCGACACCCGTTTCTGCGATTGGTATGGGCGTCGGCACGAGTGCCGACGCGGCACGCAAAAGTGTTCCCCAGCCCGCCAGCGGGCAAAGGCCCGAATGAAAACAAAGGGCTTGGCCCTGTGTTTTCGAGAGTGCGTGCGCCACGCACTTCAGGCGACTTTCAGTCGCAATCAATCCTACCGGCTTGAGCCGGTAGATGTTTAGTCTGTGTCCTACTCCTTCAACTTCTCCAGCTTCTTCCGCACTTCCGATGCATTCTTCGCGTCCGGAGCAAGCTGAAGATATTTCGCGTAAGCCTCCCGTGCGGCTTTCGCATCGTTCATCTTCTCCTGCGAGTCGCCGAGCCGCAGCCACGCACTGGCATTGCCGTCGTTATACTTCGTCGCTTCGCTGAAACGCCCCGCGGCGGCCCGGTAATCGCCCTTCTTGAAGTAGAACTCGCCGACTTTGGCCTCATTATTCGACTGCACCGGATTGAAAGGGTATTGCTTCGGCTGCGGCGTCGCTTTGTCCTCGTCGGGCGGGAGCTGCAGATCCTGCTGCGGCTGCGACTTATCCTCCTCCTTGGGAGCGGGCGCCTTTTGCGCCATCGCCACCACAGAAAAGACGAACCCAATCCACCAACGTGACATAATTTAATTAAAGTATATTGTCCCAGAATCTCCGGGAAAAGGTCGCGCAACTCCCTCTCGCGCCCGGCGTGTATCTCTACAAAGATGCCGCCGCCAAAGTCATCTACGTCGGCAAGGCCAAAATCCTCCGGGCCCGCGTGCGCAGCTACTTCAACGAAGACAAGCTGTCGGACGCCAAAACCGGCTCCCTGATCGCCGAAGCCCACGATATCGACTACATCCTCGTCGATAACGAAAAGGAAGCCCTCGCACTCGAAAACAACCTCATCAAGCAGTACAAGCCGCGTTTCAATGTCCTGCTGCGCGACGACAAAACCTATCCCTACATCAAGCTGACCAGCGAACGGTTCCCGCGCGTCTACGTGACCCGCCGACTGATCAAGGATGGCTCGACTTACTTCGGTCCGTATTTCCCGGGCAACCTGGCCTACCGGCTGGTCAATTTTATTCACCGCCACTTCCTCGTTCCCTCGTGCAAGGTCGATCTGCGCCGCTATCATCCCAAGCCCTGTCTGCAATACCACATTCATCGTTGCTCCGGCCCTTGCGTGGAAGGCCTGACCACCCCCGAGGCTTACGCGCAGGCAGTCCGCCAGGTACGTCTGTTCCTCGAAGGCAAGCACGCCGCCCTCGCGAGCGAACTGCGCGACCGCATTCAGGAAGCCTCGGACGCCATGCGGTTCGAAGAAGCCGGCGGCCTGCGCGATCTGCTGACCACGGTCGAAGAGATGGATCAGCGTCAGAAAATGGCTGCGGCTTCGGGCGACGATGCCGATATTTTCGGCTTCTACGCCGAGCCTCCGCTCGTGGCCGTGAATCTTTTCCACCTGCGCAACGGAGTCATTGTGGACCGGCGCGATTTCTTCTGGGAAGACCAGCTCGAATTCGATCCGGCCGAATTTTTCTCCTCGCTGCTCCTGCAGATCTACCTCGATCAGCAGTACGTGCCAGGCATCATTCACGTACCGATCGATTTCGAAGATCAGGAAGTGATGGAGGAGTTGCTCTCCGAAAAGAAGAATCGCAAGGTCGAGATTCACACACCAAAGCGCGGGCAGAAGAAGGCCATGCTGAATCTGGCGCAGACAAACGCCAAACACAGTTTCGACGGGCGATTTCGCGTCCTCAAGCCATCGTCCATCGCGATTCAGACAGCGGTTCAGGACGCGCTCGGATTACCGGATCCGCCGAAGCGGATCGAGTGCTTCGACATTTCGCACATCCAGGGCACTGACAAAGTCGCCAGCATGGTGGTGTGGGAAGGCGGGCGCATGAAGAAAGCGGACTATCGCAAATTCATCATCCGCACCGTGGAAGGCAACGACGATTTCGCCAGCATGTATGAGGTCGTCACCCGCCGCTATTCACGCCTGCTCGCGGAAGGCCAACCCATGCCCGGGCTCATCCTGATCGATGGCGGGCTCGGACAACTGCACGCCGCCGCCGACGCGCTGGAAGCGATCGGGATCATCAACCAGCCTCTCGCCTCGATCGCCAAACGCGAAGAAATCATCTACGTGCTCGGACAGGAAAACGAGCCCATCGTTCTCGATAAATTCTCGCCGATTCTCCATCTCGTCCAGACCATTCGCGATGAGGCGCATCGTTTCGCCGTCACTTTCCACCGCACGCGCCGCAACGCCCGGACCCTCACCTCGGAGCTGGATACCATCCCAAGAATTGGAGACATTACGGTCCGCAAGCTGCTCAAGGAATTCGGCAGTTCCACCCTGGTCCGCCAGGCCTCGGAAGAGGAATTAGCGAAAAGAGTTGGCCGCGCCGCCGCGCGCAAGATCCGGGCGCATTACGACACCGCGCTTGTGGGGCGGGTCCCCTGACCCGCGGTCGACGCCCTCGTCGGCCTTCTCACTACGGCGTCAAATACCGCTTCAGAAATTCATCCGCCGCGTGATACGCCCTGAGCCAATTGGCAAACAATAGAAAATCATGGGTCTCATCCGGAAAAATCAGCTGTTCGAAGGTTACGCCTTGTTTGCGTAACGCTTCGACCAGTTGCACACTCTGAGCAAACACAACGGTACGATCGTCATCGCCTTGCGCGAGTAACACAGGCGATTTCCATGTCCCGATCGACGCCATCGGAGACGATTCAAATGCCAGTCGCTCAATCTCCTTGCGCTTCCCGGCATCGCGCGCCGGAGCAGCCCGTGTGATTTCGAGATTCCAATCGTGAATGCCATGGAAATCCACTCCGGCGGCAAATAAATCGGAAGCGCGAGCCAATGCGAGAGCCGTCAGATACCCGCCGTACGAACCACCCCACGCGCCGATGCGCGCCGGATCCACATCCGAACGCCCTCGCAGATAGGATCCAGCCCCAAGCACATCGTTGAACTCACTCGCGCCCGTAGCTCCAAAATCCGGTGCTTCGCGGAAATCGCTCCCATAACCAATCCCGCCGCGATAGTTGATCGACAGCACCACATATCCCTTGCTCGCCAGATACTGATTGAACCCGTACGTCTGGCTGTAATAGAGCATGTAGTGCCAGCCAGGCAGCATCTGCCGCCGCGAACCGCCATGAAAAAACACCACGGCCGGATGCTTCCCTGCGCCGTCGGTTGGCGGCAAGAACAATTGCCCGTGGATCTGCATCCCGTCCTTGCTGGCAATAATCACCGGCTGTGGCTCAACCAGCGATGCTGATGGGAATGTCGGAGGAATCGCCGATGGCGCCAGATCGCGAAAAGTTCCCGTTCCTTCGAGCACCGCCGCTCGCGCCGGCATTTTCGCATCCGAGTGCAACAACGCAACGCTCCCGTTATTTAGCACCGCAGGCGAAAACTCAATCCCATTGCCGGAGGTAAGACGTTGCGGTGAACCACCCTCAACCGATACCCGCCAAAGATGCCGTCTTTCTGCATCATCCTGATTCGACGAAAAGACGACAGCCTTGCGGTCTGGCGCCATCCCAACGTCTTCAACTTCGAACTCACCCGGCGTCAGCAATCGCGCCGAGCCATCGCGCGTATTCAGCGAGTACAAATGCAGCCAACCATCGCGCTCCCAGGGAAACACAACCCGATCCCCCGCCATCCAGAACAGCTGATTCTCCGACCTCAACGGCCAGAACACGCTACCCCGGCCTTCCTGCGCCCGCCAAACTTCCCTGCCCTTTCCGGACTGCGCATCGGCGACCCGAATCGACCACGGTGGTCCGGTCCGCTTCGGTCCGAATTCAAAGTCGCCCGAAGCAGCCGGGAGTCTGATAAAAGCGATCTGCTTGCCATCCGGCGACCACACTGGCGACTGGTCCGTATCGACGCTCGGGTCGAGGAAACGCAGCGACTTCTCGTGCACGTCATACACGGCGATGAAAGCGTGATCGCCCCGATCGCTCGTGAAAGCAAGGCGAGCGCCATCAGGCGACCAGCAAAGACTCACAGCCGATCCCCGCGCATGAATCAACTGCGCCGGATGCCCAGCCAGAGGCATCGCCCAGACCTGTCCATTCAATATCCAGGCGACTGTTGCACCATCCGGTGAGATCGCGGGCAAATGCCCGTCCGCGAGCTTGACGGACCCCGCGGCAACCGAAGCCATCCAGATCTCCTGACGTACACCCGCGGGATTGCTATCGGGATTCGGAAACTCCCCGCGCCGGTTCGCGTCGCCGCCGCGAGTAAAGACCAGCCCCGCGCTGTCCGGCCTCCATGCAATCTCGCCGATCTCCTGCCCGTCATCCGCATGGAACTTCGTGATCGGCGCCGCACGCCAGCCCGGGGCACGCGCAACCCACACGTTTCGCACGCCGGCCGCATTCAATACCCACGCCACGGCATCCCCCCTCGGAGACGCGACCAGGTGATCCGGGAAAGCAGCGCTCAGGACCTCATCCACCGTGAACGACGGCGCGGCCAGCAAAGGCAGCGCGACAAAGAATGCAATGATCTTCACACTGAGCCTGGTGGGGCGGACGCCCGCGTCCGCGCCGGACCCCCGGTCCGGCTCGGCACTACATCTTGTAGCGGCCGAAATCCTCGTCGCCCAGATTCTCCAGCATCCGCCGCAGCTCCTGGTTGGTGCCGCTTCCTTTTTCGGAAACCGCATTCGAGAGCTTCGAAGACTTCAGCACGGAATCGTCCACGAAGATCGGGCAGTCGAGCCGCAGCGCCAGAGCCAAAGCATCGCTCGGCCGCGAATCGACCGAGATCAATTCGCCATTCCGCTGCACCCAGATCACCGCGAAAAAGGTGTCGTCCTTGAGCTCGTTCACCACCACCTTCTGGATACCCGCATCCAGGCCCACCAGCAGAGTCTTGATGAGATCGTGCGTCATCGGCCGGGGCGTGGATACCTTCTCGATCTCGAGCGCAATCGCATTCGCTTCGTAGATTCCCACCCAGATGGGCAGCACATTCGCGCTCCCGACATCTTTCAGGATGACGATCGGCATGTTGGTAACAGGGTCCATCATCAGGCCACGGATCTTCATCTCGACTTCCATACATTTATTACATCACGGTCTGGCCAGCCAGCGAATTCGGCCCGCCCCGCGTCACGCGCACATCGACATATTTACCGATAAACTGATCCGCCGTCTCCGGCCCGTCGTGGGCAAAGCTCAACGTCCGATTGCGCGAAGTCCGCCCGCTCCAAAGCGCCAGCGATTCGTGGCGGCCTTCCACGTTGACCTCTTCCACGGTCCCGATCAAAGCCGCATTATTCCGAATCTGAATCGCCCGCTGCTTTTCCTGCACGATCGCGAGCCGCCGCGTCTTCTCTTCTTCCGGAATGTGATCGCCCATCTGCAACGCGGCTGTGTTCGGGCGCTGCGAATATTTGAAGCTGAAAATCGAATCGTATTGAACCTCATCAAGGAGCCCGAGTGTCTCTTCAAAATCCTTTTCGCTCTCGCCCGGGAAACCGACGATGATGTCGGAAGTGATCGCGATCGGCCGCCGCGCGTTCTTCATCCAGGCAATCCGCTCCATGTACTGGTCGCGAGTATAAAGGCGTTGCATACCCGCCAGCACCCGTGACGATCCCGATTGCACCGGCAGATGAACATGGTTGCAAAGATTCGGATTCGATTCGATGGCGTCGATAATCGGCTTCACGAAATCCCGCGGATGCGAGGTGGTGAAGCGAACCCGCCGGATCCCCGCGACCGTTCCCACGCGATCGAGCAGCGTGGCGAAATCCCACCCGGCCGGCGAGGGATCGCGGTAACTGTTCACATTCTGGCCCAGCAACTGAATTTCGGTATAGCCGGAATCGGCCAGGCGTTTCGCTTCCTCCATCACGCTCGCGCTGGTGCGGCTGCGCTCCGGCCCGCGCGTGAACGGCACTACGCAATAGGAGCAGCTCTTATCGCAGCCTTCGATGATCGTGATGTACGCCCGGTGCGGATTGTCGCGGCGCGTGAACGGCGTGTCGAAAGCTTCGTCCGTGTCAAGGCTCAGACCCGTAACGCGCTTGTTGCCGGCTTCGAGTTGCACCAGCATCTCAGGCAATTTCGTGTAACTGGCCGAGCCCGCCACCAGACTTACATGCGGCGCGCGGTCGAAAATTTTCTCGCCCTCCTGCTGCGCCACGCAGCCGATGACGGCAAAGACCTTCCCCTTGCCCGCCTCGCGTTTGAAATGCTGCAGGCGATTGAAGACCTTCTGTTCCGCTTTATCGCGAATACTACATGTGTTATAGAAAACGTACTGCGCCGCTTCCACGGTCTCCACCTGCGTATAGCCCTTCTGGACCAGCGTGCCCACCACTTTTTCCGAGTCGTGGGCATTCATCTGGCATCCGAAGGTTTCAATGTAGAAGGTCTTTTCCACAGGTACCCTCATTGTACTGGCCTCTGGCATCGTTTCCGAGCCGCGCGCGTGAGCAAGCGGCAACGACATTTTCGGAAAGAGTCGATAATATGCTGCGATATCGTGGCATGTAGTGCCAATATTTCCCGGGTACGAGTATCGATGGGAGAATCGTGGCTGCGTAGTCGCACAGGCCTCTCGTGTCCGTTGGGCGCGATCAGCGGAAAGATCTGAATGGAAACAGCCGAAATCCTGCATCAGTTCGAAAGAGCTACCGGAAAATTCGCCGTGGCCGCGGTCGAAGCGGCCGTTGCGCGCCGGGAAGAGGTTACGCCGGAGCTCCTGCGCGTTCTCGAGGAAACCGTGGACCGGGCGGAGCAACTCGACGCCAAGGGCGATTACATGGCCCATCTGTACGCCATGTTCCTGCTCGCGCAGTTCCGCGAAACTCGCGCTTATCCGCTTGTGGTCCGCTTTGCGTCGCTTCCGGGCGATCTGCTGGATTCTCTCTGCGGCGATTTCATAACGGAGGACCTTGGCCAGATACTCGCGTCTGTGTGTGGCGGGGATCTGGCAGGCATTCAGTCTCTGATCGAGAATGAGGCCACCGACGAATGGGTCCGGGGCGCGGCACTGAGTAGTCTCGTAACCCTGGTGGCCGCCGGCCACCAGCGGCGTGATGAGATCGTGCTCTACTTCACGGGTTTGTTTCGTGGCAGGTTGCTGCGGCAGTGGTCACACATCTGGGATGCGCTTGTTTCCTGCAGCTCCGACCTTTGCGCCGGGGAGTTGCTCGATGATATCGAGCGCGCTTACAAGGAGCATCTGGTCGATCCCGGCTTCATCAGTTTTGACGATGTCAAACGCGATGTAGCGATGGGCAAGGATCGCGTTCTCGCCAGACTGGCAAAGAATCCCTCTCGTCGCCTGGTGGAGGACACCGTGGCGGAGATGGGATGGTGGGCATGCTTTCGAGAGGACGCCCGTAGCAACACGAAAAACAATAATCCGCCTTCGACAGCGGCCGTCTCGAAGCCAGCGGCGGCCCCTCTCCAGATAAAAAGGACAGCGCCGAAAACGGGCAGGAACGAACCGTGTCCCTGCGGCAGCGGCAAAAAATACAAGAAGTGCTGCGGCGCATGAATGACCTTGCTGCACGCCGGACTCGAATGAGCGATGACGCCGAGATGGCGATATATCTTTTTTGGTATATTGACATGTGCAGTGGGCGGTCGAGACTCTGATTGAAGAAAAAGGTCTGGAGTATGTCAGCGAGCCGCACGTCAAACACATCGAGGGCCGTGTCTGGGAAATGCGGCTGTCGGGCAGAAGCGGGATCGCACGGGCGCTGTATGTGACCGCTGTGCGCCGTCGCGTCGTAATCGTCCGGGCCTTCGCCAGGAAAAAGCAGAAAACACCGCGGCAGGAAATAGAATTGGCCCTGGCCCGCGCGAAGTCGCTCGAATGAGAGAGGTATAGCAATGGCGCGCATCGCTGATATGCATAGAACGTGGATGAAGGAGCCGAAGTACCGGAAGGCGTATGAAGCTCTGGAGGACGAGTTCGTGATGGCATCGGCCGTAATCGACGCACGCAACCGTGCGGGTCTCACGCAAAAGGAACTGGCCCGAAAAATGGGTACGACTCAGCCCGTTGTCGCGCGTCTCGAAAGCGGGCGTACGCGCCCTTCGATGCGAACTCTGGAGCGTCTGGCTAATGCCACAGGGTCACGACTGCTGATCAGTTTTCAGCCGCAGGTCGGGAAGAGAGTGGCCGAGTAACCATTCCGGACGGGAACGGAATCCTTTTGCTTGTCCGCTAATGGAAAAATTTGATTCATGCCCGCGAAGACATTAACGTACCAGCTGAGAATCGCTCTGCTCGGAATCGAACCGGCCATCCGGCGGCGCATTTGGGCGCTTTGGCAAAGCCCGAAGGGGCTTTGTTTTGGCTTTCTCTAGCAAACTTCTGGCAGGGAAGCTGGCCGAAATTTCGGCGGCGCGCCGCGCGCGCATAGAAACACGGGGGGGCCAGAAAACATTAAAGTCCGATTAAAGTCAGACGCGAATTGAGGCGTTCCACGCCTGCTGAGCACTCCGGGAAGGGCACCGAAGACCCTGACAACGCCAGAGCAGCCGTGAACGCGTGAACCAACACGCCCGCGTTATTTGACCGTTGCGCCAGCGCTGCCAAATAATCGGTACATGACAACGATGTACATTTCAGTGTCACGAAACCCAGAGAATCGCTACACCCTGCTGCATAAGCCACTGGTCGCGATCAATGGCTCCACGCCCCAAATGCTCGATGCCTTCACGTTTGAGTTGCTAAACGGCTTACGACAGAACGGCCTTTCAGCGGAAGACACCGACCGCGCTCAAAGGGAAATCGAAAACACCGGCCAAGCAACTGTTCAGGTTCCTGCCGACGCCATCGAAAGGGTTCTCGGCACAACTATCAGCTAATAGGCGCGGATGCGGCGTCCGAGCGCGGGGGCTATAAGCATGACCGCGCTGACGGTGAGAACGGCTTTGGTGTAGAAATCTCTTTCCTGCCAAGAAGTCGTCACGCAGCCGATGACGGCGAATAACTATAACTGCATTACAAGACGTAAACCTTCATCAACTAATCGCTGCAGCCGCTGCGAAAGCGTACCTGCATGCTCCATAAGGAATCCGCGATCCAGTGTCAGGACCTGAGAAACATTAATTACCGAGTCGCGGGGCAGGCCGGAATAGCTTGCCGGGAGCAGCACGTTACCGGGAGCTTCGGCTAAGTCCCGGTTGCCCGTAATCACAGCCACGATCACCGTCTGAATGTGACTGCTGTTGAACGAGTCCGCCTAGATGACCAGCACGGGCCGCCGATATCCGGGCTCCGAGCGGCGGGGTCCTGGAGCAAGATCGGCCCACCAGATCTCGCCGCGCCGCATATCCGCCATGAGCTTACCAACGGTCTTTGTGAACAGAACTGAGTTGTGCCCGATCCAGAGCCGGATCCACTTTTGCCGGTCGGCGAGTGTAGACCGCGTTGAGTCGTTCAGTCACGCCGTCTGCGCGCTGCCGCTCGATCAAGTCGGATAGAGCCGTCGCGTACAGTGCGCTCCTCGAAACTCTCAAGCGGCGCGCCAGATCTTCCGCCATCTGAAACAGATCGTCGGGAAGCGACACCGCCGTCTTCATGACTTTAGTATAAATCACGTTATACCGACCGCTCCTGCGTTACAAAAAAGTCGCGCTGCGTCGATCTTCGCGGCCTTTTTCGGTCATCCGATATAGTGATAAAAGGTACGAAACCATCGGCGGCCGGTGCATCGTCTTCGAGCATTTGTAAATCTTAAATGAACACGTAACTTCTTGAGAATTCTGGACGTCCCAACCGTTTCGAGGCTGGGGGAGGGTCAATACATCAGATGAAAATTTGTGTTCTGGGCGGTGATGGCTACTGTGGCTGGGCTACAGCGCTTTATTTATCCGAAAAAGGACACTCCGTGGCGGTCGTCGATAATTTTATTCGACGCCAGTGGGATTTCGAGTTAGGCGCTCAAACCTTGACGCCGATCCAACCCCTCACAGACCGGCTGCGCGTATGGCAGGAGCTCACGGGGAAATCCATCCGGCTATTCATCGGTGACGTTAATGACTATGATTTCCTCTCCGGCGTAATCGAAGACTTCCTGCCGGATGCCGTAGTTCACTTCGCCGAGCAGCGTTCCGCGCCCTATTCAATGATCGACCGCAAACATGCGGTGTTTACCCAGGTGAACAATGTCGTAGGAACGCTGAACCTGCTTTTTGCGCTTCAGGAGATTCGGCCCGATTGCCATCTCGTCAAACTCGGCACGATGGGAGAATACGGCACACCGAATATCGATATCGAAGAAGGTTATATCCGCATCGAGCACAACGGCCGGTCGGACCTCCTTCCCTTCCCCAAACAGCCTGGCTCCTTCTATCACCTCTCCAAGGTGCACGACAGCCATAACATGATGTTCGCCTGCAAAATCTGGGGGCTTCGGGCCACCGATCTCAACCAGGGAGTCGTCTACGGGACCATAACCGATGAAGTCGTTCTCGACGAAGCGCTCATCAACCGTTTCGATTACGATGACGTCTTCGGAACGGTATTGAACCGCTTCTGCGCACAGGCTGCGGTGGGTCATCCTCTGACCGTATATGGAAAAGGAGGCCAGACGCGCGGCTTTCTCGACATCCGCGATACCGTTCGCTGTATTGAGCTTGCATGCCTGAATCCGGCCGAACCGGGAGAATGCCGGGTCTTCAACCAATTCACCGAACAGTTCTCGGTCCTCCAGCTGGCGGAAATGGTGAAAGCGGCGGCCTCGAAGCTGGGTATCCGGGCCGATATCGAATACCTTTCCGCGCCCCGCGTCGAATCCGAAGGGCACTATTACAACGCCAAACATTCCCGGCTGATCGATCTTGGTCTCGAGCCGCATTGTCTGTCCGACTCGCTGCTCGATTCGCTCATGAACATAGCAGTCCGGTACCAGGATCGCATCGACACGTCGCTGTTTCGGCCACAGGTTCATTGGCGGAATACCCGCAATCGGCGCACCCACGAATCCGGTCTGGTGACGGCCGCGTCTTCCGGGTCGTCCGGGCTCTCTTACTAATTGCCTCGGAATCACTGCGCCCGGCGCACCGGAGGCAAGCTACGCCCGACGAACGTGCACTCGGTAGCATTTTCTGAGCCGCGCGTGTCAACAAGCGGTAACGATACTTTCAGATACAGGAGACTGGTCTGAAATATGCCGGCCGCCAAAGACATCTTCCTGGTAATCGCGGCCATACCATTCATTTACTACCTGATCTCGATATACAGCTCCTGGCGCTATTTCCGCCGGCCCCCGAGCGCGCCGGACCCCACCTTTACGCCTCCAGTCAGCATCCTGAAGCCCTTTCGCGGAGTCGACCCGGACGCTTACGAAAACCTCGCCAGTTTCTGCCGGCTGGATTATCCCGAGTTTGAAATCGTTTTCTGCATCGATCCGGATGACGAATTCATTCAGTCGATCATCGCCAGGCTCACCGCCGATTTCCCAGCCACTCGCATTCGCGTTCTCTATGGCTCGGGGCGCGTGGCCGCCAATGACAAGGTCGCCAAACTCGCGCGTCTGGTGAGCGAAGCCGCGTACGAAGTAGTCGTCATCAGCGATAGCGACGTGCGCGTGCGCCCCGATTATCTCCGGCATCTGACGGCTCCGCTGCGCAATTCGAAGGTCGGAGCCGTAACCTGTTTATACGTTCCCATCGAAATCGCTTCTTTGACCGACCACCTGCAGAGCGTCGGAATGATGTCGGACTTCTTCGCAGGCGTCCTCGTGGATTGGCAACTCGAAGGACTGAAGTTCACCCTCGGAACCACCATCGCCACCACGCGTACGCGACTCAACGGATTCGGCGGATATCCCGAGCTCGAAAACCGCCCTGCCGACGACCTTCTCGTCGGACGCCTCATCGACGAGCAAGGCTACAAGGTCGTGCTGCTCCGCTATGCCATCGAGACCGTTTGCGATTACGGTTCCATGAGCGAACTGCTGCATAAACGCCTGCGGTGGATCGTGGTCATGCGCCACATGCGTCCCTGGGGACATCTCGGCCTGCTATTAACCCTGGGGTTGCCATGGTCGCTCGCGGCGGTGGCAATCCATCCCTCGGCAGCGGTCGCTATCGGCTATCTGGGCGGCTATATGACGTTGCGGATAGCGATGACCTGGACCATCGGAATCCACGGTCTGCGTCAGTCTGTCCTCTGGAAAGAGATCCCGCTGATTCCGGTCTGGGATGCCATGGCGTTCGCCCTCTGGCTGATCAGTTTCAGTCGCAACAGCATCCGCTGGCGCGGCGCCGACTATTACATCCGCGACGGCCGTCTGATCCCCGTGCTACCCGCCAAATCTTGACCGTTTCTCTATTTTTCCTTATGGTTTATAAAGAGAGCGCGCCAAATGACGCATTCCAACCTCAGTAGAGACGTGGACGAGAATCGGACTAGTGAAATGGAAGATTCAGTCCTGTTGATGCTGGGGATTGGGAGGCATTTTTGGGAGCAGGAGTCGGGAGACAGGTTTGTCGAACGCCTTCTGTCGGAAGATTCACCCGCGCCTCCTTCAGCGACGCTGTCTGCCAGTCTTGCCGAGGACCTGCCTTGAGCTGGAAGGGAACGGAATTTGGTTCTTCCAGGGCGGGAAGCGCATCAATCGGAAGCTGACGCGGGCGCAGGTCGAGGTGGCGATTTCGCGCTGCCCCCTGAATAGTACAACCGAGATCAACGACCTGATCGACTATCCGTATCTGTTCGTGATTCTGATGGACCGACGAATCCGCGGCGATGCGTGGTAGGCGGATGGCGCGAATGTTTTGGGACCCCAATCTTTTCATTTATTTATTTGAGAACAACGCAAAATGGTCGCCGCGCTTTGTCGAGTTTCGGCAGAGAATGCGACAGCGCCGGGACGAACTACTGACGAGCTGCCTTAGCGTCGGAGAAGTTCTTGCCAAACCAAAGGAATCGGGCAACGCGGTACTCGAAAAGGTTTATCTCAACTTCT
Organism: Bryobacteraceae bacterium; assembly: GCA_049516355.1. Classification (GTDB taxonomy): domain Bacteria; phylum Acidobacteriota; class Terriglobia; order Bryobacterales; family Bryobacteraceae; genus BOG-234. The sequence continues at coordinate 37,238 of JBEKTF010000007.1, read as the reverse complement.
TTTCGGGGGTTCGATTCAGCTAGTGACATTCGGTCTTGAGGCCGCCAAACGCTACGGAGAAATCCGCAGTCGTGAGCGGGTTCGCCCGGCAGATGCAATCCAGTTGGCCTGCGCTGCCGCTGCAGGCACCGATCTCTTTCCGGTGCTATCCGCCGACAAGCACCACGCCCGCCAGCACAGCTAGCGTCCCTGCGGTTCTTCGCACACCGATTCGCTCATGCAGGACGAACCTGGCGAGAAGCGTCTCAATAACAAAACTCGCCGAAGATGCCGGCACCACGAAGCTCAACGCCTCCGTTTGCACCAGCGCCATAAATGTGAAGAACGAGATCGCGTTGCCTGCGACGCCGAGAATCAACAAGCGCCGCCGCGCGATCGTATGCAACAATCGCGCCAAACCCCGTGCGCTCACCGATTGCTCACCGGCGCGCTTCATTTCATGGCTCTGCAGCAAGTCGCTCAGCACGGTGGCGCTCACCATCAGGGCCACCAGGACCCACTTCATTCCGGATCCCCCATGGGAGGAGTCGTGTTGCGCGCAGTCGATCCCACCACCAGGGAGCCCACAAAAATCAGCAGGGTCCCCATCCAGCGCTGAGGCGTCACGGTCTCATGAAGCAACACCTTCCCCAGGAACACCGCGATCACATATCCGATAGCGGTAACCGGAAGGACAAAACTCAAATCCGCCAAACTGAGCAGCGCCATGCGCGTCAGCAACGCCAGAATCAGCGCCGCAATTCCCATCGCCACGAACGGATTCAGCATGGCATGCAGATAGAGCGCCGGGTCCATCGACATCTTCTCCGGAATCTGCTTCATCCCCAGCGCCATCGCGGAATTCCCGGCGGCCTTGAGTGCCAGGAAAAACAGCAGAACGGAATAAGTTTTGAGAGCGGCGCTCTTCATCGCTCGACCGAACCGCCCACGCGCCGCAGGAGTTTCTCCGCTTCCTGCCGGGGAGGATCGTCCGGCGTAAGACCGGCACGTAGATACTCTTCGAGTAGCCGTCGCGCCCGCTCCAGATTGCGATGGTTTTCGATGTCCGCAAGCGCCGTCGCAAACGTAACCATCGGTAAACCGGGCGCCATTTTTCTGGCCTGATCGAAGTACGCGTCGCTCTCCTCTACCTTCCCACGTTTGGCCAGGTATCGCGCCAGATCGACGACCCGGCCAGGTTCACCCGCCGCCAATTCCATGGCTCGCCGCAGATGTGCCTCCGCTGCCGCGTAATCTTTTTTCTTGTCCGCGAGTTGAGCCTCTTCATGCTCGTATTCGGCAGGCCTCTCGCCGGCAATGCTTCTCGCCGCGGCCTCGGCTTTGTCCGTTCCGCCGCCCATAAAACCAGGCGCGTTGAGATAGAACTCGAACAGATCGTTCTTCGCTTCGTGGTTCCGCGGGTCCAGAGCGACCGCTTTTTCAAAACACTGCCGGGCCTTCGACGCATAAGAGGCGGCCATCAGCCAACTGCTGCTTTCCGCGCGGCGTCCCCAGGTACGCCCCAGCCAAAGCTCATACTCGGAGTTTGCGGGAGAAATTGCAAGAGCCTTCTCAAAGAAGTCGGTGGCTTTCTTATACTCGCCGGACATGAAATAGTTCTTGCCGATCAGGAAGTAATTGGCCGCGTCGGGTTTTGGATCTTCCGCCAGAACTCGGAGGGAACTCGCATACTCGGTGCGCTGGTATAACTCGCTCGCCCGCCCCACTATTTCCGAAGAAGCGGCAGCGGTTACCGCAATGAGCAAAAGACCACCGATTACGCGCATGGAAAGGATGATCGCAAACTCGCTGATTTCAGTTTATCCACTATGATGAACCCATGGGCGTCGGCCCCCTGATTTCGGTGGACGAATACCTGCGCACCAGCTTTCACCCCGACTGCGATTTTATCGAAGGCGAGGTTCTGGAGCGAAACGTGGGGAAACGAAGGCACGGCTACGCGCAAGCTCGCATTGCCATTTGGTTTGGTCGCCGCACCGACCTTCCACGCCTGGAGCCGCTCACCGAACTCCGCATGCGGATCGGGCCGAACCGTATCCGGATACCCGACGTCGTATTGAGCGAAGTGCCCTTGCCGGACGAAGAAGTCTTCACCTCGCCCCCTTATCTTTGCATCGAAGTGATGTCCCCTGACGACACCATAGCCGCCATGCAGGACCGCCTGGACGACTATCTTCATTTCGGCGTACCGAACCTTTGGGTTATAGACCCCTGGAAACATCGCGGATGGCGCGTCACCGCCGAAGGCTGGGCAACCGCCGCCGGTGGCGTCATGCGCACTGCCGACGGGCGAATCGCCATGCCGCTCACCGACGTTTTGCTGCCCTAAGCCGTCTGCCGACTCGATCCGTCCTGGAAGGCGCCGGCGAAGTAGCCCCGCCCACGCCGATCCACGCGTTAAACTCAAAATGGCAATGCAGACCAGAAGGAACTTCATCGGCAACGTGGCCACGGGCCTCGCCGGCACGTTCGCGACTGGCCGCGTTCTCGGCGCAAACGACCGCATCCGCATCGGCGTCGTCGGCGTCGGCGACCGCGGCACGCAGCTAGCCCGCGAGGTAATCGCCTGCCCCGCCACCGAGCTTTCTGCATTCGCCGACGTTTACACGCGCCGCCTCGAAGACGCCCTGAAACTCGCGCCCGCTGCAAAGCAGTACGCCGATTACCGTCAACTTCTCGACGATCCGTCGCTCGATGCCGTCCTCATCGCCACTCCACAGCACCTGCACGCCGAGCCCTTCGTCGACGCCATGAATGCGGGCAAGCATGTCTACATCGAGAAGACGATGGCATTCACGGTGGAGCAGGCGAAGCTCATGCGCGCCGCTTACCAGAAGGCAGGCAACCGCATCGTTCAGATCGGCCACCAGACCTGTTCGCTCGGCCACGTCGCGGACGCTTCGAACTACCTCGCCAGCGGCGCCGTCGGCCAGGTCACGGCGATTCGCGCGCACATGTATCGCAACACGCCGCACGGCAAGCCTCAGTGGACGCGTCCCCTCTATCCCGACATGACGCCCGAAACCATCGCCTGGAACTCGTTTCTCGGCAGCGCTCCGCCGCGCGCCTTCGACGCGGACCGCTATCTCAACTGGCGTCTCTTCTACGACTACTCGGGCGGCAACGTGCATGAGAGCATGTCCCAGCAGCTCTCCTTCTGGTACAAAGTGATGGGTCTCGATATCCCCCAGGCCGTCACCATGACCGGCGGCATCTACCGCTGGAACGATGGCCGCGAAGTGCCGGACACCATGAGCGTGGCGATGGTTCACAACCCGGGTATGCTCTTCTCCTGGGATTCCGGTTTCGGCAACAATCACCTCGGCGTAAGCGAAGACGTGCTCGGCACCGACGGCACCATTTCGAAAGGCCAGCAGATCCGCTACTTTCCGCAGAAGGTCACGCGCCCCGATGGCGTTGAGATGTTCGGCCAGACCCCCACGCCCCCGCGCGCCCATATGCAGAATTTCCTCGACTGCATCCGCACCGGTAAAACGCCGAACTGTCCCTTCGAGATCGGTTACCGTGTCTCCGTCGCCTGCAGCATGGCGATTGAAAGCTATTACGCCGGACGCACGGTTCAATGGGACATGGTAAAGGAAGAACTCGTATAGAATGCGCAGCGGCGCAGTCGTAGCCGGCGCGGTCTTTACCGGGGTAACAGCCGCCGGAATGGCATGGGCGGTGCGCGGGCGGTCCTCCACCGTATTCGGACCATCGATCTGGAGAGGCCGGCCCGGCCGCAAAGCCGTCGCTCTGACGTTCGACGATGGGCCCAGTCCGGCAACCCCGCAGATCCTCGAGATCCTCGCCGGCTATGGCGTTTCCGCCACGTTTTTTCAATGTGGCCGGAATGTTCAACGCGCTCCCGAACTGAGCCTTGCAATACACGAGTCCGGACACGAAATCGGCAATCATTCTCATACGCACCCGAACTTCGCGTTGAAGCGTCCATCGGTCATAGAGGATGAATTTCTGCGCGCTCAGGCTGCGATCGTGACGGCTACTTCCAGGGCCCCGGTTCTCATGCGCCCGCCCTACGGTGTACGATGGTTTGGATTCCGTCAGGCGCAGCGGCGGTTGGGATTGATGGGGGTGATGTGGAGCGTCATCGGCCGGGATTGGACGCTGCCCGCGCCGGCCATTGCGCAGCGCGTTGTTTCACGCACGTGCGATGGGGGGATTATCTGTTTGCACGATGGCCGCGGTACCCTGAAAGATCCCGACGTAAGTTCGACCATCGAAGCGGTCCGCCGGATTGTTCCGGCGCTGCTTGCGAAAGGGTATCATTTTGAAACCGTCTCTCAACTGCTATGTCCGATGATTTAACCCACAATGAAGAGCTGACCCGCCGGGTCCTGCGGATCATTGCCGAAACGCAGCGCAAGGATCCCGCGCAAGTCACCATCGACAGCAGTTTTGAGGAACTGGGTATCGACTCCATGGATGGCGTGAACATCGTCTTCGCGCTCGAAAACGAGTTCGACATCAACGTGCCCGACGAAGAAGTGAAGAACATCCGCAACGTCCGGGACATGGTGGAAGGAGTGCGCACGCTGGTCGAACAACGCAATCTTCAAAGCGACACCCCGAGCGACCCCGCGCCCGCCGCATCCTGATGCGCAGAGTCGTCGTCACCGGAATCGGAGTCATTTGCGGGCTGGGGAAAGACCGTGAAGCGTTCCAGAAAGCATTGCGCGAAGGCCGCTGCGGCATCGGCCCCATCACCAATACCGAGTGCCACGACCTCCGCTTCCGGAACGGCGCGGAGGTAAGAGGCTACGATCCGAACGATCACTTTTCGCCTAAAGAAGCGGACATGATCGACCGCTTCGCCCAGTTCGCCGTCGTGGCGGCGAGAGAAGCGGTGTGCCAGAGCGGCGTCGAGTGGAACACGGATCTTCGCGAGAATTCCGCCATCGTAACCGGCTCGTGCGTGGGCGGCCAGGCCACGGAAAATCAGGGTTTCTGGGACGTTTACAAGATGGGAAAAACCCGCGTCCATCCCATGACGATTCCCAAGACCATGGCAAATGCGGGCGCCAGCGCGATTTCGCTCGAATTCGGCATCACCGGACCGGCGTTCACTATCGCGACAGCGTGCTCGTCGTCGGCCCATGCCATCGGCCAGGCGTTTACGATGGTGCGATCCGGTATGGCCGATCTCGCTATAACGGGCGGAAGCGAGGCTCCGTTCAGCTACGGAATTCTCAAAGCGTGGGAAGCGATGCGGGTGGTTTCACCCACGCTTTGCAGGCCGTTTTCGCGGGACCGTAACGGCATGGTCCTGGGCGAAGGCGGGGCCATGATGGTAATCGAATCGCTCGATCACGCATTGGCCCGCGGCGCGAAGCCGATTGCCGAAATCGCAGGGTTCGGGATGTCGAGCGATGCGCATCATATTACGCAGCCTTCGGCCGAAGGCGCCGCGAAGGCGGTCCGCATGGCCCTGAAAGATGCGCGTATAGCGCCCGAACAGGTTGGCTACGTCAACGCGCACGGAACCGGTACGACGGTGAACGACATCACTGAAACCAAAGCCCTGCATCTTGCCTTCGGAGACCACGCCAAGCACCTTGCGATTTCCTCGACCAAAGCCATGCACGGGCACACACTGGGAGCGGCGGGTGCGCTCGAATCCGCGGCGGCAATCGTGGCGCTTTCGACCGGCATCCTCCCTGCGACCATTCACTTCAACGAATGCGATCCGGAATGCGATCTGGACTACATTCCCAACTGCCCCCGCAAGGCCGACGTCGAATACGCCATCTCGAATTCCTTCGCGTTCGGCGGATTGAACGCCGTGCTGGCCTGGCGGAAATTCCAGTAGGCCGACGAGGGCGTCGACCGCGGGTCGGGGGACCCGCCCCACTACACTAGCGGATCTGGATCGGATCGAAAATACTTAGCGGCGACAGGCTGGTGATTTTCCAGCGATTCTTAATCAGCTTCATTTCGACCTGGACACGCAAGCGGCGACGCTCGATCTGTGGGTCGTTGTTGTCGCCCTGTGGTTTTAACTCCATAAACCAATCCAGATCCAGTTTGTGAACACCGTCCGATTCTTCATCGTTAACGATGTCGATGGCGCAGGAAACATCCGTCTGGCCAGTCAGGGCTTCGATGTTGGCTTCGATCGTACCGAAGTCTTTCATCTGCGAATCGAAGTAACTCAGCGCTTCATCGGGATCGTTCTGACTGAGCGCCGTGGCCAGGCCCGAGATGCTGGCGAACGGAGTCCGGTCCGCCGCCAGCAAGGCTATGCAGAAGAGAAATACACCAGCACTAAGTGCGGTAATTCGCATTGATGTGGATGTAATCCTCGGTTAAATCGCAGGTCCAGAAGGTTGCAGATCCCTTGCCTTTGCCTCCAATCCGGAAAACGATTGAAACATCCGTGTCGTCGAGACGAATCTTCATATCGGCTTCGTCGAACGGGGCTGCGAGGCCGTTGCGGCAGACCTTCACATCCTGCAACGTGATATCGACCTGAGTAGGATCGAAGTTCACGCCCGAGTAACCCGAGGCCGAGAGAATGCGGCCCCAGTTGGGATCGGAACCGGCGATCGCGGTCTTGACGAGCAGCGAATTGGAGATGGTCCGGGCGATAGTTCCGGCTGCCGCGTCACTGAGCGCGCCGTGCACTTCGACGGCGATCAATTTGCGCGCGCCTTCGCCATCTCTAACGATCTGGCGGGCGAGCGACTGGAGCGTTTCGGTGAGCGATTCTTCGAAAAGGCTCATCTCCTTGGGGTCCGGACGCACTCCGGAAGCGCCGTTGGCGAGCACGATGAGCGTGTCGTTCGTCGAAGTATCGCCATCGACGGAGATGCGGTTATAGCTGAGCTCGGTCGCCCGGACCAGCATCCGCCGCAGCAGCGTCTGCGGAATTACGGCGTCGGTCATGACGAACGCGAGCGTGGTCGCCATGCGCGGATGGATCATACCCGACCCTTTCGTGATACCCGCGAGCCGGACGATTCCGCGGCGCAGCGTTACTTCGCGCGAAGCGCCTTTCGGCTGCAGATCGGTGGTCAGGATGGCCCTTGCGACGTCGGGAAGCCCGGTATCGCTTAGCCGGTCAACCAGTTCGGGAAGTTTCGAGAGGATGAGGTGTTCATCCAGCTCGACTCCGATCACGCCGGTAGAGGCGGGCAGCACCTGGCTGGGCTGCAGTTTGAGCAGCTTCGCAAGCGCCTTCGTCGTATTGGCGGCAACTTTATCTCCTGTCTTCGTCGCGCAGTTTGCATTGCCTGCGTTGACGAGAATCGCGCCGCAAACCCCTTTTGAAGCGCGCATATTGGAACGCGCGAGTTTCACGGGTGCGGCTTGCACTCTGTTGGTCGTAAACACTGCCGCGGCCGCGGCAGGAACGCCAGAAACAATCAGGGAAAGATCATCCTTCTCCTGTTTGCGGATGCCAGCGTAGTGGGTGGCATATTTAAAGCCTAATGGAAGGTCGAAAGGTCTCATGCTCCAAGTCGATCGGTCTGTATAAGGTGATGGCCGTTGGCGAAGACTTCCGCCAACATTTTTTTGCGGCCTTCAAGTTGTACTTCAAGTAATTCGAGCGCGGCGCCGTCTCCGCCAACGGCGAAGACACCATGCTCATGGATGAGCGCTCCAGGCGGAAGGTTCCAGCGTTGCGGAACCAGGCGCGAGCGCCAGAGGTGAAGCGATTGGCCGCGGAACGCAGTCTGTGCACCCGGCCAGGGTTGAAAACCACGAATCAGGTCGTGGATCTGTTGGGCTGGATTGCTCCAGTCGATGCGCCCGTCTTCCTTCTTCAAAATGGGCGCGTAAGTCGCAAGTGAATTGTCCTGAGGCCGGGGCTGAATGGTTCCCGCGCAAAGGCCGGCCAGGGTGTCGACGAGCAGGTCGGCTCCGGCTTCGGCGAGGCGCTGGGAAAGTTCGACGGCCGTTTCGTTGGGTTCGATGGGGGTTTCCCAGCGGAGGAGAATGTCGCCGGTGTCGAGCCCGGCATCGATCCGCATAGTGGTCACGCCGGTCTTTTTGTATCCGCGGGCTATCGACCACTGGATGGGAGCGGCGCCGCGCAGTTCGGGCAGCAGGGACGCATGCACGTTGATGATTCCGAGCGGCGCTATATCGATGATGCTCTGGGGAATGATCTGGCCGTAGCCCACTACTACCATTGCGTCCGGAGCCAGGCTGCGTAGGTGTTCCAACGCTTCCGGGCGGCGGATCCGCTCTGGTTGGTAAACCGGGATGGCGTGGCGGAGGGCCGCCGCTTTCACCGGGGAGGGCGTAAGTTCCTGTTTGCGGCCTTTGGGGCGATCGGGTTGCGTGACCACCTGGGATACGGAGTGTCCGGCGGCTACGATGCGATCGAGCGTGGGCACGGCGAATTCGGGTGTGCCTAAGAAGATCAGGCGCATGGTGACCCCGCAAGGGCGTCGAGAGAGTCTCGACGCGGCACGCAAGAGTGCGTGCGCCACGGGCTGAGTGCTATTCCCATTCGCCGGCCTTCTGCAGTTTTTTGATTTTGCGTTTGATCAGGTCGCGCTTGAGGGCGCTCAAGTGATTGATGAACAGGATGCCGTTCAGATGATCGATCTCATGCAGGAAAGCGCGGGCGAGCAGGTCTTCGCCGCTGATTTCGAAGGATTCGCCGGTGACCTTTCTTGCGCGGACGGTGGTCTTTTTGGCGCGGCTCACGGGCTCGCGGAAACCGGGAATGCTGAGGCATCCTTCTTCTCCGGTCTGCTTGCCTTCGCGGGCGATCACTTCGGGGTTGATCAGAACAATCCTTTCCGGCTCATGGCCGTCCTCGGCCGCAGCCACATCAATCACGGTAAGCCTTTTTCCTACATCAATCTGGGGCGCGGCAAGACCTATGCCATGAGAAGCATACATGGTTTCGAACATGTCCTCAACCAGCTGGTGCAATTCGGGCGTGTCGAACTCGGTGACCGGGTCGGCCGGGCGCTCGAGAATTGGATTGTTCAAATAACGGACGACCTTATAAAGCATCTTCAGAAATTCCGGACCTGTTCGATGTAAGCGTCGAAGTTGCGTTTGGTTTCCGGGAGAGAATCGCCGCCGAATTTCTCCAATAACGCCTGGCCGAGCACGATGGCAACCATCGCTTCTCCGATGACGCCGGCGGCCGGGACGACGCAAACGTCCGAACGCTCGTAGGCGGCTTTGGCCGGTTCGCGCGTTTCGAGATCGACGGATTCGAGCGGCCGGCGCAATGTCGAAATGGGTTTGAGGAAGCCGCGAACGCGCAGATCCTGACCGTTCGTCATGCCTCCTTCGAGGCCTCCGGCGCGGTTGTCGCCGCGGAAAAACCGGCGGGCGTCCTTATCGTAATGAATCGTATCCTGCACTTTCGAACCGAGACTTTTCGAGCCTTCTTCCGCCCAGCCGACTTCGACACCTTTGACCGCCTGCATGGAAACGATGGCCTGGGCGAGCTTGCCATCGAGACGGGAATCCCACGTTATATGCGAACCGAGCCCTGGGGGCAAGCCATGGGCCACCACCTCAAAGATTCCGCCCACCGTGTCGCCGGTGCGGTAGACCTCATCGACGACCAGTTTCATCTTCTGTTCCGCATCGGCATCGACACAGCCGAGGAGGACCTCCTGACTGTGGTTCAGGGTGCGTCGGTTCAGTTCGACCAACTCCTCCCATGCGACGGTCCGGTCCAGGCGCTCAGGGCCGACGGCGATCACATGGCTCAACACTTCAATCCCGAAATGGGCGAGAAACTGCTTGACCACTCCGCCGACAGCCACACGGGCCGTGGTCTCCCTTGCACTCGCGCGCTCAAGGATATAGCGGGCATCCGGAAAGTTATACTTTAAGGCTCCCGCGAGATCGGCGTGACCGGGCCGGGGGCGCGAAACCGCCTTGTGCTTCGCGGGGTCGCCGGGCTCGACCGGCATGGATTCGGTCCAATTCTTCCAATCGGCGTTGGCGACGATCATGGCGATGGGCGAGCCGATGGTACAGCCCTGCCGGACGCCGGCGACGATGGAGACGCGGTCGGTCTCGATCTTCATGCGCCCGCCGCGGCCGTAACCTTGCTGCCGCCGCCAGAGTTCATGATCGATCGCATCCACAGCGATAGGTATGCCGGCCGGGAGCCCCGTCAGGGTTGCCACGAGACACTCGCCGTGGGACTCCCCAGCCGTTTCAAATCGAAACATTTAAGGTGAACTTCTATGGTGACAGAAAAGGGCGGGTTCGCGCTACTATGCACCAATTCCGGGCATTTTGGGGGCCTAAATGCTCACAGGCTGAAGCCTTTGCCACCTCAGGCGGCCTGGGCTTGTTGTTTTTGGTGTTTGTGGCGCCGGAAGTCGAGGTTTTGGGCTCGTTCGAGACGGCGGTCGCGGTCGATGGCGGCGTGGATATGGTCATTCGAAAAAACAAACCCATCTTTGGCCGGTTCGTAGGGTAAACCCTTCATTTCGCTGAGCTGGAGGAGCTTCTTTGCCTCCTCGATTTCATGCCAGCGCTGCTCTTTGCGGGCCGCTTGGAGGGTTTGGAGCAGGCTGAGGTTTTTCTGGAGGCTCCGGTTGATGCGCTGCTCGTAGAGGGTCAGACGTTCGAGTTGTTTCGATTCTTCCGCGAAAACGCGGGCGGAAGCATAGGCGGCCTGGACTTGCGGGTGTTGATCGGAGAATTTGTCGGCATGATCGGTGAAGCCGATAGCGAAAAGGTTGTCTTCGATGGCGCTGGCGCGGTTGAGTCGCCAACTGTCGGTTGCGACACGCTGGGCGAGCTGGATTTCGAGGGCTCCTTCGGGGGCCATGGATGCGATTATCGCAGCCGAGAATGCGTCGTGAGCGATGCGATCTTCGTCGGTCATGGCGGTTACCTGGCCGGTTAGATTGTGACGGCAGGCGTTGTGGCTGGAGGTGCGTTTGCCTTCCTCGGTTTTGGGTCCGGTTGAGTGTTGGGCGTTGCGGCGGTTCGCGGCGAGTTGTTTTTCGGAGATCATGTGGTTTCCCGATTCTGAATTAGCATGAGTTGACGGGAAATCGGGGTCGGCGGGGATAGGATTCGGTCGAGGGGTCGGGACTGGCACGTTGTAGGGATTGGAGATAGCGGTTTGCGGAAATATTTCCACGAGGCGTCACCGTTATCAGTTTCAGTGGAGTAATGAACCAACTCTCACCCTCGGCTCAGGCCGTCAATCCCGTACAATGACCATCAGGAGCCTGCATGATATTCGAGAGGGTGACCGTCAATCCGGCTGTCGCGACCGGCAAGCCGTGTATCAGAGACCTTCGGTTTCCTGTGTCCAGGCTTCTTGGACTGTTGGCATCGGGCGAGTCGCGCGAGGCTATCCTCCGCGCTTATCCATACCTCGAGTCGGCCGACGTTGACGAAGCATTGCGCTATGCCGCCTGTCTTGCCGAGGACGAGACTGTAGAACTCGCCAAGTGAAATTCCTGGTGGATATGCCATTGTCGCCGGATATGGCATCGTGGCTGCGATCTCTGGACCACGACGCCGTTCATGCGAGCGAATTGTCGATGAGTCGCGCGGCTGACGAACTCATCATCCTTGCGACCCATTGCGACCGGCATTGGCGAGGAGCGGGTGATCATCACAGCCGATCTTGATTTCCCCAGGTTGTTTTCGCAACTGGGAGCGGCTGGTCCCGGACTCATACTTTTGCGAGGCGGCAACTACAGTGAGGCCGAGAGCCTCGAATGTGTCCGTCGCGTACTCTTCGCAGTGCGCCACGAGGAGCTACCGAGATCGATTGTGGTAGTTGACCGCGAACGAATCCGGCGACGATGGCTGCCGATCTGACAGCGTCGGATTCGGCGAGATAACGGCGTTTGGCGGAACCTATTCCTTTGAATGAGTTTTCGCAGCCTCATCGATGATTGCCAGAATTTGCTTGATAATCTTCGGGTGCAATATCGCTCCGCCGTGGAACGGGACTGTAACCCTGAACTGGCTTTGCCGTATATCCGGTGGCTGCCCTTCGAGCGAAGGTGTTCGAGGGCCGCGAGAAATAGCACTCTCTCGGGCTCGGCGGCGGCGCACCGCGGCAGTTCAGGCATTCACTTCGACGGACGTGGTCAGGACTTCGCGGCTGAGAAGCACGTCTCGCTCATCGGCCGGCAACGTTTCGAGGTAAAGCTCGGCGGCTTCCTTGATACTGGCCATGACCTCTTCGAGGGTCACGCCCTGGGACTGGCAGCCCTTAAGTTCGGGACACCACGCATAAAACCCGTGCTCATCCTTCTCGATGACGACGGTCGCCTTGCGGAGCATGCAACCAGTCTACGGTTTCGCCGCTGTCTGGTGTGGAGCTCGTCTATGGTCCCCGAGTGAAAGGTGCAGCGCGCACCGCTCGATCGGGCTGCGGAAGGTTAGGCGTTTATCGGTACTAAAACCGGAAGGCGTGATGTCACTATGTATCGTTGATGAAATCGTAGACACCCTCTTGCCCCCTCAGACGACTCAGAAATTCTCCCGGCAGGTCGTAAACGCTTTGGCTATTTGTGACCAAAGGGCCGAAGTACTGATGCCGACAACGGGAGGGAAATATCTCAGACAGCAACCAGACTCCGACAAGCTCTGGGGTACTGCTCATGAGCCTGCGCAGTCCCGCGGCGAGACTCTCCGTGCCCATGTTCAGGCCATCGCTTGCTAACGCCCCGACGTGCAGAATCACAATCCGAGGGCCGTCCACTCCTTTGAGTTGCGCTTTCTCCTTGCGAAACTTCTTTGCGATTCTCTCGGCTAATTCGGCATCCCCAGGTCGCGGCAGCTTCATAAACAAGCGCATGCTCTCTGGCCCTCTCGGGCCCTCCAACGCTGCGTAAGAAAATCCTCCCGGAGGCTTCTGCTGCGCCCTAACGCTCACACAAAGATCCCAAGTCGACGCTTGCAGCGGCCGGGGGGCACCTGATGAATCGGTTATCTGTTCCGTCAATGCAGTCAGCGTTTCGATGTGAATAGAACCAAAAGGGAACTCCTGAGAAAACATCCGTTTGCCTTGAGGGAGCACCGTCAGGAGCGATTTGCAGGCGCCGCGAACCGCAGCGCGTAATTGGCCCTCGAAATCGCCGTCGATGTACTCGCGGATCACTATTTTTACGGCAACGGGGAAGCGATGCTTAATTTCGGAATCAACCGCCTTCGTCACAATCGTTGCGGCCCGGAATTCCAATTTCGAGAAATCGTCTGCCGGGAAAACGCTTGCCTCGACAACATAACGATTACCTTCGATCACGGCGGCAAAATCTGCCACTCAAATTGGAACCGGAGGCTGAAGGGTCACCACCGCTCCGGCTTTCTTCCAGCGATGTGCTACCGCAAGCTCAAGCAATGTGGATTCGTATTTGTCAGAGCGCAGGTCGCCAACGATTGTGGCGATAGCGGAGTCCGAGCCGAATTCCTGTATGTATCTTGCCAGCTCACAAACGGTGACGATCGACTGATCGTTCGAGGAAGTGAGGAGCCGGTACAACGGATGGATGTCGGAAATGATGCGCTCGGGCCGGGTAGTCAGCAACCGCTGTCGCTCAAGCCACTCGCTCCCTAACGCCCCGGTGACAATATCGGCACTACGCAGCAATGTGGATTGGGCAATGTTGAGAGCCAAGGAGCGCTCCAGTGCTCGATCTTGCCACATTGCCAAAGACATATTTCTTCTTCCGTCAGACGCTCCCGCTTAGACCACAATTGGTCGGCTAGCCTCATCAGGGCTTCAGGGCAACTGGATGCGTATGTTTCAGTGATGCGGAATGAGCAGTAGGTGGGTCGATTCGATCCCACAGATTATTTTTCTTGCTCTCGGGCAAAGCCGTCCACACTGCAAACATACCGGCGATGGTGAGCCCGGTTAAAACCATCAGCACTCTTTTCCAGCGTTGCTGAGGCCACAGGGCTTGAAAGACTGCCGCCTGAAAGTTCTCGGGCATTTTCGCGTCCTGTTTCGCATCCGGGACGGTCACCGTCAGATTAGTTGAGTTATCTACGCCAATGGTAATCCGCGCTGACCCACTGGCACTGTACGAATATATCGGCTGGATGGTGGGCTGTGGCGGTTTGTTCTTCATATTGGTTCTCTGTACGTCAAGAATCTTCTGCCCTTCGCTCCAGAATTGTGAGTTTTGGATGCTTCAGAGCGAGCCTGCCGAAGCTCCTTGTTGTGCGTTTCTCCGAGGGTGATCTGTTCCGGTCTAAACCGAACTTCAGCGTGGTCCATGATTTCCTTGCGGCGTGCAGGGTTCATCAGATCGAGCAAACGCACTGAAACCAGCGGCTGGTCCTCCTGCTTCGATTGTATCTTCTAACACATTTACCGTGTGATCCGTAGTAACGGGTGATACGGGACAGTGATGATCCCTCGATCGGTCCCGATAAGTCCGCGCGGGTCCGCTTTAACTCTGGCGCTACGCAACCTAGCCTAGTCCGCCTGTCCTGCCGCACCGAGAAACAGCTCGACTCGATCCGTCGTCCAGGTCGCAATACCTGTTCCGAAAAAATCATTGTCCTCGGTCCAGATCGGGGACCGGAGCGCGAGCGCCGTCGCCAAAACCGGCCAATCACCGGGATCCCGGCTTGCGAGGCGCGTTCGGGCCGCCGGCTCAAACGACCCATACGTTTCGAACTCTACGGGTTGAACGATTTCTTCGAGCGAGTTCAGCAGCGACAGCGCAGCCTCAACCGGAACGCCCCGCTTCCTGAGGATCACCGGAAGATGTTCCCGCGCTTCAGCCCAAGCCGTGTCGGGAGCGAAAAAGTCGACGGTGGCACCATATTTCGCAATCAGACTTCGCACACGAACGCCCAAAACCGCGCGAATCAGGATATTCGCGTCGACGACGAGCACTTCAGTGCTTGCCGGTTCGCGATCCGCGACGCGCTTTCCTGAAATCGTCGAGCAGTTCGTCTTCGCCGGTTCCGGCTGCGGCGATCAATGCGTCCAGCTGCTCGCCCGCCTTGCGTAAAGCATCCAGATCGGCCTGCTGCCGTCTGCGGCGCGCGGGAACGTAAAATCCCACAGTCTCGCCGTGACGCGTGATTGCCACAGGAGTCGACGACTCGATGTACGAAGCCAGGTTCTCGCGAAACTCCCGAATACCCACTTTGGCACTCTGCATGATAACTGTGTGTACACAAGGATAACACATGTTTCCCTTTGCCTGACTCTTGCCCCGGCCCCCGTCCCGATTAGTCCTCGGAAGTCGGCTTCCGACCACGGATGAACTCAATTTGGCGGATTTCCAGCTGGCCCCGTCGGTCCCTGACGGTGATCTTCTCGTTGCTTCTATAATCGGGTTTGCCGAGCCCGCAGATTCCCGGCGATACCCTTGTTTTCATAAAACGCTGTATATCTTTGGGGAAAGTTCGTTGGACGTATCACGTGACTATGCGCTTGCAGGAGCGGCGACTCAACGGCGAAGTTCTCAGCCGGGCTGTCGCAGCGTTGGAAATTTCGAGACATATGCCAACGATAAATATCTGCCGAGCTTCTGCTGAGGGGCGAGGTTTCCGAATTCGTCTTTCATGCTCTTGTCGCCACCGATATGGAAGGCGATCATGTTCGTGTGGTAACCATGTACCTGCCTGATCCGGAACAATGGGATGAGGGCAGACGTTTCAGGAGGACCGCAAAGTGAGTTGCCGAGTCTGCGGTGGGGCGATGGAAGAACGAGTGACCGACCTGCCTTTCAAGATCGGCGACAGGTCGATCGTGATTGTGCGGGCGCTGCCGGTCCTCCAGTGCCGACAGTGCGGCGAGACGGAGTTGGACAACATTGCGATGGCGCGAGTCGATCGCCTTCTCGCGTCGGTGGATCGGTCCGCTGAACTCGAAGTCGTTCGATACGCGGCGTGAGCCAACGCCGGATTGCTTCCGGGAAAGTCGGCTTGAGACTGGTGATCCGAGCGACCTCAAAAACCAGATCAGCCGTACAACTTTGACGATACGGGACTAAGCGTGACCGCTTCCAGGGTGATCCCGGCGTCGCGCGGGAATCAGACTATCTGAGTGGCAGAACCCTGGCGCGTGGCTGCCCGGACCAATCCAGGCTGACGATAGCCCCTTGCGCCAGTTCCGATTCGCAATCATGGAGCGCCTGTAAAAGTGCCGAACCACGAGTTTCGGGTGCCAGTGGTCACCGCGGAGGAGAACCACACTCGGCCCGGACTCACGCGTGTAGGCGAGAATATGGGGGAAATCCAGATCGTTTGTCAGAATGACGAGACCATACTCCCGAGCATAAGAGCAGATATCTTTGTCGGGAGGACAGCCGGGTCGGAGGCCGCCGCCGGTCCGGCTACAGACCAGTGGAGTGCCTCATGGCCGGCGGCGCCCAACTCCTGAACCCACCGGGGTGTGAGGTTCATGTCGACCAGGAGGCGCATCAACTGGCGAGAAGAAATTCCCGCCCCTGCGCCAGGTTCGCGGCGTATGCGAGCGCCTCACGGATATCCTGCTCTTCGAGATACGGGAAATCCGTGAGCAGGTTTTCGATGGATCGGCCAGCCGCGAGCGCCTCAACAATCATGCCGACAGTCACTCGCATGCCTCGTATACAGGGCTTGCCTCCCATTACTTCGGGATTCGTGGATATTCGGTGGAACTGTTGCACGTGTTGAGAATAGCACTGCAGACCGGACTCTGCCGGGGCCGGGACGTAAAATGAAAGCCATGACAGAATGCGTCATCGTCATCGATCCGGATGTCATGAACGGAATGCCCTGCTTTCGTGGCACGCGCGTTCCGTTCAAGAATCTGATCGACTACCTTGAGGGAGGGCATCCTCTCGACGAGTTCCTGCGGCAGTTCCCCACCGTGACGCGCGAAATGGCAGTGCAATCGCTGGAAGAAGCGAAGGATTCTCTGCTTGTCAGGATCGCGTGAAAATTCTGCTGGACGAATGCCTGCCGCTGGATTTCCGACACAGCTTTGCCAATCATGAGGCCCACACGACTCAGTGGGCAGGACTAAACAACTACCGGCTCAAAGCCGGTAGAATCGGGCGCGACTGAAAGTCGCCTGAAGGAAAAGCGTGGCGCATGCACTTTGCGTACCGCGTCGGCACTCTGCCGACGCCCGGCCATTCGCGAAAAACCGGTGTCGAGAACGTCTCGACACGGCACGTTGAGAACGTGCGCCACGTGAACTCCCAGGCAAAGGTGAGACCAGCTCAAAGCTGACCGCCTATAAGGCGGTGGGTTTACACAGACCGGTGGTTACACGCGCGCAGCGTTGAGTGCGGCAAGTACGCGCGCGTCCCGGAAGGGAACTCTTCGGAGGCGAACGCCGGTCGCATCGTGGATCGCGTTCGCCACCGCCGCCAATAATGGCTTGCACGCCGTCTCGCCCCCTCCATACGGAGGAAGGTCGGGCCGGTTCGGATTGGGATCTCCATTCAACAGCACAACGTCAATCCTCGCCGGAGTGTCGGCATGCCGAAGGGTCGGATGAGAGACCCAGTCCACGCTCGTGACCTTTTCCGTATTGAACTGGACCTCTTCATGAAGCGCGCGGCTCAGCGAATGCAGCATCGCGCACTCGACGGTGTGGCGAAGCGCCTCCGGGTTGATCACCAGCCCGCAGTCGTGCGCGCACACCAGCCGCTTGACCCAGACGCGGCCGGTGCGACGGTTCACCTCGACCTCGGCGATCTCCGCGGCAATGGTCTGTCCGCGGAATGCATACGCGAAACCGCGCCCCGTCAGTATGTCCCCGGACGCAACTGGTTTCGGCGAAGGCCGCGGATCCCACCCGTAAGCATCCGCAGCCGCCTTTACGGCCGCAATGGACCGGGCCCGCTTGAACCCGGCATCGTCTTTCGTGCTCGCCGTGAGGAGCTTCATGCGAAATTCCACCGGGTCGGCTTTCGCGGCGGCTGCCAGCTCGTCGATGAAGGATTCGGCCGCGAAGGTGGACTGCGGGCCGTTGGGATCGCGCAAATTTCCCGTGCGAACCGGCGTTTCCCAGACCAGCGGGAGGCTCACCACGTCCCTGGTCATACGGCGATTCGGGATGGCGTACATTTCCGCCGGTATTTCGGAACTGCCCGATGCAGGTTTGGCACGCCTCGATCCCATGAGCTGAGCGATCAGAACGGTATCGGGCTCGTTATAGCCCACGTGGTTGTGGTCGGCGGCGCGGCCATGGTACTCGTATGCCACGAGGTTCCCCGAAGCATCCAGCCCCCCGCGCACCTTGACGGCGAAAGCCGGGGCCTTGGTGTCCCAGGCGGTTTCTTCGTCCCGCATCCACTGAATGCGGACCGGGCGGCCAATCTCCTTCGCAAGATAAGCCGCCTCGAATCCGGCATCGTCGGCGGCGGTGCGCCCGAACCCCTGCGGGCCTTCCATCCAGATGACGCGCACTTTCTCCTTCGGCATCCCCAGGAAAGTGGCGACGCCCAGTCGCATTCCGTAGGACTTCATATCGTTCGAATAGATCGTCATCAGGCCATTCGACGGGTCCGCCAGGGCGTGGGCCGGGCTGAATGCCGTGTGCCCCTGGTACGGGATGTCGTAATCGGCTTCGATCACCTTTGCCGCACCGGCGAACGCCGCGTCCGGGTCTCCCACCACAACCGGGTTGGAAACATTGGTGGGCGTTGCGGCGCGCATCCAGGTGAACAAATCTTCCGATGCCGGGAAAGGCGCGGTTGCCGGCTTTTCCCATGTCGCCTTGAGCCGCCTCGATGCGTTGATCGCCTGCTCTTCCCGTTCGCAGACGACGGCGAGATAGTTGCCCTTGCTCACGACTTTGACGAATCCGGGCATGTTCCGCACGGAGGATTCATCGATGCCGATCAGCTTCGCCCCCGCGAACGGCGGCTTCACATTACGGGCGTGAACCATGCCGGGCAGCCTGACGTCCACCGCCCATTTCAGCGAACCATCCACCTTGGCGGGGATGTCGTAGCGCCGGGGAGACTGGCCAATGTTTTTGAACGCCTGTACCGGCTTGACAGCGGCCACGCCGGTAATCACGTTGATATTGTTCCCCTTCACCGCGACGTTGAATCTCTTTCCGCCGATCAGTTGTCCGTAGGTGACGCGCTTCGACGGATCGCCCGTCACTGTAATCACGCCCTCGCTGACGATCAACCGATCGACAGGCACCCCCAGCCTTGCGGATGCCATCTCGAGCAACACTCTTCGTGCCTCGGCCGCGACGCGCCTCATGGGCCAGCTGTCGCGTTCCATTGCGGTCGAGCCGCCGGAACCGCCTTGGTCGACGGTGATATCCGTGCTGCCCATGATGCAGGTGGTCCTGTCATAGGCGAAGTCCAGTTCGTCGGACATGATCTGCCGGAACGCCGTTCCCGTGCCCTGCCCACAATCCGTTTTGCCGACGTAGAAGGTCGCGGTGTCGTCCTCATGAATGACGATCCACGAATCGACCTGACGGAAGTCGGGGTCGGGATACGGACCGGCGGCCCCACTGGCAGCGGCAGTGGCGGTCTGAGCTTTCGCCTCAGGCACGAACGAGCCGACTGCGCCCGCGGCGCTGAAGGTCACGGCGAACATGCCTGCGTTCCGGAGGAACTCCCTGCGCGAGGGAGTCACGTTCGACTTCTCCAGTTCCTGTTCGATTTCGCGGGGAATACCGTTCCATGGAGTCATGCCGTCACCTTCGTTTTCGCCGACTGCCGGGCGTCCGCGATTGCCTTCGCGCCGCGCTTGATGGCTGCCTGAACCCTGTAAAACGTCATGCAGCGGCACAGCACCCCGTTCATTGCCTCGCGAATCTGCGCATCCGTTGGACTTGGAATCTTGTCGAGCAGGGCCTTGGCGGTCATGATCTGCCCGTTTTGACAGAAACCACACTGCGGGACCTGTTCGTCGATCCAGGCTTGCTGCAGTGCGTGAAGTTTACCCGCTTTGGCGATTCCTTCGAGCGTGGTGATTTCAGCTTTCACGGAAGATGCCGGGGTGATGCACGACCGAATCGCCGAGCCGTTCACGATCACTGTGCACGCCCCGCACTGGCCAAGCCCGCAACCAAATCGCGGCCCCTGCAAGCCGAGGTCATTACGAAGGATGTAGAGCAGAGGCGTGGCGGGTTCGATATCCAGCGTGTGCGTGCTGCCGTTCACCTTAAGCGTGACATTGCTCATTCTCAGTGCTCCTTAAGTTTTGGCGGATGCGTCAATGCGACACATATTATTCTATCGAGTTGCCGATCCTCAATACAGGGCAGTCCAGCAGGGATATTTATCGCAATTCAGCGGGATGAGCGACCGGATTCCTGCCGACCGAAGGAGGTGGATTTGCCCGCGACGTAGCGTGCTCGTGACGCGGTCTGAAAGATTCTCAGAAGAGCTCTACAGAAGGATAATGAATCGTTTTCTACAAACGGCGTTCGAGGAGATGATGGCAAACGCTTCCTCCCAGCGGACCTGGGGACAAACCAGCTTCACCTTCGCGAAACGCCATCTACACGTCGGTTGACTCATCCCCGCCGCCCGGTTTGCAGTACCCTTAAAGAGGCCACATGACCCGCGAAGCGTTACACGAACTGATCGACCGGATTCCTGAGAGCGAAATTGCTGCGGTGCAGCGCGTGCTGGAACGTCTTGCGATGGATGCCACGTTCCGGGCAGCTATGTCCGCACCACCGGACGATGAACCGGTCACCGCGGGGGACGCGGAAGCTATCGCCCGCGCCCGACGAGACCTTCAAGCCGGCAAGGTGGTTTCACACGACGAGATTCTCCGCGAATTCGGAATCCGGTGAGGTTTGCGTGGCCTGAGTCGGCCCGTGCAGAGCTGCGCGGCATCGACCGGGAGAGTGCGATGCGAATACTGATTGCGTTGACGCATTACGGGGAATCCGCTGTCGGGGACATCAAGGCCCTTTCAGGGGAATGGGACGGATACTTCCGGCTTCGTGTCGGCGACTTTCGCGTGATCTTCCAAATCACTCCGGAAGCGATCGTCATTGTGCGCGTACGACATCGATCGGACGTGTATCGATGAGCTGGGAGGCCTTTGAATCGCGGGGCTTCCCACATCGGGACTTCTGGCTCGGCTCGTGGGGCACATCGGCTGTTTGGGCGTTATCCATCCAGGTGAGTTGTCTACGGCAACGGAACCGATACACGATTGAGCCTGTATCCTTGGGACAATGAATGATATGGTTTCCATTCGTGCGATTGCTGTGATCGCTTCTTTAGCCTCGTCGAATGCCCTTTTCAGTCAGTCGCCCCCAATTCAGACCAGGCTGGTATTGGACAAAGAAACGTTTCTGAGCTCGGCCCTCACTCTGCAAATCGCGGCAGACAACGTGGCCCGAACTGTCGATCAACTGATACCGGGCCAGGTGTCGTCGTATCCCCTCATGGGAATCTTGTGCTTCGTGGCACCCGCCTCATGGAACGCAAACAAGGACTCCAATCCTTGGAGTCCTCCCATCACGCTCCTTGGTGCCCCACGACCCGGCGAGCCGCGAGCTAGCGGCCCCTATCCAATGAGAATCGCGCTCGCTCCTAAAGTGCTGTTGCCCGATAGTATTGCGGAACTCGTCCTCGAACTCGCGCATGAACTCGGGCACGTAAAAATGGATGCACGCTTCGACAGTTATTTGGTTGAGACGTTTGCTGCGGCTGTTTCTCTCAAGATCTTGAAGGATATGCGGTTTGAAGAAGAGCGCAATCGTGTCATCGAGTACTATGTCAATAAGTTACCATCAGACCTCAGGTCGGCTATCAGCCAAACTGACTGGAAAGCGGCCGCTCAGTTTTGGCAAAGTGAAATCCCACAACAGAGCGTCACCACGGCATCTGACAGCCGGAACGCATTCATAATCTCGGGCGCTTTGCTTCTGGAAGCCAACCAACAACCCGTGTGGGCGAACCTTCTTGGCGCAGCGGCGATCAGCAAGGACTGCCACGGAGCAGTCGAGAATAAAATTTGCACTCCGAATATCGACGGCTTGAGTGACTTAACTCCGGCGCTGGTTGCACTCGGGTATCCGCCAGGGACTTCCTTCCAATAGCTTCATACACCCCTGACAGTAAGAACGCGGCGCTTATACCATCATGCCGGGGCTGTAGATAACTCGTTCGCTTGAAGAACAGGAGCCGCGATCAAATGCGAAAATACCCTCATAAACGGCTTTGAGTCCCTTGCCGCCCTCGACAACAGCGGTGGTGGATGGCTCACCGGGGACGAAAATTGGATGGCATCAGTGTCTGGCAGGACGGCAACGGCAATGGAGTCTCCGAACCTGGTGAAGTGACTCCTGTCCGTCAGTTTGGCTGCCCCTACCGCCAGAAATCCGGCGTAGCTAACCTCAAACGGCGTTCGAGGAGATCGGGCTCCGACGGCCGCAGGGATTGGAGCCGCCACCTTTGCTGGTTTCCGAGATCCCTGGGGCCGCGTCGTGAAGTGGGCTCCGTTACCGTTGGCCTCGAAAGGACTTTCGGACGCGCCGTCATCATACGCCTGGCAGATTGCATAGACTGGGGAAATGGACGTGGCTGCTTCCCGTGACGATATCGGCATGGCACCGCAACCGGTCACCTGGCTCTCGGGCGAAATCGTCACGTTTTTCAATAAAATCGGCGCGGTGTTTTGGCTAGCCGCCGTGGCCGGAGCGTTTTCGGGAATTTTCCTCAAAACCGGCCACATTTTCATCGCGCCTGCCTTCCGTCCCCTCATAGCGTTCGTCTTCCTGGCGACCGCTTTCATAGTCTGGCTAAGCGGGCGCGTTCAACGCGTGGGCTACACCGGGCGCGACCTGATCGTTTCGAACTACTTGCGTCAGGAGCGCATTCCGTTCGACCAGGTGGAAGCGGCCGAGCCGGTTTGGTGGTTTTACCGCCGCATGGTTCGCATCCGGTTACGCCCCCACACCTCCTTCGGGCAAGTCGTGTATTACATACCCAAATGGGCGGCGTTCCGGTGCCTCTGGGTCGCGCCCGAAAGAGAATTGCAGGACCTGTTGGCGACGAACCGCGATCTGCCATCACTCTAATCCAGGGATAGAGGAATGTTTCAGCCGTTGTCCGACCGACGCTTCTGCTCGCAGAAAAGGACTTCGATGAATATATCGAGGCGGCCGATATCGCCCAAGGCCGGGGTGCCTGCCACTGGATTTCCCGCGTACCTTCCCCGATCATGAGGGCCACACAACTCTTTGGTTAGATCAGGCCACTTGCGGCCGGTCTTCGTGCCAGAAGGAGCTCGCGTAGCTATCCGTCATTAAGGGGCTGCTGAAAAAGTCCCTCACACGACAAAAGACGCAGGCGAAAACGCCTACTCCACGACGAAAAATCAATGGCTTGCAGGATCATGGAGCAGGACTTTTGGCCTGCCAGTCGCTTTTCCAGCGCCCTGTTAATTAATCCTGAAATACTGGCAGTCGCCAAGCCGGCATTCGGGGAAGGTCGACGGCCAGCGCTATGGTGCGCCAAATCACCCAGATCATGCGCTGACGATTGGGTGTTGAGGAGGCCGACGGGGGCGTCGGCCGCGGTCCGGGGGGACCGCCCTACTTCGCCGCGGCCTGGAGTGACTCGATGTAGGCGGTCAGGTTGCGCACGCGCGCCTCGATCAGCTTTGGGTCGGATTTCAGGTTGTAGAATACATCGCCCCAAGCAGGCATGTCGGGAGTCCCATGCGCCGGGATCGGTCCTTTGCTGTAGATAGCGTCGCTCACGCGGGCCGCTGGAAATTTTCCCGCGTTCCGTTGACTGAGCAGCGTCAGATCGGCCGGCGGCACCCGTACCGACTTATCCGCCGAGCGGGCATCGTAGAGGGAACCGTTGCCTTTCGCGTCAAGGCCGTGACATACCGAGCAATGTTGGCGGTACAGCTCTTTGCCGGCCGCCACGTTGACTTTGGGGCGAGTTTTGGGAGTCTCCTGCGCATGAGCGACGAGGCCAATGCCAATACTGAATGCGAGGACGGCCCACTTCGTGGAATTCATAAGCCATCTCCTTCGTGGGATTTTCGAAATCTACCAGGGAACTACTTCAACGCATTGCAAGTCTGCAGCCATTTCAAAAGGCAGTTGAAGCAGGCCCGAGAGACACAAAAACAGGAGTTGTTGCTATACCATCAGTTCATTGGACAGCGGGTCCGGTTCATTTGCCCGGAGCAGGAGACATTATGGCAGCGACATATCGCGCGGTGATGTTGACGAAGAAGGGCGGACCGGAAATGCTCCAGGTTGTCGAGCTGCCGGTTGAGGATCCTAGTCCGGGAGAACTTCGCGTGCGCGTGCGAGCGGCTGGGGTGGGCGCAACCGATTTGATCATGCTGGAAGGCAATTATTTGTTCGCGCCGAAGATGCCGTTCGTGCCTGGCTACGAGGCTGCCGGTGTGGTTGAGGCTATCGGCCCTGGTGTCACCGGTATCGAATTGGGCCAGCGCGTGGCCGCGCTCACAGTTTATGGCAGCTTTGCCGAACTTCTCGTGCGCAAGGCTGACGACTTCATTCCGATCCCGGACGGGGTTTCCGATCGCGATGCGGCCGCGGTGATCCTGAACTACGTGACTGCCTGGCAAATGATTCATCGCGTGGCGAGAGTGCGGCCGGGCCAGACCGCGCTGGTGACCGGCGCGGCAGGGGGCGTGGGCACTGCAGCTCTTCAACTGTTAAGGCTTGCGGGATTGAAAACTTACGGCGCCGCGTCCGCGGGGAAGCATAAGATCCTGCGCTCACTCGGCGCGACGCCAATCGATTATCGGGCAGGGCGGCTCGACCGGCTCATGCGTGTTCTCGAACCTGAAGGCGTCGATTATGTGTTCGATGCGGTCGGGGGAAGCAATATTGGTCCGTGTATTGGCGCGCTCCGGCGGGGCGGCATGGTGGTCGGATTTGGTTTCATGGGCGCTGCGGGAACGCTTTCCAAGGTGGTCATGTTCGCCAATCTTTTCGTGGGTGCGCGACTGCGCGGGCGGCGCGGGGCTTTTTACGGCATCACTGCGCTGTACCGGAAAGATCCCGGGCCGCTGCGGGAGGATCTACCCAGGATCTTCACACTCCTCGCGGAAAAGAACGCGGAAAAGAAGATCGACCCGCTCGTCACCCATACCTTCGCGCTTCTTGAAGCGAGACAAGCGATCGAGTTGCTGGCGACGGGTTCGGTGGAAGGCAAGATTGTTCTTGTGAATGGCTAAGGGCCGACGGGGGCGTCGGCCGCGGTCCGGGGGGACCGCCCTACTGAATCATTTCAGCTGTTTCGGCGTTACGACGCGGTCGTAGCGCCGGCCGCCGAAAAGGATGGTCGGGATCTTGACCGTGCGGATTCGTTGTTCCACGACGGCTTTGTTGGCGCGTAGCCTGGCGGCAATTTCCTGTGATGTAGCCAGTTTCGCGATCTGTTCCCGCTGGTCGTCGGAATAGCCGAAGTCTTTGCAGAATTCGCCCAGTATGCGGCGGGCCTGGTCGGGGTCGAAACTCAGATTGAATCTTTCCTGCCATTTGACGCCGCCGGGATCGACGCCGGTGTAGATCCTTTCGAGCAGACGCCAGTCGGGGGGGACGTTTCCGGTGGGATGTGCGGGAACCACCTGTTTCATCGCTTCGAGATAAGTCGCGATCAGATATGAGTTCATGAACTTGTAGTGAGAAAACGTGGTGGGGTCGGGTATGGGGAACGCGATGTAGGTGAGGTTGTAGCGGTTCTCAAAACCGGCGGTCTTGATGTTTGCGAAAAGGCTGGCACATGCGGAACAGCCGGGGTCCACGATTTCGAGAGCCCATGGTTTCGCGGGATCGAAAGGCCGATAGGAGGTGTTGCCGGCCGATATGTAGTCCTCCGGCTTCCAGGTTTTGAATCTGGCAGGGATGAGGCTGATCGTGTCGCCGAGCGTACCGGCTTCGGTCGAAAACCATTGCAGCGGATGGCCCTGGCGCAAGGACTCCCAGAATCCTGGAGTGTAGCTCGAGATCGAGCAGGCTTCGCCGCTCAGAGAACAGTTTTCCGCATGCGCGGGGTTGCAGGTGTCGTAGATCAGAAGGTTCAGGCCAGCGAGCGAGACAGAGGCCAGACTCCAGACGGTCAGGATGGCAAATATCCAGGCGAATACATCGATCCAGCGGTCGAGAAATCGCGCGAGGCGGGGATGTACCAGAATTATTTTGCCAAGCAGCTTGCCTTTCATCTCTTCGCTGAAGTTGATATCGCACGGTCTGAAGGTCACGCGGCGCACAACACAATGCCACGCTTTTCGGGCCAATTCGCGATATGCCGCGGAAAAGATGCCGCAGACAAATAGCACGACAAACGCAGCGATGCAGAACATTTAAAGGTGGTTCACGATCTGGTGGATGACGTTCGCGACATGCGTTGCCTGGGCGGCGGTATTTTGCAAACCGATGGAAATCCGCACCAGCGGCGGCAGGCGCGCTACGCATTTCAGATAGTAGTGGCAGCAGAAGTAACCGCTCCTGACCATGATGTTCTGCGCTGAGAGATAGAGCGCCAGGCGGTGGGCGTCGACGAGTTCCGTGTGAAAGCTGATAATCGGGCGGGGCTCGGAATTGAGGACTTTCAGCCGGGGATTGGAAGATAGCGATTCGTAAAGCATTCGTCCGAGACTGTCCTGGTGCTGCCCCGCGTCCTGATTTTCGGGCCGGTACTTTTCCAGCCAGTCGATGGCTGCGCCGAGACCCGCGATACCGGCGAAATCCTGCAGGCCTGGTTCGAGGCGCGCGAATGCGTCGTCGGGCGAGTCGAGAAGGTCGAAATCGTCTTTGCGAACATCTTCGACGGTGCCGCCTCCGAGGAAGAAACAATCGAGTTCGTTGAGGAAGGCTCGATTGATCACGATGAATCCCAGGCTGGGGCCATACATCTTGTGGGAGGAGCCGCAAACGGCATCGAAGCGGACGTTGCGCAGAAGCTGCGTGTCGTGGCCCATGGTCTGGGCGGCGTCGAGGATGACCACACCGCCTCGCTGGTGCGCTGCCGTTACAAGATCGTCGAGGTTTCCGAGGACTCGACCGTCGATGTTGGACGTGGTGTTTACGACGACGACTGCTTTTTCCAGGTCGCCCGGCTGAAAATTCAGCGAGCCGTCGGACGAGCGCGGCAATACGATCCGTTCGAGTTTGAATCGTCTGGCGCATGTCTGTGTGGGAAGAAAGACCGAGTTATGTTCGATGTCCGAAGTAACGATTCGGGAGTAGCGCCCTTCGGGCAGTTGCTGCAGGACCAGATTGATGCCGGCGGTGGTATTCAGGCAAAACGCGACCGTATAGTCTTTGGCGGTCTTATCGAGGAGTTTCAGAAGCTGCTTCCGCGTGTTGGCGACGATGGCATCGACCTTTTCGCCCCAGGCATATTTGACGCGTCCGCCACAGGCGTTGTATTGCCGATAGTATTCCGTAACGGCGGATATGACAGCCTGCGGACGCAGCGTCTGGCATGCGCTGTCGAAGTAATACGCGTCCGCATTCATGTAGCCGAAATCCGTGAGGTTTTCAGCGAGAGGCTTTTCATTTACCGGGTGATGCCTGAAGAATGTCATAGGATGCTTCGTGCGGGCGGCCCAGGGGTAGAGCGCACGGCGGTTCGTTTTTATTTTATGTGACGCTCCGCAAAATCCCGGGTATTTTCCTCGCGGAGTATTCGATCGAGTTCGGCGCGGGCGGGCGACCGCCTAACGCTTCACCCGTCGCGGCCAGGTGGTAGTCAAAAAAAAATCCTAAAGTCAGGAATCGTTTCCACCGATGTGCTTACTGTGCAGACTGATACAGCTGAAATGACTGAGGCGTTGACGCCGGCTGACGACAGCGAAGTACGGGCGCCAGCCCAGAAGCTGCGGCAGGATTTCGAACGCCATCTACGACGGACGCTGGCAAAGGATACCTTCACCGCGACCGACCGCGACCGGTATTTCGCGCTGGCCCTGACAGTTCGAGACCGTTTGATCAATCAATGGATCGCCACACAACAGACGCATCACCGTAAAAATGTCAAGCGAATTTACTATCTGTCGCTCGAGTTCCTGATCGGCCGCCTTTTGGGGAACAACGTCATCAACCTTAATCTGGAAGAGACCTGCCGCTCAGCGATGGCGGAGCTCGGATTGGATTGGGACGCTCTTCGAGACTGCGAAGTGGACGCGGGTTTGGGCAATGGCGGCCTGGGCCGGCTTGCGGCGTGTTTTCTCGACTCCATGTCCACGCTGAGCCTTCCGGCTATTAGCTACGGGCTCCGCTACGACTTTGGCATCTTCAACCAGAAAATTGTGAATGGCTATCAGGTGGAACAACCGGACCAGTGGCTCAAGATGGGCTATCCGTGGGAAATTGCCCATCCGGAGTTCTCGCTTCCGGTGCAGTTTGAAGGCCGGGTGGACGTCATCTCCGGACCGAGGGGCCAGGAATGGCGATGGGTCGATTCGAAAAACGTTGTGGGTATGCCCTACGACCTGCCCGTCGTGGGATACGGCGGGAGCACGGTAAACACGCTCCGGCTGTGGTCGGCGAGGGCCGCCGAGGATTTCGATCTGGACGACTTCAACCGAGGCGAGTATGTCGACGCGGTTGCGAACAAAGTCCTCGCGGAAAACCTGACCAAGGTCCTGTACCCGAACGACAATGTATTTAAAGGCAGAGAGCTCCGCCTGAAACAGGAGTACTTCTTCGTTTCCTGCTCGCTGCAGGATATCCTGCGGCGCTTTAAGTCCGGCGGCAATCGATGGGATGAATTTCCGGATAAAGTGTTCATGCAATTAAACGACACCCATCCGGCGCTGGTTATTCCTGAACTCATGCGATTGCTGATGGATTGCGAAGACATTGGCTGGGAACAAGCATGGGAGATCACCACTCAGTCGACCGGCTATACAAACCACACGATCCTGCCCGAGGCACTGGAGAAGTGGCCCGTAAGCATGATGGAAAGGCTGCTGCCGCGAACGCTCCAGATCATATACGAGATTAATGCGCGGTTTATGCGGAATGCGTCGTCCCGCCATTTTCTGGATAGAGACCGCCTGCGCCGGATGAGCATTATCGGTGAGGATGGGGAGAAACATGTCCGCATGGCGCACCTGGCTATTGTCGGATCCTGTTCGGTCAATGGAGTGGCGAAGCTCCACAGCGAGCTTCTCAGAAAAGTAGTTTTGCGGGATTTTGCCGATTATTGGCCAGATAAGTTCAACAACAAAACCAACGGGATTACTCCGAGGCGTTGGCTCCTGAAGGCGAATCCCGCGCTGGCACAACTGATCACGGAAACGATCGGGAAGCGGTGGATCATGGATCTCGGAGAACTTCGAAGGTTGGAGCCATTCGCCGACGATCCCGATTTCCAGGAGCGGTTCTTCATCGCCAAGAAACGGAACAAAGATGCGCTCGCGAAGCACATATGGCGCGAGCTCGGTATTCCGGTTTCAGCGGACTCGTTGTTTGACGTGCAAGTGAAGCGGCTTCACGAGTACAAGCGCCAACTTCTTTTCATGTTGTACATCATCATCCAATACGGCCGGCTCAAGCGGGATCCGGCGATGGATATTGTTCCCCGCACGTTCATTGTCAGCGCGAAGGCGGCGCCGGGTTACGCGATGGCAAAACTGATTATCAAGCTCATTAACCAGATCGCGGAAGTTATTAACGGGGATCCTGAAACCAGGGACAAGCTTAAGGTCGTATTCCTGCCGAATTACCGGGTTTCGCTGGCAGAGAAAATTATCCCGGCGGCGGACCTGAGCGAACAGATTTCACTGGCCGGCACCGAAGCATCCGGTACGGGCAACATGAAACTGCAACTCAATGGGGCCTTGACCATCGGGACCCTCGATGGGGCCAACGTGGAAATCATGGAAGAAGTTGGGGAGGAAAACATCTTCATCTTCGGACTGACTGCTCCGGAGGTGGAAAGGTTCAGGCCCAGCTACAACCCACGGGAAATCTACAACAGCGATGAAGAAATCCGGTGGGCGATGGATCTGATTGAATGCGATTGTTTCAGCATGTTGGAACCTGGCGTCTTCAGGCCCATTACCGAGGCGCTACTGTCCGAAGACTCTTATATGGTTCTCGCCGATCTTCGGGCCTACATTGAGACACAGGGCCAGGTGGACGCGGCATACAGGGATCGCAGGGGATGGATCAGAAAGGCCATCCTGAACGTGGCTCGGGGCGGGAAGTTCTCGTCGGACCGCACCATACGGGAATACGCGTCTGAGATCTGGCATGTTAATCCGTGTCGAATTGCGCCCCAAAGTGACGACACCGAGGTTATCGAACACGATATTCTCATGCTGGACGCGGTCCTGAAGTGCGCTGCTTTCGATACCGGGAGTACGTCCCTGATGCCGTTTCAAGAAGGGCCGGTCACTCCCTCTGTGAGTCCGCCTTTGTAATTCCGCCTTTGTAATTCCAGCGGAGAGCGCGCCTGCCGGCATTGACCTCACCCAGGTAGACATTGCCTTTAGAATCGGTCGCGATGCTGTGGATGTGGTAGAAGTCGCCCACGCCGTGCCCGCCATGTCCGCCGAAGAAGCCTACTACTTCGAGCGTCCCGCGATTCACGATTTGCACTTTTTTGTTGGTTCCATCGGGAACGTAGAAAAACTGTTGCTGCTTGTCCGGAGAAAACGCGAGGCCAAATGCGGTTCCTTCTCCGGCTGAAGTTTTTCGTTCGATGTAAAGCTCTTTGACGAACGTGCCATCGACTTTGAACACCTGGATGCGGTTGTTCACGCGGTCGCCAACGTAGACAAGACCGTCGTTTGAGACGGCCACTCCGTGGACCAGGTTGAACTGCGGCGATCCGGCGCCTTCGTAGACCCGCGTGCGCGGCGCGGCGTCGTCGGGTTTATTGCCGTACGCTCCCCAGTGACGCTTGTAGGCGCCGGTATCGGCGTCGAAGACAATCACGCGCCGGTTGCCGTAGCCATCCGCGACGAAGATTTCGTTGGTGGGCGGATAGAGGGCAATGCCGGCCGGGCGGTTCAGGTTGTCGGTATCGTTGCTGCCGCGGGTGATGCCGTGATGCCCGATCTGCATGATGAACTTCCCGGCATGAGTGAACTTGAGGATGTTGGTGTCTTTGTCGCCGTTGCCGCCGATCCAGACGTTGTCTTTGCGATCGACGAAAATTCCATGCTCGTTGTCGGGCCAGTCGTAACCCTGGCCGGGACCGCCCCACGCCTGAACAACGTTGCCAGCCTGGTCGAATTCGAGAACAGCCGGGGCCGGGACGCAGCAATCGCCCTTGCCGTCGGCGCCGTATTTGTCATGCTCCGATAAGGTCCGTGGACGATGGGTGACCCAGGTGTGGTCGTGGGAATCGACAGCGACGCCGGAGACCTCGCCCAGCATCCAATTGTTGGGAAGTGGCTTGGGCCAGTATGGGTCGGGCTCGAACTTCGGTATGCCAGGCGACGAGGCTCCCATAAGCGCGAGACCCAACAATGTCATTCCAGCCAGTATTTTCAGCTTCATAAGACACCGAAGATCCTATCACGATATTTAAAGAACCGGCGGCAAAGACCGCCGGCGTTCCCAGTTAGGGTTCGAAGGCGAGCAGGACGTTACCCGGTATTCCGCCGAAACGCGAGTACCCGGAACTCACAAAGACGGTTCCATTGACCACTACAACTCCGGGACCGTCGATCGAGCCGCCTTTAGCCTTAATTCCGTTGACCGTGTCGAAACTGCGCACGGTGTTGAAGTCCCAAAGAACGCTGCCTTGTTCAGCCGAGTAAGCGCGCAAATGCCCATCGTTGGAGCCAGAGAAGACGACCCCGGGAATCGCGGTTACCGCGGCAGACTGCGCGGGACTGCATCCGGAAGGAGCACCCGCTGCGCATACGATAGGCGGCGCATACCAAACCTTCGCGCCGTCCGCAACGCGAAGGGCGGTCAGGCCGCCTCCCAGTTTGGGGTCCAGAATGCTTCTTCGCGTGTCGAGCGGGTCGGTGGGTTGAGTTCTTACGGAGGATGCGGTCGAGGCGTAGACCTTCTGGCCGTCGGTCGCCATGCCCCAAAGGACTCCCACTGAAGTGGCCACGTGTGGGCCGGGAGAGGCAATGCGAGTCTGCCACAGGATCTCACCCTTTTTCGCAGGGTCAAGAGCGTAGACCATGCCCGATTTCTGACCGGCGAGCAGGACATCGCGGCCGTCGGGCAGCTGAGCGAGAACGGCGGAGGAGCCGAAATCGTAGTCGGGCCCGTCCTCGTTCGGGCAGCTCTCCTTGCTGGTTCCGCAAGAGGAGTTGTAAGAGTCTCCGGGGAGGGTCTGCTTTGACCAGGCTACGTGGCCGGTGGCAAGGTCGAGTGCGACGACGGCATCGCTCATGCTGGTGGACGGCGAGGAGTAATTATCGCCCGTGCCCACGTAGAGCACTCCGCGTTTGGCGTCGATCGTTGGTGCGTCCCAAATGCCGGCGCCGGAAGGACCAAACTGCGGAGTGCCACGTTTGGTTTTCCCGGTTTGCTTCGGCAGATCGGGAATCATCCAGGACTTCCAGACAAGGCTGCCGTCGCGGATACGAAGAGCGACGATGCTGCCGCGAAACGTGCAGCAGGGATATTCGGGATCGAGCGAGCGCGTCTCTTCCCATGAGGCCACGGGAACAAATACGGTTCCGTTATAGACGGCGGGTGAGCCGGTGAGTCGCGCGGCGTCATGATTTTCGACTTTCTTCTTCCAGAGCAGCTTTCCTGTCTCCGCTTGCAGCGAATAGAACCAGCCTGTCTGGTCCCCGAACAAGAGCGCGTGCCCATTTGCAACGGGAGTGGCGAGGATTGACGAACGTACAGGGCCTTCGGCCTGAAATACCCATTGGATGCAGCCCGTATCGGCGCGTATTGCGTGAACCAGTCCTCCGGCGCTTCCAATGAAGACCTGGTTGTCGATGACAGTGGGTTGCGCGAAGGCGGTGACGTCGCCGTCAAAGCCGAAGGCCCATTTCAGCTTCAGTTTGCGTACGCCGTCGACATTAAGTCCCGCAGCTTCGGCGGATTGGTAGCGCGCATTGGAGTTGGAAGGGCTCCAGCCGTTCCAGGCTGCCTTGGGGCGGTTCGAAACGGTAACACTTCGGTCGCTGCAATAAGCGCCGGGAGGAAATGCTATGGCGGGCGCTTTCGTTCCGAGATAAGCAGCAACGGCCTGGCGATCCTCGCGGCTCATCGGGTAAGCGACGGTCATCATCGCGCCGAAGTCGAGGGCTCTCATGATGCGCTCAGCCGACATTTGCTGAAGTGCCTGGCGGCGCGGAATCCGGTCGACGTTCTGCTCATGGCAACCCGCGCAGCGTTTTTGGTAAACGGCTTCACCGGACACCGGAGTGGCGGCAAACCCGAGAGCCGAAATCGCGCAACAGCAAATCAGGTGGGAAAGAATTCGAAAAGGCAGGCCTCGCATGCGCAGAGTCTATCATTGTTGTTTATCATTAGCGCCGGCGCTATGAGCCGTCGAAGAACCGGCGGCGCAAAGCGACAGCCGGCGCTCCCAAATCCAGCAACCTTTGCACGCGATGTGTCTATTTGGTCAGGCCCAGGGTCTTGAGGACTTCGGGCGAGGTCTCGTCGACAGCCAGCGGGTTATGACAGAGATTGCAGTCCTGGCTGATCGTTTTCTTCGCGGCAGTAGTGTGGCTCTCGTCGTGGCAGCGGAAGCAGCCGGGGTAATCGGCATGGCCGAGATTATTCGGGTATGTGCCCCAGGTGACCTTGAGATCCGGGAAGACATTTCGCTCATAGAGGGCGAGGACGGCACGGGCGCCGCGGCTCACATCGTTACCGTTTTTGCTCCAGACGGCAGGATATTTCTGTTGGTAGAAAGAAGTGAAGGCAGCCGGAATCTTCGCGGCCGCGTCGTCGTCGCCCGCGTACGCTGCCTTGAGAATCCCGACGCCGGTTTTCTTCGCGTAAGGCAGCGTGGTTGGAATCTCGCCTGCCGCGAGCGCCCGGTCGACGGCTTGTTCCGGCAGTTCGAAGGCGTGTGTCGGCCGGTTATGGCAATCGGCGCATTCCATTTCGAAATGCTGCATGGATGCGATCACAGCGGGCTTCGCATCACCCGCGACGTAGGTTCTGGTCTCGCCCGTGTTGCCGTTATGGTATTCGACCCACGGAATCGTCTGGCGTTTGGCATCGGCTGCTGCGTAGCGGATCACAACGCCGGGTCCCATGTGGGCCCCATGAATTCCCCCGGCCGATGCACCGCCGCCTATCGACATCATAAGCACGGTCTTTGTCGGCGTGTTGGCTTCGTCATCCTTGAACTTCGAGATGATGCGGAGTTTCGAACCGCTGTTCCGTTCGCGGGAATGGCATTGTTCGCAGGTATCCACAGACGGTGCCAGGCGATCGCTCTCCAGACCGGATGGGATGGGCCTTGGAAACGAGTTGAAGGTAACCTCTTCCAACTGACGGGAGCCGGCGATCTTGGCAGCGACGAAACCGGCTGCTCCGGGAGTGATGTGACACTCGACGCAGGCAACCTTCTGGTGAGGGCCGGTCAGGTGCGCCGTGAATTCCGGCTTCATCACGTGGCAACTCTGTCCGCAAAACTGGTTGGTCTCCATATGCGCGACGGCGCGGTAGGTGATCTGGCTTCCAATGACTATGTTGATAACCGTCATGACACCGAAGAAAAGCACCAGCCGCTGGACGATGACCCGCCGGTTTGCGGCCGCGAGAGCGGGGGCGATGTGCCGTTTGGCGAGGAAAATGCCGACCGGGATCAGCGCGAGCCCTGCAAAGAACACGATTGGAATACCGATGAACGCAACCAGGCCGATATAGGGGTTTCCCGCGCCGCCGCGCAGGTGGAGCGGGAGAACAAACAGCCACGAGAACCCGGCAGTGGTGACGAGCGCGGCTCCGAGAAGACTCACCCAGTGACTGGTGAGCAGTAAAAGTACGGGACGCTTTGGATCCAGGCTTCTTCCTCCCATACCGGGGGGCTGGTCTTTATCGGGCATTGGGAGCTGCTCTGACGTTCAGATAAGCGATGATGTCCGACATCTCGCGGGTATCGAGACGCGGCCACGGCTGGATTTTTTCCTGTGCGCGGCCCAACATGGCCGGACCATGCCGCCAAAGAACGGAGACCATCGTGATATCGGTATACTCGCGTCCACCCGAATCGAGGGTCGGCGTACCGCTTGCCGGATTGTTGTGGCAGGCGGCGCAGGTTTTTGCCGCAAAGGTGGCTTTTCCGCGCGCGGGATTGCCACTGTTTTCGAACATTCGCCGGGACCAGATATAGCCGGCGATCTCTCTCATCTCGCCGGGTTCGAAATGCAGCTGGGCCGGGGCCATTTCGCGGCCGTGGTTCCACATCTCGGCAGCGATATCGGTCAGCGTCTGGCCAGGCAAGCCCGCGGCGAGGAATTCGTCGGCCGACTTATGGCATTGGGCACAACCTTTGGCATCGAACAATGCTTTGCCGTTGACGCCGGGAGTGGTTTGGAATACACCGGGGCGCTTCGGGGACGTCGAAGGGAGATTGCGCAGATAGACGAGAAGGTCGGCAACATCCTGCCCGGAGAGTTCGGGCCAGACGATCTTCTGCCGCGCCATTTCATCGTGCATGTTGAGAGCGTGGTCCCACATGGCCTCGATCATGGCGATGGGATCGGTCAAGGCGGTCCACTGGCTGGCCGGTTTGGCCGCGGGCACTTTGGAATCGTTTATGCCGTGGCAGTTGGCGCACGCGCGCGCGGTGAAGAGGCGCTTGCCGCGCCCGGCGTCCCCAGGTTCCTCGAAGAAGCGCGTGGCGTAGAAGAAGGCAAAGAGGTCCGCGGCGGCCTGTTCATCCATCACCGGCAATGGAACGTTGCGCTCGCGCATCGCGGCCAACATGGTGGGCGCATGGTTCCACATGGTGCTGGCAAACGAAGCGGGCGTGAATCCGCGATCGACGAGCCGGCCCAGGTCGGGGCCGATCTTCGGGCCGATGCCATTCAGAGCGTGGCATTGGATGCACGATTGCGATTGAAACACCGCCGCGCCGCGAGTGGAATCGGCGGCAGGCGTGGCTGCGCATGCCGCAAAGGCGGAAGCCAAAAAGACAGCGAGGATTCGGTTCATCGGGTCAGCCTCACTCCGGTTGTTACCATTTGCGTGCGAAATCCCTGATAGAGATAGAAGCTTTCGTCAAATCCGTAATAGCGCCATTCGCTATTCCATGATATGTTTTTGCGCAATGTAATCGCGAGCTTCGCAATCGGTTGATAGAACGTGGTGGGATTACTGCCGGAAGAAAGAAACGCCGATCCGCCGACCGCCAGTTTTGTCTTGCATCCGAGCCAGCCTGGCATATTCAGGTCGAATAAGGCGGTCACCGTATGGCTATTATCGCGGTAAAACGACTGCTCGGGAATCAGGAATTCGGGGTCGAGGTAATTAATATTCGAGCGCAGCGTGGACCGCGTATAGCCGCCCTCGAAATCCCAGATTTTTCCGCCCGCGGGCGCATAAACGAAGGATGCCGACTCCTGATGCGCCAAAAAGCTGTAATTGATGCCCGGCGAGGGATTCGAATTATTCAGCACGTTGGCGCTCGCCGATATGCTGAACGAAGGCGAGATCTGATGCCTTCCACGAATGCGCGCCTTCTGGTAGTTGTAGAGGCTGGTGCGGAAATAGGTGCTTCCACTCGATCCGTCTTCGAAGTCGAGGTTCACCCAGGCATTCTGCACGGGATGCCATGACAAGCCGGCGATGGCGATGTTCTGCCGGATTTTCCCCTGCTCGAAGCCGGCCAGTTCCGCGATCGGGAGAATCCCGTCGCTCGCATTTCCCCATACATAACGATATCCGCCGCGTAGCGTGATCTTCCGCGTGAGATCGTACATGACGTTCATCTCAACCTGGCTCGAATTCGTGACCAGCGTGGAACTGAGAAGCGATGCCATCGGTACGATGCCCGCGGCTGTGGTGAGTGTGTCCTGGCCCACGCTCGATCCGCTCGTGTGCATGCGATCGGTGAGCCACGAGGGAATAAGACGCAGTCTCGAGAAGGGCCGGATTTCCGCGCCCAAACTTGCCGATGTGTGCGGCTGCTTCGAGAGGGCCGAGATCAGATCCTGTTCGCCGGTATAGAAGAGGACCTGAGCTTCGATGACCTGATTTCCGGTGTCGAACCCCTGGAAGTTGACGTTCGATACCGGCTCGCTGTAGAGGAGAGTGCCATAGAGATCGGCCCACGATACCAGGTTCGCGCTGAACGATGCGTCCGTGTAAATGCTGTGCCCGCGCACGCCATAGGCTTCGGAAAGACCAGTCAGATCGAGCGTCTGGCCGAGGATGGGCGAAAGGAAATTGCCGTAGTTCG
>JBEKTF010000006.1:0-62964 GCA_049516355.1 Bryobacteraceae bacterium | reverse complement strand
CCAGGCGGCCTTGGGAAGCCAGCGGAACCAGCGGCATGAAGGTGCTCGTCAACGGAGGACTGAACCTCTCGGAACTTGACGGCTGGTGGGCCGAGGCATACTCGCCGGAAGTGGGGTGGGCGCTAGGAGATGGACAGGAGCACGATTCCGACCCAGCTTGGGACCACAGGGATGCCGAACAGATGTACTCGCTGCTGGAAGAGGAAGTCATCCCCATGTTCTACCGGCGCGACGAGGCGGGCGTTCCTGTTGCGTGGATCAAGCGTATGCGCGCAAGCATGTCAAGCTTGACCCCGCAGTTTTCCGCCAATCGCGTGGTCAGAGAGTATACCGAGACTCATTATCTTGCGCGTGGCAAAGCGTACTGCGAACGCGCGATGGATGCTGGAGCTGCGATGGTGGACCTGGTGCGGTGGCGCAGAACAGTGGAAGAGCATTGGCCGCGGCTCCGTTTTGGATCGCTGGATGTGGTATCCAACGCAGGACTACACGTCTTCACTGCTCAGGTTTATCTGGATGAACTGGACATGGAAGCGGTGCGCGTCGAGTTATTCGCCGAAGCGACAGACGGCGGCCGACCGGAGATTGTGGAGATGAAGCGCGGCGAGCCGCTGGTGGGCGCTTCCAACGCGCATCATTACGCCGCTTCCGTTCCGGCGAACCGCCCTACCTGCGAGTTCACGCCGCGCATTGTTCCTTTCCATCCGCTGGCGTCAATTCCACTGGATTGCGCGCGGATTCTCTGGTACGGGTAAAAGGCCACAATCCGTCAAGGTGCAGCTTTCCAGATCCGGAAGTGGCTGATTATTCTTATCCATCCGAAGTGTCCAGGAGGAACGTGAAGCCTTGATCAAATTATGCACAGATGCCCACCCACGGCGGGCCCCGCATCGGCGCGTTATGTGGAGCCGGATCGCGATACTCCAGCCGACGGGCGCGAAATTACGGCGCTTGTCTCGACGAGGTCCGGCGTTGTAAAGAATTATCTGAGACAGGAGACTAGTTGTTTTTCGGAGATCATATGGTTTCCCGATTCTCAATTAGCATGAGTTGGCGGGAATCGGGGTTGGTGGCGATGGGATTCAGCGGTTGGATCGGGGACGCGTTGTTGCAAGGATTGGGGAAAGCGGCGAAAACGAAAATATTTTCGCGGGCCGTGACTGAGACGCTGCCGGTTCCCGTTATGATCTGGTGATAATTACAACGATGAGCGCCACCCCACAAAAGCGAACTCTGAAGAACCACCGGAAGCGTCTCAAGCGGCTCGCCGACAACCGTTCAGATTCAGCGCCGACTGGCGCCGCCGTGCGCCGCACCGTGTCTGGAGAACCGCCGAAAAAGGGCGGAATACCTGACGCGTTGCGCCGGTCGCCGCTGGTCGGGGCCGGTCTGGACATTGAGCGCCCGGCCATGCCTGGCCGGAAATTTCATCTTTGAGCCAGGATTTGATCAAAACGGAGAGCCGCGACTTCAAGTTTGATCGGAAGTCAGCGCAGGCCAAAGGCCTACTCCACGGGCTTGGCAAGTCTTTGATCGGCTGTCGCAGAGTTGTGGTTGTTACCGATCGGTGGGCAAAGGCAATCAGCCGCCGATCAACGCCGATGAACACTGATAAGACTGACTCAAGTTCATTCCAATATAAGCTGCTGAAAAAGGCTTTAACAGGCTCAGCAGCGTGCTGAAAAGTATCTTTGCAAGCCGAGAATGCAGCGAACCGCCCCCATTTTTCATTCCATCGTGAGCCAACACTGGCTCACCGCCGAAACTACTTCCCAAGGAAAACTCACCAATTTGCGACTCGTGTTGATTAGGCCTTTTGGGCCTGTGCCACTAGCGGGCGCTATCGTCGGCACGTCCCGTGGTCACTCGCCTGCCGTCTGGCAAAGTGACGGCGTCTGTCTTCGCGAGGTTCGGCTGGTCCTTGGCTATGAAAGCCCGAATGGTGACCGTATCGCCAGCCTTCAGCGAGCGCTTCATCCAGCCCAGACGTTCGAGATAGATCGGCGCGGCGCTTTCCACGGCCCAGTTCGTCACGTTTCCGCCAGCGTCCGCGACATCGACCCAGATGTATACATGAGGGTTCATCCAGTCCACCTTCGTGACTTTGCCGTGCAGCACAATGGGCTTCGAGCCGTCGAACTCCGCCGCAAACGAATGGTGCGCCAGCAACAGAGCCGGTGAGAAAAGCAGCAGCGCAGCCATGGTGAGTCGTGGGAGCATACCCATCATTGCCTATTATCGCTTCCCTGATATTGCGCATAAGAACCGGCGGCGAAGACCGCCGGCGTTCCCAGTCTTCCGGTTGCCGGAAGAACCGGCGGCGGAATTTGACCGGCGGCGCTGCCTTTCGTGTTAACGTAAACACCAAGGCGAACAAAAGACGAATGCCCGAACCGCTATCCCTGATTCTTCCGGCCCGAAAAGAGGACGTCGGCACTGTCCTGGCCAAGTTCGAACGCATGGCGCGCGATGCGGATGGGCCTATCCGGGCGATCCGGCGCACGCCCGCGCGTCCGGCCGAGCACGGTGAATTTCCCGAGGACCTGAACCCAAAGCTGCGAGAGGTTCTCGCGCAGCGCGGGATCGCCAGGCCCTACACGCATCAGGCTGAGACCTACGAGCGATTGGCCGCAGGCGCCAACGCGGTGGTCGTCACTCCGACCGCCAGCGGAAAAACGCTTTGCTACAACCTGCCCGTGCTCAATCGCCTGAGCGCCGAGCCGGGCGCGCGCGCGATGTACCTGTTCCCCACCAAGGCGCTCAGCGAGGATCAGCTGGAAGAACTGCACGGTTTGATCGAAGCCATGGGGTCGGACCTTTGCGCGTTTACTTATGATGGCGATACACCGCAGGATGCGCGGCGGGCGATCCGGCAGCGGGCGAATATCGTGCTGACGAATCCGGACATGCTGCACACCGGGATTCTTCCGCACCACACGAAGTGGGCGAAGCTGTTCGAGAATCTGCGTTACATCGTAGTCGACGAACTGCATTACTACCGGGGCGTTTATGGCAGCCATCTCGCGAACATCATGCGGAGGCTGCGGCGGCTCTGCGAATTCTACGGATCGAAACCGCAGTTCATCGCCTGTTCCGCCACTATCGCGAACCCGAAAGAACTTGCGGAGACTTTGATCGACGCGCCTTTCGATCTGGTGGATCGCAATGGCGCGCCCGCGGGCGAGAAGGTCTTTATCTGTTACAACCCGCCGGTCGTGAACCGGCAGCTGGGGATCCGGCGGAGTTACATCGGTGAAACGCGCCGCATGGCTTTGGAACTGCTCGATTGCAACCAGCAGACTCTGGTGTTCGCGAATAACCGCCTCGCGACCGAGATACTCGTGACTTACTTGAAAGACGCGTGCGACAATGGGCGGCTCCCTACGGAATCGGTACGCGGTTACAGGGGTGGTTATCTGCCCCGCGAGCGGCGCGAGATCGAGAAGCGCCTGCGTTCCGGAGACATTCGAGCCGTGGTGGCGACCAACGCGCTTGAGCTTGGCATCGATGTGGGATCGCTGGATGCGGTGGTGATGGCCGGGTATCCGGGGACGATCGCTTCGACGTGGCAGCGGGCAGGGCGCGCGGGGCGGCGGAATACGGGGTCGCTCGCCATCATGGTGGCGTCCAGTGCGCCGGTCGATCAATATGTGGTCGAGCATCCCGAGTATCTGTTTGAGCGTTCGCCGGAGCATGCGTATGTGAATCCGGATAATCTGGAAATCCTGCTCAGCCATTTGAAGTGCGCGGCGTTCGAGTTACCGTTGCGGGCGGGTGAGCGATTCGGCGCGCACGATGTTACTGAGCTGTGCGAGTATCTTGCGGAGGCCGGGTTATTGCATCTGTCGGGAAATGCATGGCACTGGACGTCGGACAGTTACCCGGCCGATGCGGTGAGCTTGCGGTCCGTATCGAGCGATAACTTCGTGGTGGTCGATATTACGGGAGAGCCGAAGATCATTGGCGAGGTGTCGTTCACTGCGGCATTGACCACTCTGCACGAGAAGGCTATCTACCTGCATGAGGCGAAGCAGTTTCATGTCGAGCGGTTCGATTACAAAGAACGCAAGGCTTATGTGAAGCGCGTGGATTGCGATTACTACACGGACGCGATCGATTACACGCAGGTGAAGCCTTTGCGCGAGTTTGAGAAGAGCGAGGTGGCGGCGGCTGTCGAGCGCGTGCATGGCGACGTGCGGGTCAACCGGCAGATTGTCGGATTCAAGAAGATCAAGTTCTACACGAATGAGAATGTGGGGGCAGGAAAGCTCTCGATGCCCGAGCAGGAGATGCACACAACCGCGTTCTGGCTGCATTTCCCCACGATTTTTCTGGGTGCGTTCGAGGAATACACGCCGGTGGAACGGCAGAATGGGCTCACTGGGCTGGGCAATGCATTTCGTACGATCGCCTCACTGCTTCTGATGTGCGATCCGCGCGATCTGGGCGTGGCGCTTACTGAAGATATTTCCGGTGGAATGGCTGCGTGGGAACCCAATCTGTATCTCTATGACAGCTATGCGGGCGGAGTGGGGCTGAGCGCTCCGCTATTCCGGCTCAGCGGGCGCCTGCTGCAACAGACGCGCGAACTGATCGAGGGGTGTGGATGCGATTCCGGTTGCCCGGCTTGCGTGGGTCCGGTGGGGGAAATCGGCGAGCGCGGGAAACAGGTGGCGCTGGATATTCTGCGTCGCCTAGCGCCGACTGAATAATCAGGGTATGAGACTCGCTTGGTGTTGGCGTTGCAGGGAGCGGGTACCAATGCTGGATGAGCGGGAATTCGAAGCTATCGCTGATGCTTACCAAACCGGAACACGCGGAGTAAAGCTTGCGCGGGCACTTACCGATCGGCCTTTGAGTGAGAGTAACACCGCAGGAACACTCAGCGAGGTGGCCGCGCGATACTTCGAGATTACCGGCGTCTCCGACGTTGATCCTCAGGAGGTCTTAAGGCACCGGCTCTCGCGGCTGGGCCCTGCATGCGGGAAGTGCGGTAAAGAGCGCAGATCGCCTCTTGCCAGGAAATGCCTGGAGTGCGGACACGAAGGCGATTAGGATTTGGTATCTATCGCCGGGTCAAATCCCACCGCCTTTCACGGTCTGCTCCATCCGTGGCGTACGCGGACACTTGTGGCGAGGCCGTCGAGAAAAGTCTCGACGCGGCACGCACGAGTGCGCGCGCCACCTTCTTCGGGCGGCTGTAAGCCGGTAGTCGTTTAATGGTGGTGATGATGGTCGGCGTCTTCCGGGAAGACGGCGTGGCCGTCTGGCGGTGGAAAAAGGCTCTTTAACGCTTCCAGTCTCTTGCGCAAATGGCGGCTGGGTAACTGGCGCGGACCAGTCTCGACATCGATATCGCAGCATAGCCCGTGCAGATAAAGCGTCATCGTGTCTTCGAAAGATTGCCGGGCGTAGTCCCGAAACGGCTTTCCGTCTTTGCGCGCCGTCATCGGACGCCGCAGCAGGACCTGCTTCAGGTGCCAGCTTTTCTCATCGACCTCGCCATGGACTTCGCCGCTCAGTTCCTCGCGCAGCAGACCGTAGTAGGTATCCTGCGCCTTCGGCGGCAAGCGATACGAGACCAGCGCGGCGAGTTCATCATAAAAATGGTAATGATAATCGGAAACCTGCTCTTCTTTGACGGTGAAGAAAAGCGTCGTGAAGTCGCCGCTCTCAACGTGCGCGGAGAAGAGCAATTTCGGCTCGGACGGTTTCTCGTACACGACCGATACATTTGTTTTGACGGCGCCGCGCTCGAGGTAGGGGGCAAGCACGATTCCTACTTGCGGCAGCAACGCGACGACCGCTTCGGGAAGCGCCGCGACCGGATCCTGGAGATACTGGCGCAGGTCTTCATCGACGACCGGGAAGACCAGGAAGTAGGAAAATTTGTTGTCGATCGGCGTCATTTCGGAACGCAGGCGTCGACTGAGCTCGTCGACCGTGGTCCGGCGTCCGTTTTCAGAAGGCATGTTTAGAGTGAGATGGGCGACTGGGACAAATCCTCACGATTGTAACAAGTCCGGTAGAACCAGACGGTTACTCTGGAGATTGCCGCCCGCCCCGCGCTCCATTCTGGTATCGGCTGGAGAAGCCTCCGGCGATTATTACGCCGCTGAACTGGTGCGCGAGCTTGGCCGACGATGGCCCGGCTGCGAGTTCTTCGGGTGCGCGGGACCGCATTTGCGGGAGGCGGGCGTACGGCCGGTGGTCCGGTCGGAGGATTTATCGGTGGTGGGGATCGTCGAAGTGGTGGGGCACTTGCCGCGGATCTGGAGGCGCTTTCGGGAACTGGTCCGGGCGGCGGAGCGAGAGAAACCTCAACTGGCGATCCTGACCGATTCGCCGGATTTCCACCTCCGGTTGGCGCGGAAGTTGAAGCGGCTCGGAATCCCGGTGGTATATCTCGTCGCGCCGCAAGTCTGGGCGTGGCGAAAAGGGCGGGTGAAAACGATGCGGCGGGCGATCAACCGGCTGCTTTGTATCTTCCCCTTCGAAGAAGCGTTTTTCCGCGAACATAACGTTCCGGTGACGTATATCGGGCACCCGCTCGCTACGCGTGTCCGGCCGGCGCTTTCGCAGGAGGAGTTTTTCCGGAAACACAAGCTGGATATGGGTCGTCCACTGATAACAATGCTCCCGGGAAGCCGTCGAAGCGAAGCACTGCGGCATCTACCGGAATTGGTGCGCGCAGCCGATATTCTTTCCAGAGACCGGGCACTGAGCTTTGTGCTTCCCGCTTCACCCACTTGCGGCGCGGATTTCTTCAGCGAGCCTCTCGCCGGGAGCCGTATCCAGGCGATTGAAGGGGAAGC
The DNA here is from genome assembly GCA_049516355.1 of Bryobacteraceae bacterium. Taxonomy (GTDB): domain Bacteria; phylum Acidobacteriota; class Terriglobia; order Bryobacterales; family Bryobacteraceae; genus BOG-234. Next base: position 56,149 of record JBEKTF010000006.1, on the reverse strand, counting down.
GTGGGACGCCATGGCGCACTGCGATGTTGCGCTCGCGGCGAGCGGCACGGTCACGGTGGAAGCGGCCCTGCTGGGCGCTCCGATGGTTACTTTCTATCGCGTTACGGGCACGAGTTGGGCAATCGGCAAACTGCTGGTGAAGGTTCCTTTCTACTCGATGGTGAACCTGATTGCCGAAAAGCGGGTGGTCCCGGAGTTGATGCAGGGGGAGATGACGGGCGAGCGGATTGCCGCCGAAACGACCCGCCTGCTCGACGACGCAAGGGAAAGAGGCAAAATGAAAGAAGAACTGTTGCGCGTAGCAAGCCTGCTTTCCGGACCAGGAAAGGCCGATGCCATTAGCCGCGCGGCGGACGAAGCGGAACGGTTGCTGGAGGTTTTGCAGTGAAGACGACTGGAATCATCGCGCTTGGGATTTTGGCCACGGTGGGATCGGGACTGGCGCAAGAGGACAAGCGCGCGCGCATCGACGTCGTCAGCTACACCATCGATGCGCAAATCAATCCCGATGCGCAGACACTGACTGCGCGGGCCGCCGTTCGCTTCGTGCCCGAGGATCAGACGAACGCCGTCACGTTCGAGTTGAATAACGCCCTGAACATCTCGCGGATCGTGGATGACAAGGGGCAGAACCTTCAATCCTCGCGCAACCAGCAGGACAACACCGTGCGAGTGACTTTCCCGGGTGGGTTGCCGAAGGGTCAACCGGTTTCGCTCACATTCAACTATGACGGCCGGCTCACCGGTAACGAGGATTCTCCGATCTATGGCATTAAGTTCGCAGCCATCCAGCACGACTACGCATTTCTGCTCTACCCCGCGCGCTGGTTTCCGGTCAGCGGGTATACGACGGACCGTTTTACATCAAAGATCAGTGTCACGGTTCCACAGGGGTATGTTGTTCTCGGCAGCGGCATCGACTCGAAGCCGGTAGCGGCGGGCGATGGGACCACTTTCAGCTTCGATTTCACCAAGCCGTCTTTCCCCGGCGATATCGCCATCGAGAGGGGCCAGCCCGTTAAGAATTCCACGGACGGCGTGACCACCACGTTATGGTTCCGCGACGCCGAAGCGAGCGTGGCCAATGCTTATGGCACGACAACCGCCGAGATGATGGGATATTTCACCAGCATCTATGGCCTTGCGCCTTACGCCAATCTGACCGTGGTTGAGACGGCCGACGGAGCGCCGAACGGATACGCGGCGCCGGGCCTGATTTTCATTTCTCCGCAGGCGATCGGGAAACAAGTGAATGCCAACGTTCTGGCGAATCAGATCGCGCGGCAGTGGTGGGAGGTCCAGGTTTCGCCGGTCAACCGGAACCATTTATGGCTCGAGAACGGCATGGCGCTTTATTCCGAAGCTCTCTGGACGGAGAAAGAGAAGGGGGCAACCGCTCTCGAACAGCGGATGAAAGATCTCAGTATTACGGCGTTGACCGTCGACAATGTTCCTCTGATCCAGACAGCGAGGCTTGAAGATTATTCGCCCGAATATTGGGCGCTCAGCGCGGACAAGGGCGCGGTCGTATTCCAGATGTTGCGGAGCACGATGGGCGACAAAAAGTTTTTCGACGCGGCGAAAGCGTTTCTTCAGCAGATGGCATGGCAGTCCGTGGCAACAGAGGACTTCCGCAAGTCCTGCGAGGCCGCAATGGGAGAGGAACTGCGCTACTTTTTCCTGCAATGGGTCGAGTCGAACGGCGCGCCCGAGTTTAAGCTCGATTACACCATTTTCCGTACCCAGAAGGGTTTCCGCGTGCAGGGTAAGATCTCGCAGGATCTCGATACTTTCCGGATGCCTGTCGATTTACACATTGAGACCGAAGGGAATCCGGAAGACAAACGCATCGAGGTGATGGGAACGTCATCGGAGTTCTCGGTCGACACGTTCGGCAAGCCCAAGAAGGTGACGATCGATCCCGGCAATAAGGTTCTCAGGATGAGCCCGGACATGCGGGTTTCCGTTGCGATTCGCAAGGGCGAACAGCTAGTGGAAGTGAGCGAATTCTCCGAAGCATTGAGGGAGTACCAGCGCGCGCTCGATACGCAGAAAAACAGTTCGATGGCGCATTACCGCGTGGGAGAGGTCTTTTTCCTGCAGCAGAATTATCAGTCGGCGGCGAACGAATTCCGCGAATCGCTCACCGGCGATCTGAATCCGAAATGGATCGAGGTATGGTCGCATATCTATCTGGGCAAGATTTTCGATATCAGCGGTCAGCGGGAGCGCGCCGTGAACGAATACACGCAGGCACAGAGAACGCGCGACAATACGCAGGGAGCTCAGGACCAGGTATCGAAATACTTGAAAGAACCTTACAGGACGCAGAGCAAAGAAAGGATTTAAACAGCTACCGGCTCAAGCCGGTAGGATTGATTGCGACTGAAAGTGGCCTGAAGTGCGTGGCGCACGCACTTTGCGTACCGCGTCGGCACTCGTGCCGACGCCCGTACCATTCGCAGAAACGGGTGTCGAGAAGAATCTCGACACGGCACGCTGAGAGCGTGCGCCACGTCGGCTCCGGAACAAAGGTCAAACCTGCTGGAAGCTGACCGCCTGAAAGCCGTGGGATTGAACCCGGCGATGGATACTAAAGTCAATTCACCGTTACTTCACGCGCTGTTGCCCTGACCCATAGGTCAAGTAGATGCCGAGGAGGAGTGAAATGGCGGCGTACACATAGAAAAGCTGTTCGTAGCGAAGCCCAGCCAAGAAGACCACAGGGGCGGCCTCTGGCGGCAGGAACAGGAAGAGCAGTCCTTTGATCAGCGTTGACCAGCCGGCCAGGGTGACGATGACCGGCACCGCGCCACCCGACCAGACATTGTGGCCGAGAACCATCGCCAGCCCGGCGGTCACCGCGATCACACCGGCCAGGAACAGCAGCGGGGCGTTGTGAACGAGCGCCGTTACCGTCTCTATAGCCGCTTGCCTGTGGGTGACCATAGATAGCGAGACAAGAATGGAATAGAGCCCGATCAGCCTGGCAAGAAACTTTGTACGCGCGGACGTGGCGTCCTCCGGAACCGGTCAATCAAAAAACTACCGCCGCTGTTTTACAAACGTGCGCGGAACTTCCCGAATCGTGGGAAATGTCTTCGAGATGTGATCGTGCCAGGTGAGGTTCTCCTCATCGGCGACGGCCCAGAGCAGGCCCAAGCCACCGGAGCAGAAACTCAACCACGCCGACACAAAACGAAGGGCGCGGTTGCGCGGATCGAGCGGAAATCCATCGAATGTGACGAGTTGGAGATCGGTAAAGCGCATCCCGGCCGTTTCCCTTCCGGCAATCGCCCAGATCAGCCCGTAAAGCATCGCCACCAGGGTCAAGGCGCCCACCATTCCGATCCAAAGCATTTTGCCAGAGCCGAAACTGCCTCCCAGCAACTGGAAGGTGATGGCAAGCAATCCGAATCCGATCAGGATCATCGCCCCATCGATCGCCGAAGCGACGAATCGGTGTGTTGGCGTCGCTACGGGGAGGTCGCAGAAAACCTGGGCATCAACATCCGTCTTGAGCTTGCGGCCCTTGATTGGAACACCGGGGATGAAATCGAGCGTGCCCTGAGCGTTCTGCACGAGAGGCGCCTGAGGCGAAACCGCCGTTGCTTTGCGAACGCGGGACTGGGTCATTGGCGGCGGTGTGGGCGGCTGGCCCGCCACGCGATTCGCGGCTTCCCGCAGCAGCAGGTCGAAAGGAATCACATTCCGTGATGGCCTGGACGATGGTGAAGGGGTGGCGAACAGCGTGGGCTGCTCGGGCGCGGCGAGCGATGCTGCCTTCACAGGCAGGAATTCTTCCGTGTCGCCTCGCGTCATCACCGCCTGCGCCAGTGCATTCGCTCCCGAATAGCCCGGGGGCGCCGCGATCACAACTCCGCTCAATCTCCGCCCGCAACGCAGGCAGCGATGATCGTCCTCACCATTTGCGAAACCACAGTGCTTGCAGTGCATCTATCGATCTTCCTGCGCTATTCTTTTCACGCCGCAGGTTGCCACATCATTTATGCCGTGCTACGGTTGCCAATTGAAGCAGTTTATCCGCACGCGGCCTACTCCTCTGAGTAACACAAACAACGTTGCTTGTCACGGAAAAATTCTCACGCGATGTGGTATTTTCATCGTGCTGTTATTGGGGCTCGCGCAAACGGCGTTACCGCAATTAAGCAGCACGCAGTCATCAAACACGGCGGCAAACACGACAGCAGGCACGACGGGTCAGCCTCCTTCGCCTCCGCCCGCGGACCAGGCAACGGTCGAGCGCCCCGACTTCAGCGTCAAAATCCCGCGCATCAACGCGCCTGCCCCTGGCGATTACGACATCACGTCCGATTTCCAGGAGTCGGAGGGCGGTATTACACACCTTCACGGACATGTTGTGGTCGAGCTTTCCGATGCGACATTTAAAGCCGACGAAGGCGAGTACGACGAAAACACGAAGATTTTCAAAGGGCGCGGCAACATCTCCTACCGGAACTATAACCACGACGAAATCATCTACTGCGATCGGGCTGAGTACAATACCGAAACTCAGGTCGGTACGTTTTACCACGTGCGAGGTTACACAAAAACGAAAGTCGTCGCGCGGCCGGGGCTTCTCACCACGCAGCAACCCTTCTATTTCGAAGGCGCGTGGGCGCAGAAGATCGAAGACAAATATCTGCTCCACGACGGCATCATCACCGACTGCAATATTCCCCACCCGTGGTGGACTTTGCACAGCAACCTCTTCGACATCATTCCGGAGGATCGTGCGATCGCTCACAACGCCGTCTTCCATCTGCACCAGGTCCCTATATTCTTCTTTCCGTACTTCTATAAGGCGCTGAAGAAGGAACCTCGGAAGAGCGGCTTCCTGTCTCCGGAGGCCGGGCACAGTTCCCAGTTCGGATACTTCGCCGCCGCGGGCTATTACTGGGCCATCAACCGCAGTTATGATCTGACGTACCTGGCGACGGACTACACTTCACGCGGTGTTTTGCAACATATGGATATTCGCGGAAAACCCAACCAAAAGACGGATTTCAACCTGATCGCATACGGTATCGACGATCATGGAACGGCCGGCGTCGTGAAAGCCCCGGGGGCCAGCGTAGCCGGCCTGTTCAAGAGCGACCTCGGCAATGGGTGGATCGTGCGCGGAAATCTCGATTACCTGAGTTCGTATCTGTTCCGCCAGACGTTCTCCGGATCTTTCGGCGAGGCGATTTATTCCACCACGAATTCCGCCCTCTTTCTGACGAAACGGTTCGACTACTATACCTTCAATACGAGTGTCTCGCGGAACCAGGACTTCCTCAGCACCATGCCCGGGGACGTCATCACGATTCGCAAGCTGCCGGAGTTCCAACTCGAAGGGCGCGACCAGCAGATTACGAACAGTGCGTTGCCGCTCTGGTTTTCCTTCGATACGAGCTTCGGTCTGTACCATCGCGTCGAGTCATCCGCCGCGGACAATATCGCCAATTACTATCAAACGAACCAGTTCACTCCCCGCGGAGATCTCGAGCCCGCCGTTTCGTCCTCGTTCCACTGGCAGGGGTTCAGCGTCGTGCCCACTTTTACGCTGCACGAAACGTTCTACGGCCAGCATCTGATCAACACCAACACGGTCGTCTCCGCCGCGCTGAACCGTACCGCACCCGAGATGAACATCGATCTCGTCATTCCGCCAATTGAGCGCGTTTATAACCGGAAAACATTTCTGGGCGACAAACTCAAGCACGTGATCGAGCCCCGACTCGGATACGATTATGTGACGGGCGTCGACAATTTCCTGAATACTCTCCGTTTCGACCAGACGGATCTGCTCACGGACACCAACGAAGTCACGCTCGGTTTAACCAACCGGCTCTATGCGAAAAAGGGCAACACGATCAAGGAGGTTCTTACCTGGGAACTCGCCTATAAACGCTTTTTCAATCCCACGTTTGGAGGCGCGGGGGTTCCTGGCCAGCGTAACGTCTTGATGCCTGGCATCGATTTCACAGGCTTTACCTTTATTGCCGGTCCACGGAACTATTCGCCCATTTCGTCGCTGGTGCGAATCTTTCCACGAGACGGATTCGGGATTCGATTGCAAACCGACTACGATCCGCTTTATCACAGAATTGTGAATAGCATGTTTTCGGCCGACGCGCACATCAAGAAGTATTTTTTTCTGCTGGGAAGCAATCTCCTGAAACCGGTTGCTGTAATCGCTCCTCCGGCGAATCAGCTCGTGGCGCAAATCGGCTATGGAGATCCGAACCGCAAGGGGTGGAATGCGGCGCTACAAACCGTCTACGATTTCCGTCTCGGCTATCAGCAATTCGCCGTCGTGCAGGTGACCTACAACACGGATTGCTGCGGTTTCAGCGGGGAATACCGGCGGTTCGATTTTGGCGCGGTGAACGATACGCAATACAAGTTTGCATTCTCGATCGCCAACATCGGGTCATTCGGAAGCTTGAAGAAACAAGAGCGCCTGTTTTGACATACCCCAGGTCTCAGATGGAGAACAGGATGTTTAGCGTCCGAACAGCCTGCCAGATTGACACGGAATACCCGTCGCGCTATTCTTTCATTGCTATAAATCTATGAAACTCCGATGGTCTGTAGTTGTCCTGTCCAGCGTTTTCCTGATGTCCGTTCCGATGTTTGCGCATCATTCTTTCGCCTCGGAATACGACGACAGCAAGCCCATAAAGGTGACCGGTGTGGTAACGAAGGTCGAATGGCTGAACCCCCACATCTGGTTCTATGTCGACGTGAAGGACGACACCGGGAAGACGGTGAATTGGGCCTTCTCCGGCGGCGCCCCCGGCCAACTCATGCGGCGCGGCATCACGAAAGACAAGATTCAGCCTGGAATGACGGTCACCGTCGATGGATTCCGCGCCAAGGATGGCTCGGAAAACGGCTTTGGCGGGAAAGTAACCTTCCCTGACGGCCGGATGGTGTTCACCGGCAACGACGACAAGGACAAGAAATGACTTCAAGAGACATAGCAACTTCAAAGCTTGTTGCGGTCACCGCCATCGCTGGCCTGGCACTGGCTGCGGGTTTACTTGCTGCCACCGACCAAACAACCACAAAATTCAAGATCCCTCGCACGGCAGACGGGAAGCCCGATTTCAGCGGAATCTACGAGTGGCCAAAGACTGACGAGGGCGAGAAATGCAAGTGCTCGGCCACCATTTTCAACAAGAACAGGTTTCCGCCCTTGAAGCCTGGCGGCGAAGCACTCTACGAACCGCGTACCGGCGATCCCCGGCATGACGAGCCGCGCGATTTCTGTCTTCCGGCAGGGTTCCCTTCCGGCATGTTGTCTGCGAATGCTGTTCGCCTGGTGCAGAACAAGGGCTTCCTCGTGGTGGCGCATGAATTCCAGGCAATGACGCGCCTCATCCCGCTCGATGGGCGTCCGCATCGTACGGGGATCGAGCCCGGCTTCTACGGCGATCCCGTCGGACATTGGGAAGGCGACACGCTCGTGGTTGATACCACCAACTTCAAGCGCTGGGGGCTCGACGATTACTTCTACACTAATCCGAAGGAATACCGGATGCACAGCGACGCTCTGCACACGACCGAGCGGGTCAGCTGGAAAGATGCGAAGACCCTTTCGTATCAGTTGACGATCGACGATCCAAAGATTTTCACGAAGCCGTTTTCGCAGGATTTCACGATGACGCTGCACCCGGATTGGGATCAGCAGGGCATCTTCGAGTATGTCTGCGAAGAGAACAATCGCTGCCCCGGCGGGAAGTGCGTCGGCGGCAAGTAGTAGCTTAAAAGGCAGGCCAGACGACTGCGCGCGCAACCCCGCCACGGCTGTCTCCCCCGAGATCTGCCGCCGGAGTCACGCGCCAGCCAATCCGTTTCATTGTTGTAACGTAAGAGAGTTTGGCATTTCCAGCAAAATCGCGCGTGACGCTGTGCATTTCAACAACTTTGTTTTCGTTTGATTCCCGTCACTTGCACAACAGTTCTGTGGGAAGGCTGTTGGGGCTTTGTGAATAAACCGGGGACCCTATGATTTGTTCGGGCACATCCTCGTCGGGTGAATCGATCGTCGTCGACTTCGACACCATCATCCAATCGGTCCGCGTCGCCGAAACCAACACAAGCCCTGTCCACATTGCGCCCGGCTTCATCGATCTTCAGATCAACGGTTTCGGCGGGGTGGATTTCAACAATCCGCACGCCCCCATTGAAGAAATCGGCAGGGCACTCGACGCCATTCTTGCCACCGGAGTGACGCGCTGTCTCCCCACCGTCATCACCGGACCTCCCGGCGAGATGCTCGCGAGTCTCCGCAACCTGCATCACGCACAAACCACTCTGCCCCGTGGCCGCGCGATCGCCGGATTCCACGTCGAAGGGCCGCATATCGACGCTGAAGATGGACCGCGCGGAGCCCATCCTGGCCAATGGGTGCGTCCCCCCGACCTCGATGAATTCGCACGCTGGCAGGACGCAACCGCCGGTAATATCCGGCTCGTTACTCTCTCCCCGCATTGGCCGGAGGCGCCAAGTTACATCGCCGCATTAACGAAGGCCGGGGTTACAGTAAGCATCGGCCACACAGGAGCGAATGCGGAACAGATCGCAGCCGCAGTCGACGCCGGCGCAACGCTCTCCACGCACCTCGGTAACGCCGCCCATAAACTGCTTCCGAAGTTCCCGAACTATCTTCTCGAACAGCTTGTGGAAGATCGCCTCGGCGCCAGTTTCATCGTCGACGGAATGCATTTGGACGATTCGTTCCTGCGGGTCGCGCTTCGTGCGAAAGGTGTGGAGCGAACAATTCTTGTCACCGACGCTGCTGCACCTGCGGGAGCCGATCCCGGGCGCTATCGCCTGGGCGAACTCGAAGTCGATCTTACGCCCGACAACCGCGTCGTTCTCGCCGGCACCGGCAAACTTGCGGGATCGGCCCTGCGCATGGATCGCGCTCTGGCCAACCTGATGCGAATCGGCAAACTTGCCGTGCATGACGCACTGCAAACGGCCACCGTAAACCCCGCGCGTCTCATTCATCTCGAAGGGCGAACGCAAGGTCTGGCGCCTGGCGATCGGGCGGACATCGTTCTATTTCGAAAAGCCGTGTTCCGGGACCCCAACGCGATGGAAATCGAGGCCGTTTATCTCGATGGCGAGCGCGTTGTATAAGCCATAATCGGAATTGTGGAGTTCGAATACACACCCGAGCAGATTCAATTGCGGCGGGAAGTGCGTGAATTCGCCGCGGCCGAAATCGCGCCACATGTCATGGAGTGGGATGAAAATCAGATCTTCCCGCTCGAAGTCATCAAGAAGCTCGGGCAGCTCGGCTACATGGGCGCCATCTTCCCGGAAGAGTACGGTGGCGCAGGCCTCGGCTATATCGAATACTCCATCATCATCGAAGAACTCTCGCGCGTGGATGGCTCGGTCGGCATTATCGTCGCGGCCCATACGTCGCTTTGCTCGAATCACATTTTCAAGGCTGGGACGGAAGAACAGAAGCGAAAATATCTGACAAAACTGACCTCCGGCGAATGGATCGGCTGCTGGTCCCTCACCGAGCCCGAAGCCGGATCGGACGCGGCGGGAACCCGCTCCACCGCCGTGCGCGATGGCGATTGCTGGGTCCTCAATGGCTCGAAAACATTTACCACCAATGCGCACTACGCCGACGTTTGCGTCGGCATGGCGATGTCCGACCGCGCCGCCGCGCAGCACGGCATTTCAGCATTCATCCTTGAGAAAACCACTCCCGGTTTTCGCGCCGGCAAGAAGGAAAACAAACTCGGCCTGCGCGCCAGTGCAACCGGTGAAGTGATCTTCTCCAACTGCCGCGTCCCGCAGAGTCAGCTGCTGGGCAAACAGGGCGAGGGTTTCGTCGATAGCCTGCGAATTCTGGATGGCGGCCGCGTCTCGATCGCCGCGCTCTCGATCGGCATGGCACAGGGCGCTTACGACGCCGCGCTCAAATATTCGAAGCTGCGCAAACAGTTCGGCCGGCCGATCTCGGAGTTTCAGGCGATCCAGCACAAGCTGGTCGATATGGCGACGAAAATCGATGCGTCGCGTTTGCTCACCTACCGTGCCGCCAGCATGATCGATCGCGGCAAACGCGTCACCCGCGAATCCTCCATGGCCAAATTGTTTTCCTCCGAAGCCGCCGTGTGGATCGCGAATGAAGCCGTACAAATTCACGGCGGCTACGGATTCATCAAGGATTATCCCGTCGAAAAGTTCTATCGCGACGTCAAGCTTTGCACGATCGGCGAAGGCACGAGCGAGATTCAACGGCTCGTGATCGCCAGGCAGTTGTTAAAGGACTGATGGATTTCCGAGAACTGGCTCGTCTCGCCACGCAAATCGAGAATGGCGCGCCGGAAGGCATCGAGCCCCTCGCCTCATTGCCCGAGGGCGAGGGACTGACCATCGGCATCACCGGACCTCCCGGCGCAGGCAAGAGCTCTCTCGTGGACGCGCTCACCGCCGAAATACGCCGTCGTGGAAAGACGGTAGCGATCCTCGCGGTCGATCCCTCCAGCCGCGCTACGGGGGGCGCGATTCTAGGCGACCGCGTCCGCATGCAGCGCCACCACGCCGATCCCGGCGTCTTCATCCGGTCCATGGCCACCCGCGGCGCAACCGGCGGACTCGCCCGCACCAGCGCTTGGCTCTCCCGCCTGTTCCGATCCGCCGGGTTCGACTTCGTCATCATCGAAACCGTGGGTGTCGGCCAGGACGAAATCGATATCGCCGCTCTGGCGGATGTGACGGTCGTCGTGCTGGTCCCCGGCATGGGCGACGATATCCAGGCCCTCAAGGCAGGGGTGATGGAAATCGCCGACATCTTCGTCATCAACAAGGCGGACCGCCCCGGGGCCGAACAAACGCAGCGGGAACTCGAAAGCATGCTGTCGCTTGGGCATGCGGCGCTTGGCAATGCGTCGCCTGACTATGCAACGACGGTCCCCGCGATCTACCGCACGGTCGCCATCGACGGCACCGGCATGCCTGAACTTCTGGACGATCTCGAAACGCGCCACCGTAAATTGCACGAACGCGCTAAATCCCAGCATTGGGAAATCGATCACCTCGGCATCGCCGTCCGCTCCCTCGACGATTCCCTGCCCTTCTACACCACGCATCTCGGGCTCCCAGTCTTATCCCGCGAAACCGTGGAGCATGAGAAGGTGAACGTCGCCATGCTGCCTGCCGGGACGTCGCGCATCGAGCTTCTCGAACCGCTCGACCCCACTTCCACCATCGCGAAATTTCTGGAAAAGCGCGGGCCCGGTTTGCACCACATTGCCATGCGCGTTCCAGACCTCAACGCCACGGTCCGCAGGCTCGAAAGCGGAGGAATACGACTGCTCGGCGCGCCCCAACGCGGCGCCGGCGGCCACCTCTACGTCTTTGTCCACCCTGCAAGCACGGGTGGCGTACTATGGGAACTTATTCAGGATCGGGAGCGGCATTGAACACAGGCGGGAACACAAGCAAAACGAGCAGAATCGGCATCATCGGCGGCAGTGGTCTCTACTCCATGCCTGGCTTCCATGCCGAGACGGAAGTCTCCATCACGACCCCATTCGGCGCGCCGTCCGACAACTACATCCTCGGTGAACTCGAAGGGCATAAAGTCGCCTTTCTCTCCCGGCACGGCCGCGGGCACCGCCTCTCTCCCTCGGAACTGAATTACCGCGCCAACATCTACGGCATGAAGACCCTCGGGGTGGAACGTATCATCTCTTTGAGCGCGGTCGGCTCGCTCAAAGAGGAACATCGCCCGCTTGATTTCCTCATCCCCGATCAATTCTTCGACCGCACGCGCGGCCGCATCTCCACCTTTTTCGGCGAGGGACTGGTGGCGCACGTGAGCTTCGCCGATCCCGTTTGTCCGCAGCTTTCCTGCACGGCCGAAGCCGCCTGCCGCGCCGCATCAGTCAATGTCAAACGCGGCGGAACTTACATTTGCATGGAGGGCCCCGCGTTCTCGACGAAGGCCGAATCGAATCTCTACCGGTCCTGGAACATGGACGTTATCGGCATGACGAACCTCCAGGAAGCCAAGCTCGCGCGCGAGGCCGAGATCTGCTACGTCACCATCGCCATGGTGACCGACTACGATTGCTGGCACGAGGAACACGATGCCGTCGAAGTCACCGATATCCTCCGCGTGCTGCAGCAGAACGCCGCCAACGCCTGCCAGGTGGTAGCCCACGCGGTGAAAAACATGCCGGCCGAGCGGACCTGCAAGTGCGGGTCGGCGCTCGCCCACGCCCTGATCACCGACAAGGCCCTCGTGCCCGCCCACACCCTTCAGAAGCTGGAACCGATTGTCGGCAAGTATTTCGTGTAGCGCGGCATTGGAAGCTATCCGGCGCGGAGAGCGGCTTCCGCCCGCTACGGTGCGCGCTCTCGGCGAGGAACACCCCGCCGATTTCTTTCGCATCATCGTCGAGTCTCTGGCCGATTCATTCGATCCGGCCCAGGCCGCAGCATACGAAAGTCTGATGCACGCGTGGATTCCCCCTGCTCCGCACATCCAGCCCGTCGTTCCCGAATGTGTCGAAGCCGTCTACGTTCTCTCCCGCGTTACTCTGGGTGCCGACATAAAAATAACCAGCCCCATCCTCGATTGCATGAAGCGTCGCTTCCCCGACGCCGCGATCGTGCTTGTGGGAAATCGCAAGTCAGCGGAGCTCTTCGCCGCGGATTCGCGCATCGCACATTTCAATGCGGAATATCCACGCTCGGGTTCGGTAGTGACCCGCCTTCAATTCGCCCACGACCTTCGCCGCCAGATCGAAGCTCCCAACCGAATCGTGATCGATCCCGATTCGCGCATGACGCAACTCGGCCTGATCCCTGTGTGCGAGCCCGAACGTTACTTCCATTTCCCCAGCCGCACAGCGGAATCATCCCCCAACCTCAGCCAGCTGACGCAAGACTGGCTTCTCGCCATATTCGGCGAATCCGGACAAGCGTACATCGCACCGGATCGCGTCCCGATTGAAGGCGAAGCCCCACGGGTAGCTATCAGCCTCGGCGTCGGGGACAACGAAACCAAACGCATCGTTGGTGATCTCGAAGGCGATTTCGAGTCCCAACTCATCCGCGTGCTGGGCGAAAGATTCCGCACCATCTGGATCGATCGCGGAGTAGGGGGCGAGGAGGCCCGGCGAGTCACCGCCGCAGCGGAAGCTTCCGGATGCGCCGGCCGCGTCCGCTTCCGGGAAGGTTCGTTCGCGGGCTTTGCGTCGCTGATCGCGCAGTCCGATCTCTACGTTGGCTACGATTCGGCGGGACAGCATGCAGCCGCCGCATCGAGCACGCCGCTGATCTCGATCTTCGCGGGAGCGCCGTCCGATCGCTTCCGCCAGCGCTGGTCCCCGCAAGGCCCGGGACGCATCCACGTCATCGAAGCAGATTCACTGACACCCGCCGCCTGCCTGGAACACGTTGCGATGGCAATCGACGCGCTCTAAGCGACAGAGGAAGGCATCTTCTCGGCTCCGGGCAGTGCAATGATTGTTAGTTGCCGATGAGCGATGACGCGCGCGGTTCCAATAATTTCGATCTGCTTCGGCTGCTGCTCGCCTCGATGGTGGTGCTTTCACACTGTATGAGTTGCAGCAGAGAACCCGTACTCTCCTGCCTGCGGTACGTCGGGAGTCCGAGGGGTTTTGGTGGACCGGGAAACGTCGCGGTGCAAGGGTTCTTCGCGATCAGCGGATACCTGGTGGTTGCGAGCTATGAGCGTTCATCCTCGCTCGGAAGTTACTTGCTGAAGCGTGCCCGCCGCATTCTTCCGGCTTATTGGGCCGCGACTGTCTTCGTGCTGCTCCTCGGTGCTGCCCTGTCCACCCTCAACGTCGCATCGTTCCTGAGGTCGTCGGAGACATGGAAATTCACGATGGCAAATATCGCTTTCGCAAACTTTCTGCATCCTTCTCTGCCCGGCGTCTTCTCCGACAATCCGAATGACCTGGTAAACGGGGCGCTTTGGACGATCAAGGTTGAGGTCATGTTCTACCTTTTTGTGCCTTGCCTCGTCGCGGCCTGCCGGAAGTTCGGGAACGTGCAGACGCTGGCAGTACTTTTTGCTATGTCTGTAATCTTCAGAGCCTGCTTCCTGCACTTCCACCTGGCGAAAATCGCGAACCAACTCCCCGGGCAATTGTCTTTCTTTCTTGTGGGGACATTCGTCCATTATTACCGCCAGTGGTTTCTTCGGCACACAGTCTGGATGTGGCTCCTGGCGGCATTGAGTGGACTGGGTCTGTCGGTGCTGCGATGGCCAGCTCTGCAGAATCTCAGTACTCCTGTGGCCGTTATGTGCTTCGCCGTGCTGCTCCCGCACATTGCAAACCCGACCAGGTTCGGGGACCTGTCTTACGGCATCTATGTATTTCACTACCCCGTGATTCAAGCCTTTATCTCCCTCGGAATATTCCACGCCGGGCCGTGGTTCGCTGTGGGAATTACGGCAGCTACCGTAGGAGTGTTGGCGTTCGCTTCGTGGAATCTCGTAGAGGCTCCCTTTCTGAAAGGCCGGGCGGTTTCCCGCAAAAAGCTGAAGGCGCTTTCAGAAGCGAGTTAAGACCCGACAGTTGAAGTCGCGTCTCCCGGTCGACGATCGCATGAGGGGATGAAGCGCACTATCGCGATGGCGGACGCTCAGGCAGTGCCATAATTCTTTCATGTCCGCAATCGCGGTTCGCGATTTGCGCAAGGTCTACGATGGCAAGGCGGCTGTGAACGGCCTGAACCTGACTGTCCCGCGTGGGTCGTTTTTCGGCTTTCTAGGGCCTAATGGCGCGGGGAAGTCCACCACGATCCGGATGCTGACGGGGCTGATCCCGGCGACTTCGGGATCAATCGAACTGCTGGGGCTGCCGCTTGAAGGAAATGAGATGGCGATCAAACGGCGAATCGGGCTGGTGCCGGACGAGTCGCTGCTCTTCGATCGTCTGACCGGCGCGGAATTCCTGGAGTTCGTGGGCAGGATGTATAGCCTCGCGCGTCCGCTGGCGAAACAACGGGCGCAGGAATTGTTGGAACTCTTCGAACTCGCGGGCGAGCACCGGAAACTGATCGCCGAATACTCGAAAGGCATGCGGAAGCGAATCGCCATGGCGGCATCGCTTATTCACCGGCCGGAATTATTTCTGATGGACGAGCCGTTTGAGGGCGTGGATGCGGTCGGCGCGCGGTTGATGAAAGATATCCTGCTCGACCAGGTGCGGCACGGCGCAACCATCTTCCTCACTTCACACGTACTGGAAGTAGTGGAGCGGCTTTGCGACCACGCCGCCATTATCAATGAAGGCAAAATAGTAGCTGAAGGCCGGATGGAGGATCTGCGCGCTGGTTCGGAGACGCTGGAAGACGTTTTCGTGCGCACGGTCGGCGGCGGCAGGGAGTACGACAGACTGGAATGGTTAAGTTGAAGTTCCTGGTGAAATATACGCTTCCGCTGTTTGTCGCGGCAATGGGTTTCGCGCAGAGCCAACCTGTGCGCATCGAGCCCGTGCGAGTCACTGACGCGCCGGTGCGAGTTATTGTGGACGCCAGCGAGGCGCCGCGGCGCCTGCTTCATGCGAGCATGCAGTTCCCGGTAAAGCCCGGGCCTATGTCGCTGCTCTATCCGAAATGGATTCCCGGCGAGCACGGGCCGACCGGGCCGATCGAAGACCTGGCGGGGATTCGGATGACGGCGAATGGGCAACCGGTTCTCTGGCATCGCGACGACGTCAACATCTACGAATTCCACATCGACGTACCGCAGGGAGTTTCCCGGCTGGACGTGGCGATCGATTTCATTTCTCCGCCTGAAGCCGGCGGATTTTCGGCCGGGGGATCGATCACGTCGCAGCTGGCAGTGCTTAGCTGGAATCAGTTACTGCTCTACCCGAAAGGGACCCCGACGGATCAGCTTCAATACCAGGCGACGCTGAAGATTCCCGAAGGCTGGCGTTACGGAACGGCGCTGCCGATCGATAAGGAAACAGGAAACGAGATCGCGTTCAAGCCTTCGTCGCTCACTACGCTCATCGATTCCCCAGTGCAGATCGGGATCAATTACAGGACGGTCGACCTCAGCCCCGGCGGGCCGGTTTCACACTATCTCCACCTTGCCGGCGACAGCGAGCGCGCGACTCGAATCAGCGAGGAACAGATTCAGCACTATCGCAACCTGGTGGAGGAAGCGAATATCCTCTTCAATGCGCACCACTATCGCGACTATCACTTTCTGTTGACGTTGAGCGACCATGTGGCGCACTTCGGACTGGAGCATCATGAATCAAGCGACGACCGCACCGACGAAGAGGCTTTGACGGATTCCGGAATACGGAGGGTCAACGCAGATCTGCTGCCGCACGAGTTCGTGCATTCGTGGAATGGGAAATTCCGGCGTCCGACCGGCCTGGCGACTCCCGATTACAACGAGCCGATGAAGGGCGAGTTGCTCTGGGTTTATGAAGGGTTGACCGAATACCTGGGCGAGATCCTGACGCCACGGAGCGGTTTGTGGACAGCGCAGGATTTTCTCGATTCGCTGGCGCGCAATGCTGCGGCGCTGGATCATGAGGCCGGGCGAACGTGGCGTCCCCTGGAGGATACGGCGGTCGCGGCGCAGGTTCTTTACGATTCGCGGAAGGATTACGAAGATCTGCGCCGAGGCACCGATTTTTACGAAGAAGGAACGCTGATCTGGCTGGATGTGGATGTGACTCTTCGCACGCTCAGCAAGGGCAAGAGATCGATCGAGGATTTCTGCCGAGCTTTTGCCGGGCCGCCCAGCACGAGTCCCGAGGTGAAACCTTACACGTTCGAGGATGTGGTGCGGACGCTCAATTCGGTGCAGCCCTACGATTGGGCGGGGTTTCTTAATCAAAGGCTGGAATCCACGGCGTCGCGGGCTCCACTTAACGGGATCACGAACGGCGGTTATAGCCTGGTTTACACCGGCGAGCGTTCCGAATTCTGGAAGACACGGGAAGAGGTGCGAAGGTCGATCAATCTTTCTTATTCGCTCGGCTTCACGGCCCAGGATAGCGGCGATATTGTCGACGTTCATTTGAATACGGCGGCGTTCCGGGCGGGACTGGCTCCGGCGACGAAGATCATAGCGGTCAACGGGCGACAGTTCACGACGAGCGTGCTTCGTCAGGCAGTGCAGGATTCGGTGAAGAGTACCACTCCGATTGCGTTATTGATCAAAGACGGCGAATATTACCGGACTTACAACATCGATTACCACGATGGGGAAAAATATCCGCATATTGTCCGGGACAAATCAAAACCGGATTTGCTTTCGGATATCATTCGTCCTCACGTAGTAACTCAAAAATTCAGCCCAGGCGGCCCAAAATAATCTCCGCCATTCTGCGCGCGCAATTACTCAGCATGCGGCTTCGAACCGGCACGCGGCGCAGTGGCGCGGTGTTTTCCGCGATCACGGGCCTGGTGTTTTACGGGATCTGGACCGTGCTTGCTTCGGCCGCAGTTTCGTATTTCGCCGATCCGGATAATGCGGCGAATTTCATGCCCGTGCTTTCGAGCGGACTGATGTTCGTGATGCTCTACTGGCAAATCGCACCGGTGATTTCAGCGGGATTTGGCGCATCGCTGGACTTGCGGAAGCTGCTCGCCTATCCGATTCCGCACAGCAAGATGTTCACGGTGGAGGTTCTGCTGCGAATTACGAACTGCGCGGAGATGCTGATTCTCGTCGCGGGGGCTGCGATCGGATTGTTGCGAAATCCGCTGTATGGGGTGAAGGCTTCTCCTTTTATTCTGGGCGGGGCTTTTATTTTGGGCGGAGCGCTGAGTTTCACGGCGACGAATATTCTGCTTGCAGCCGGCGCGCGGTACATGCTGGAGAGGCTGTTTCTGCGGACACGCATGAGAGAAGCGATGTTGTTTCTGCTGATCGTGGCGGGAGTCGCGCCGCAGGTTCTGATCTTTATGGACGTCAGGAAGTCGGCACTGGTTCGATTTGCGCCTTCGCAGCTTTTTTGGCCGTGGGGCGCGGTGGCGCGATTGATGCTCGGCGGAGATTCTCCAGCCCGCGCAGTCCTGTTGAGCGCAGGCGTGGCGCTCGGGTATCTCGCGGCGGCTTACTCTTTCGGGCGGTGGCAATTCGAGCGCAGCATCCGGTATGACGCCGGCAGTTTAAAGAAGCCCGAGTACGATGTACGAAGCCATGGGGTTGCCGAAGCTTTTTTCCGCCTGCCAGCGCGGCTGCTGCCGGATCCGTTGGCCGCGCTGGTGGAGAAGGAACTGCGGACGTTCGCGCGAATCCCGCGATTCCGGATGGCGTATGCGATGTCATGCGTGTTCGGGATCGTGGTCTTCTTGCCGGTGCTGCGAAACCCACAGCCGGACTCGTTCTTCATCCGGAACGCGCTGCCGCTGATGGCGCTGTACGGGCTGCTCACGCTGGGTCCGATGACGTATTGGAATGCTTTCGGTTTCGACCGCTCGGCTGCGCAGGGTTATTTCTGCTGGCCCGTTCGTTTCCGGGATGCGCTGATGTCGAAGAACATTGCTGTGGCGATGCTGCTGATCCCGCAGATCCTCATGATCGAGCTTGTGACCAGAGCGGCGCGCTTACCGGCGTCGCCCGCAAAGCTGTGCGAAACGATTGTCGTGATACTGATCGCGTCGCTCTACTGGTTCTCCATGGGAAATATCTGTTCGGTGCGAATTCCGCGAGCGATGGATCCGGAAAAAATGAACCAGATGGCGAACAAACTGCAGGCTTTGAGCATATGGACCGCACCTGTGCTGCTCTTGCCGATCGGGCTGGCCTATTGGGCGCGGGCCGTTTTCGGCAACGAACTGGTGTTCGGCGCGATGCTGCTGGTGGCCGCTATCATAGGCGGGGTTTTCTATAAGGTCGGATTGGATTCGGCTACAATTGCCGCCGACCGGCGGCGGGAATCGATTCTTTTGCAACTTTCGCGATCCGACGGGCCGCTGTCGGTCACGTGAGGTTGGCCTTTCGTTTGCTGGGACCTCAGTGATGAAACTGACGTTCCTGATCTCTCTCTTGTTCTGCGCGATCATTTTGGGGGCGTGCTCTCCGAGCGACAATGAGCGGGCGCGTGAAGAGGCGCGGCAAGCGGCGGAACAGGCGAAACACGAGTCCCGTGTGGTGCTCCATGAGGCAGAAGCTGGAGCACAAAAGGCGAGTAAGGAGATTAACCGGGATCTCGAGAAGACGCGCGACAAGGTTCGTCAGGCTCTCGACGAACCGGCGCCTGGAAATGCCCGAGACGATAAAGATCGTCGCTAACTTAAAATGGGTATTTGTCTCAGCTGACTCAAGCTCCCCGTTATGACGCTTTGCTGCTCCTGTCTTTTGGCGGACCCGAAAAGCGCGAAGACGTAATTCCCTTCCTCGAGAACGTGTTGCGCGGCAGAAATGTCCCGCGGGAACGTATGCTGGCGGTCGCGGAACATTACTACCACTTTGGCGGTCGCAGCCCGATCAACGATCAATGCCGCGAGTTGATCTCCGCGCTGGAGAAGTCCGGCGTGGGGCTTCCGATCTACTGGGGCAATCGCAATTGGCATCCGATGCTCGCCGACACGGTCGCACGCATGCGCGACGATGGCATTCGGTCCGCGCTGGCGATTGCGACTTCGGCGTTCGGTTCGTATTCGGGATGCCGGCAGTATCGCGAAGATATCGAGGCGGCTCGCGCGGCGGTAAACGGAGCGCCGGCAATCGAAAAGCTGCCGCCGTTCTGGAAGCACCCGGGTTTTATCGAAACCATGGTGGACCGGGTATGTGAGGCCCTGGGGCGCTTGCCGGGCGCGGATCTTGTGTATACGGCGCACAGCATTCCGGTATCGATGGCGCAATCGAGCCCTTACGAGCAGCAACTGCGCGGCGCGGCAAGATTGGTCAACAAGCGGCTTGGGTTAGGAGAGCCAGTGCTGGCGTTCCAGAGCCGCAGCGGTCCGCCATCGCAGCCGTGGCTGGAACCGGATATTGCCGATTACATCCGGCAGACCGGGTCGAAACGGCTGGTTGTGGCGCCGATCGGCTTTCTATCGGATCACATGGAAGTGATTTACGATCTCGATTTTGAAAGCGCGGCCCTGGCGAGAGAACGCGGGATTGAGTTCGTGCGCGCGGGCACGGCTGGTACGCATCCCCGCTTTGTCGCGGGGTTGGTTGAGTTAGTCCGCGAAGCTATGGCCCACGGAATTAATCCGTGTGCGCCGGATTGCTGCCAGCGGGCGTCGGGGAGACCGTCTGTCTAGCGTTACTTCTTTTCCTTCGGCATCACCACGGCGATGTGAAGTTCCCTGAGTTGTTGCGGGCGTACCGTGTTGGGCGCGTTCATCATGAGATCCTCGGCGTTTTGATTCATCGGGAACATGATGATTTCGCGAATATTCGGCTCGTCGGCCAGTAACATCACGATGCGATCGATGCCTGGCGCGATGCCGCCGTGTGGTGGTGCACCGAACTTCAAGGCATTGATCAGCGCGCGAAAACGCTGGTCCACCTCGGAGCGCTCATAACCGGCGATTTCAAACGCGCGGTACATGATCTCCGGATGGTGGTTACGAATCGCTCCCGAAGACAGCTCGTAACCGTTGCAAACGATATCGTATTGAAACGCTTTGATCGTAAGCGGGTCTCGTGTATTCAGCGCTTCGAGCCCGCCCTGCGGCATGGAAAACGGATTGTGGCTGAAGTCGATCTTTTCGTGTTCGGTATCGTATTCGTACATCGGGAAATCGACAATCCAGCAGAAACGGTAAACGTCCTGCTCGATCAGTTCCAGTAACTGGCCGAGATGCGTGCGCAATCCCGCGAGGATTCTCGCAACTTTAGCCGTGTCGGTATCCGAAAGAAAGATGATGGCGTCTTCCACTTGCGCCCCGGTTTTCCCGAGGATGGCCGCAGTATCTTCGCTGGTGAGGAACTTACTAATTGGTCCCTTCAGTGAGTTGCCAGGCTCGACCAGAAGCCACGCGAGGCCGGCGGCGCCTTCGGATTTCGCACGCTCTTCCAGTTTGTCGAAGAACGAACGGGATTGCTTCGAGGCCTGAGGGATGCGAATCGCTCTGACTGTTTTGCCGGCGAAAGCTTTGAATCCGGAACCGGCGAAGAGGGCGGTAAGATCGCAGATCTCGAGCGGATTCCGTAAGTCCGGTTTATCTGTACCGTAGCGGAGCATGGCATCTTCGTACGCGAGGCGGGGGAATGGAATGGGCGTCCTGACACGCGACGGCGCGAACTCATCGAACAAGCCGGATAAAAGAGCCTCAACGGCGGCGAAGACATCGTCCTGAGTTACAAAACTCATTTCGAGATCGAGTTGATAGAACTCACCTGGTGAACGATCGGCGCGTGCATCCTCATCCCTGTAACACGGTGCGATCTGGAAGTAGCGATCGAAACCCGACACCATGATGATCTGTTTGAACATCTGCGGCGCCTGCGGCAGAGCGTAGAATTTGCCGGGCTGGCGACGCGACGGCACAAGGAAATCGCGCGCGCCTTCCGGGCTGGAGGCAGTCAGTGTCGGAGTCTGATACTCCATGAAGCCCAGATCCACCATGCGGCGGCGGATGCTCGAGATGATTCGCGAACGCAGCACGATATTCGCGTGCATCTTGCTGCGCCGAAGGTCGAGGAAACGGTAGCTCAGCCGTGTGTCTTCGGGAACGGGATTCTCGGGAAAGACGTTAAACGGGAGCGGTTCCGTGGGTCCCAGAACGTCGATGCCGGTCACGCGGATCTCAATCTCGCCGGTCGCCATGGCGGGATTCACCTTACCCTCTTCGCGAGGCACAACGGTACCGTCGGCCCGAATGACTGTTTCCTTGGGAAGGCGAGTCACTCGCTCGTACATTTCACTGCCCGGCGCGACAACCAGTTGTGTGGTCCCGTAATGGTCGGCCAGATCGATGAAGTAAACTCCGCCGTGATCGCGCCGGTTCCGTAACCAGCCGGAAAGACGAACAACGGACCCGGCGTTTTCCAGGCGGAGTTCGCCGCACGTGTGCGTTCTATAAGTGTGCATTTTTAAAAAGTCTTGAAAAGTTCTTCGCGCGAGACCCGCTGCTGTTCGCCCGATTGCATGTGTTTCAGCGAATACTGGCCCGCCGCAATTTCATCATCGCCCAGAATGAGGGCATAGCGTGCGCCGAGCTTGTTCGCCAGTTCCATAGCCCGCTTGAGTTTCGCATTTGCGGCTACCTCGACGGAGACGCCGGAACGCCGCAAGTCCCGCGCGAGCCCGCCTGCGTGGAGGAGCGCAGCTTCTCCCAGGGGCGCCATGTAGACATCGAGCGTGGCCGCCGCTCCCTGATCGACAGTCATGACCAGGCGATCCTCACCGATCGAAAATCCGATGCCGGGCGCGGGAACGCTCGATCCGAGCGATTCCGCGAGGCCATCGTAACGTCCGCCGCCGAGCACGGAATTCTGCGACCCGAGGTTTCCGTGCACGACTTCGAAAGTGGTGCGCATGTAGTAATCGAGGCCCCGCACGAGCCTCGGTTTGACCTCGTAACGAATCCCGCGATCCCGCAAGTAAGTCTCGACGGCCGCAAAGTGGGGGCCGCAAACGTCGCAGAGATTATCGAGAATCGAGGGGAGCTTTTCGATTATGGGCTGATCGTCAGGCACCTTGCAGTCGAGCACGCGCAAAGGGTTGGTTTCCACGCGCCGCTGGCAATCTCCACATAGCTGCGATGCGATGGGCCGCAAGGCTTGGCGGAGCTTGTCGACATACGCGGGCCTGCATTTCGAGTCGCCCACGGAATTAATCAGGAGGGTAAAGCCGCTCAACCCGGCGCGGGAGAGGATTTCCACCACCATCTCGATCACTTCCGCGTCGATGAAGGGCGATTCCGAGCCGATCGCTTCCGCGCCGATTTGAAAAAATTGCCGGTAGCGACCTTTTTGGGGACGCTCCCGGCGGAACATCGGACCGATGTAATAGAGTTTTTGAACGCCCGGCCTTTGGTCGAGCCTGTGTTCAATCCAGGCACGAATCACAGAGGCCGTGGCCTCAGGGCGCAGCGTCACCGAAGTGCCGTCGCGGTCGTCAAAGGTATACATTTCCTTCGAGACGATATCGGTTTCCTGCCCTACCCCGCGCGCGAAAAGCTGAGTTTCTTCAAGAATCGGCGTGCGGATTTCGTGATAGTTGTAAACCTGAAAAACTTCGTGCGCAATCCGCTCCACACGATTCCAGACGGCGGTATCGGGAGGCAGTAAATCCCTGGTTCCTCTAATGGCGCGAATCATTCAGGCGGGGAATTTCCCATGCTATCACGCGCCTGGACCAGGTTATTTTCCCAAGCTACTGCTTGTGGCGGTTCCGACGGACCGTTGAGCGTCCTCAGCGAGCCGAAGATGTTCACGGAGCGTTGGTAACGTGTTGCCGGCCCAGTTCTTCAGGTCGGGATTCTGCCCTGCGTTTGCTTCTTTTTCGAAGGCGGCAATATCGGTGTGATGATCGCGCACCATGTCCCGAACATACGCACGGTCAAAGTCGGAGCCGGCGGACATCCTTGAAAACCTGTCTACCATAGCCTGGTGCTTTGCATCCAACTCGCCGGGCAGCACAATGTTGTCTTTGGCTGCGATTCCTTTGAACTCATCGCCGACTTTGGAATGATCGTCCACCATGCGCTGGCCAAATTCCTTCACCTTTTCATTCGACGCCTTTTGAACCGCAATCTTGCCGAGTTCAACTTCGGTCATTCCACCGAGAGCTGCGTCCTTTGCGAATTGCATATCCGAGGAGCTGCTTTGTACGAGTACGGCGCCGGTCAAACCTGCGAGTAATCCGACGCTTGCGAGGAAGATTCCGCGACTAAATAAATGTGCCATATTCCACAATCCCTTTCTCCGCGGAGACGACTCCAGTCGCCCCGCGTCGGGATTGAGGAATGCAACCGACGGACCTTTGTGAAGTAAGAACCGGCGGCAAAGCCGTCAGCGTTACCGGTGGAAAAGGCCGACGGTTACGCCTTTGCCCAGGACGTGTCCTTCCATCACCTTGTAGAGATCGGCGCGGGTGGCAGTTGCGGGCAGATTCAGCGTCTCATCGAGCGCAAACAGTTCGAGAGTAAAGTGATGGGAAGTTCCCGATGCGCAAGGGCCGCGATAAACGTGCTCGTTGCGAACGTTATTGCCCTGCCGAATGGAGCCCTGTTCAAAGCCTTCTTTCATCCCTTCGGCGAGGTGAGTAGAGTCGCCGGGAAGATTCCACACCATCCAGAGCAGTATATCGGTGGTCCCTTTGTCGCGCGTGAAATCCGGATCGTGCATGACGACAGCGTAGCTTTGAGTACCCTTCGGCGCATTGGTCCAATCAAGACCCGGCGACACGGGGTTAGGCTCACCAAGGCAGGTATATTTGGCGGCCATATCGCCGCCATCCTTCCAGCCGGTGCTCGTCAGTTTCATGCCGGGGGGCGGACCAGGAGGGCCTTTTTTATCCTGTTGCTCCTGGGCCACGATGCCGCTTGAGGCCGCGATTAGCAGAGCAGCCAGAGTGGTAATCAGTCCGATCCTGATACGCATAGTTATGTGATTTCCTTCTTGTTCCCGACGATTGTACCGCACAAGCCTGCCTCCTCTACACAATAGCCGCGGGTGGCGCGGGGTCCTCGGGCCGGCCTGCGTTGTCAAGCGGCACCTTAATCAACACGTAGCTCAGAACCAGCAGAACCACAATCCCCACGATGTAAGAAGGATTTTCGAAAACGACCGGCACCTTCCACTTCAAGAAGCTGAACGTGGCCGTTACCAGCCCCGTCAATGCCTCGCCTGCAATCAATCCCGATGCCGCCAATACGCCAACGCTCTCCACTCGAATCCGTTGCGCTTCGTTCAAAGCGCGCCGCGTAGCGAGCGTATCCGTTGCCCAGCGCACCATGCCGCCGATGAAAATTGCGAACGTGGTGCCGATCGGCAGATACATCCCGATCGCCACCAGCATGGGGCTCTTCACTCCGATCATCACCAGCGCGAGGCCCATTAGAATGCCCGCGGCGATGAGAGGCCAAGCCATATCGCCGCCCACGATGCCCTGCGCGAGGGATGCCATCAGGCCCGCCTGGGGAGCAGGCAGCGCTTTATCGCCGAAGCCAATTCCACCCGCGTTGATATTGCCTTGGTTGAGCACGAGCAGGGGGAAATACATCACCAGGCTGGCGACCACAACGGCGATCAGTTCCACGATCTGGATACTGCGCGGGGTTCCGCCGATGATGTATCCGACTTTGAAATCCTGCAGCAGTTCGCCCGCGACCGCGCTCGAGACGCAAACCACCGCCGCTACGCCCAGTACCGCGATCACACCGCCGGTTCCCGAGACACCAAGCGCCACCATCAACAGCGCGGCAATGATTACCGTGGACAGCGTCAGTCCTGAAATTGGATTATTGGACGACCCGATCACGCCCACCAGATATCCCGAGACCGTTGCAAAACAGAAGCCGACAATCAACATCACAATCGCAGCCGTCAGCGCCGCCACGATCCCGCCCGAAAGATACCGGTAAAGCACGATCATGATGCAGAACACGCCGAAAATCCCTAACAGCACAACGCGCGAACTCATGTAGCGTTCTGTTCGCGCCGTGGTTGCGACTGGCGCCGCTCCCGTGCGAAGTTCGGCAAACGCGCGCACGAGACCCCCACCAACAGACTTACGCATCTTGAATAGCGTGTAAGCCGCACCAAACAACATTCCACCGACCGCCACGGGCCGGACGATATACCGCCACACGGTGTTGGCCATCGCGATCCAGGAATCGTCGCCGGCGTTGGCGGGCATGAAGGCGCGCAGTTGCGGCCCCATGAAATACATCAGAAGTGGAATCAGCAGTCCCCAGGCGATGACGGTTCCCGAGAAATTGAGCGACGCCAGCATCGGTCCGATCACGTAGCCGACGCCGATGTAAGCCGGGCTCACGGTGGGCCCCGAAAATACTGTTACGCCACCAGTCTGCAATGCGTTTGGTGTTCCGATCGGACCCAGCCGCAACGAACTTTTCCCCATCTGCCCAACGGGAAACAGCCAATCCTTATCGGTAGCGAAGAAGTTAAATGCGCCCGCGAGGAAGACCGCCGAGCCGAACGCCATGTTGTAGAAGAGATATCGCGCCGCCTGCGCGCCCACCTGTCCGGCCTTATGAATTTGCGATGCGGCCACGGATTCGGGGAACGGCAAGTCCGGATCTTCCACCAGCGCGCGCCGCACGAGCGAGACGAAGAGGACGCCTAGCACGCTGCCCACCAGCATCAGCGAAGTCGATTTCCAATACGCAGTGCCTGGCGAGAAATCGAGCCATGATCGCGAAATCACAAACGCCGGTATGGTGAAGATCGCACCCGCAGCAACCGATTCGCCGATCGATCCCGCGGTTCGAGCGATATTCTCTTCGAGAATCGAGCCCTTGAAAACCCGCAGCACCGCCATGCCGATCACCGCCGCCGGGTACGTGGCCGCAATTGTTTGGCCGGCGCGTAAGCCGAGGTACGCATTTGCCGCGCCGAGGATCACACACATCACGAGGCCAAGCAGCACCGCGCGCAGCGTGAACTCCTTCATCTCGACGCCGGGCGGGACGAACGGCTTATGCTCGCGCGTTTTGGTTGTTGGGCTCATGCGAGTTTTGCCTTCACTTTCTCGCTGATCCATTTGCCATCCAATGTCTTTCCAGCCAATTTCGTCTGGACCGCTTTCATTACAAGCCCCATTTGTTTCGCGGACGTGGCTCCGGTCTCGGCAATCGCAGCGTCGATCGCGGCCTGCATTTCCTCTTCGGTGGCAGCGGCGGGAAGATAGCTTTCGATGATCGCCTTCTCCGCCTCTTCCTTCCGCGCCAGTTCCTCGCGCCCGCCTTTGTGGAACATATCCGCGGCGTCGATTCGTTGCTTCACGAGGCTCTTGAGAATCTGCTGTTCGGCGGCATCGTCCAGACCTTTGGGGTTATCCGCCTGGGCCTTCTGGAGCGCGGTTTTGATCATGCGCAGCGCGCTCAAACGGGCCTCTTCTTTGGCCTTCATAGCCGCCACCAGATCTTTTTGCAATTGGTCGAGGATTGACATGCGTTTGATATCCTGAAGCTTCTAATATCCTTCCATGCACATTCGTAAGCAACGACTATTAACTCCGGGCCCTACCCCTCTGTATCCACCCGCTCTTCACGCGATGATGGCTTCGGACATCCACCACCGGACCGAAGAATTCAGAAATGTCTACAGATCGGCTCTCGCGGACCTGAAAGAAGTGTACGGCACCACAAACGATGTTTTGTGTTTTGCCGCATCCGGAACAGGGGCAATGGACGCCTCGGTCTCAAATTTATTTTCGCGGGGCGATAAGGTAATTGTTTGCACGGCCGGCAAATTCGGCGAACGCTGGGTCGATATTGCGAAGGCGTATGGACTCGAAGCGACCGTTTTAAAGGCGGAATATGGCGAAGTAGTTACTCCCGATCGCGTGGAAGCGGCGCTCAAGGCCGAACCAGGCGCGAGGGGCGTTTTCATTCAGGCTTCGGAGACTTCGACTGGCGCCGAGCATGATGTAAAGACCATCGCGGGACTGGTTAAGAATACCGATGCGATCTTCGTAGTGGATGCAATCACCGGCATCGGCACGATGCCTCTCGACATCGATGGCTGGGGACTCGATGTGGTCATCGGCGGTTCGCAGAAAGCATTCATGATTCCGCCCGGCCTGGCGTTTATGTCGGTCAGCCCAAAAGCCTGGAAGCACAGCGACACGGCGACCCTCCCGCACTATTACTTCAGCCTCAAGAAAGAGAAAAAAAGCGGCGACGCGGGTGAATCCAGCTGGACTCCGGCGACATCGCTCATTCTCGCGTTGGGCGAAGCATTGAAATACATCAAAAAGACCGGCGTGGCCAACCTGATCGAGAACGCACAACTTCTCGCGCTCGCCACGCGCGAGGCTTCCGTGGAACTCGGCCTCGAACTTTTCGCCAAGCGCCCGGGCAGTTCCGTAACGGCCGTCAAAGCCCCGGCCGGCATGGATTCCAAAGTTATCGTGAAGGGCTTCAAAGAGCGTTTCGGCGCGATCATCGCCAACGGCCAGGGCACTATGCAAGGGCAGATTTTCCGCATGGCGCACCTCGGTTATTTCGATTTTGCGGATATGTTCGGAATTATCGCGGGATTGGAATTGATTCTCCGCGCCAACGGACACAATGTCGAACTGGGCAAAGGCGTGGCGGCAGTACAACGTGTGTACGAAGCGGCACAACCGAAGAAGGCGAGCGCATAATAAATGACCGTTCTGATTGCCGAGCCGATGGCTCAGGCAGGCATCGAACTTTTCCAGGCGCAGCAGGGCTGGAATGTAATCGTCTCCAACCCGAAAGAATACGCGAAATATCTCCCCGAAGCCGAGGCTTTGATTGTGCGGAGCGCTGTGCAGGTAACGGCCGAGGTTCTGAAACAAGCGCCGAAATTACGCGTCATCGGGCGCGCGGGCGTAGGCGTGGACAACGTCGACCTCGCGGCTGCCACCGCTGCCGGCGTGCTTGTGATGAATACGCCGGGCGGTAATGCGGTATCGGTTGCCGAGCACACCATCGCGCTTATGCTATCGATGGCGCGGTCCATCCCGCAGGCCAGCGCTTCCACCAAGGCCGGCAAGTGGGAGAAGAAGAAATTTCTCGGCAGCGAACTGCGCGGCAAGACCATCGGCATCATCGGGCTCGGCAGTATCGGCCGTGAAGTGGTGAAGCGCGCGCGGGCGTTCGAGATGCGCATTCTGGCGCACGATCCCTACGTCACCGCGCAGATCGCGAAGGATCTTGGCATCCAGCTCGTCAGTCTGGCGGACCTTTACAGGAACAGCGATTACATCACGGTTCACGTTTCGCTTACGCCCGAGACGGACAAACTTCTCAACAAAGAGGCCTTTGCGCAGATGAAGCAGGGCGTACGGATCGTCAACTGCGCGCGCGGCGAACTTCTGGATGAAGCTGCTTTGAAAGAAGCGGTGGTATCGGGCAAAGTTGCGGGTGTGGCGCTCGACGTTTTTTTGAAAGAGCCCACCGATTCCTCGCACCCTTTGTTCGCGCTGGAGCAAGTGCTCGCGACGCCCCATATCGGCGGTTCGACTGAAGAAGCCCAGGAAATCGTCGGCGTTCGCATCGCCGAACAGGTGGTCGAATATCTCCAGAACGGCGTCGCGATCAACGCGGTGAACATGCCCGCGATGTCTCCGGAGCAGTACAAGAGCGCCGGGCCGTATATCGATCTCGCCGAGCGGCTGGGGAATTTCGCCGCGCACCTGATCAATGGAAATCCGACCGCGGTTCGCCTGACCTACTACGGCAAAATCGCGGACATGAACACCAGTCTGCTGCGCAACGCGGGTTTGGCCGGGGTTCTCAATCGCTCTACGGCCGCATCGAAGGCAAATGTGGTGAACGCGATGCAACTCGCTTCCGACCGCGGATGGAATGTGGCCGAAGTGCATGATAAACGCTCCGCCCATTCGGATACGATTCGCCTCGAAATCGAGACGGATTCCAGCGTTACAACCGTCGAGGGTGGGGTGATTCTGGGCAAGCCCCGCCTGATGCACGTGGATGGCATCTATTGCGAAGCCCCGCTCGCTGGATCGATGATATGCCTGAAGAACCTGGATGTGCCGGGAGTGGTGGGACACATCGGCACGGTTCTGGGATCGAATAATATCAACATCGCGAACTTCTCGCTGGGCCGCAGCGAGACCGAGCCGGTTGAAGCCATCGCGGTCATTACAACTGACACTCTGGTCACGCAGAATGTGCTGGATCAGTTAATGTCGAGCGGTGCAATGAAGCTCGCGCGGTCGCTTCAGATCCCATAATTCGAATTACAGCTCGATACGGGTTCCCAGAACCTTCAGAAATTGCGCCAACCAGGCCGGATGCGCGGGCCAGGCTGGCGCGGTGACTAGGTTTCCAGATGTGCAGGCCCGGTCCATCGCGAGTTCCACATAAGTGCCGCCGGCGCTGGTGACATCCGGTGCAACCGCCGGGTAGCAACTGCACGATTTCCCTTTCAGTACCCCGGCCGCAGCCAGTAACTGGGCAGCGTGGCAGATGGCGGCGATTGGCTTGTCCGCGCCGGAAAAGTGGCGGACGATTTCGAGTACGCGTTTATCGAGGCGGATGTATTCCGGGGCGCGGCCTCCCGGGATTACAAGCGCATCGTAATCCTCGGCGTGGATCTCGTCGAACGTGGCGTTCAAAGTGAAGTTGTGGCCGCGTTTTTCGCTGTAGGTCTGGTCACCCTCGAAATCGTGGATCGCCGTTCGTACGGAATCCCCTGCGCGCTTTTTCGGGCAAACGGCATGGACCGTGTGGCCTACCATTTGGAGGGCCTGGAAAGGCACCATGACTTCGTAGTC
The DNA here is from genome assembly GCA_049516355.1 of Bryobacteraceae bacterium. Classification (GTDB taxonomy): domain Bacteria; phylum Acidobacteriota; class Terriglobia; order Bryobacterales; family Bryobacteraceae; genus BOG-234. The sequence continues at coordinate 25,727 of JBEKTF010000006.1, read as the reverse complement.
TTCGACGTAATCGCCGACAAGCATCAGCAGTTTTTTGGCAGGCATAGATTTACCTCACTTGAGCAGTGAACGCAGCAGGACGGCCGGGTGCAGGGCTGTTTCCTCGGCGAAGTCGTGGATCTGATGGCGGCAGGATGTGCCTGCGGCTACAACCACCGAAGATGGCTCCTTGCCGCGAACCTGCGGAAGAAGCCGCCTTTCCCCGATCTGACGTGACACCTCGAAGTGTTCCTTCGAATAGCCGAAAGATCCCGCCATGCCGCAGCAACCGGCATCCAGATCAACCACCGTTGTGCCGGGAATCTTTTCGAGAAGCGTTTTCGCGGCGGGCAAAAGCCCCATCGATTTCTGGTGGCAATGACCGTGCAGCAGGATCTTCGGCGGACCTGCCTTCAACGGTATCGGCAGATCACCGGCGAATTCTTCGAAGAGTACACAAGCGTCCGCGACGACTCGCGCCTTTCGATGGTCTTCGCCTCGAAGAAGAGACGGTGCGTCCTCGCGAACGGCCGAAAGGCAGCTCGGCTCGCAGAAGACAATCTTCCTGCCGGCCACGGCCTCATCGTATAAAGATTTCGTATTCCGGAGCGCGTGTTCGCGGGCCTTCGTGAGCAGGCCTTTCGAGATCAGAGGCCGGCCGCAGCAGTGGTTCGGAGCCAGGGCGACTTTCGATCCGGCTGCCTCCAGCACGTCCCATACTGCGACGCCGATCTCCGGATCATAGAAGTTGGTGAAGGTGTCGTTGAACAACAGCACGGTCGCGTCGCGTGAGCCTCTACCGTGGACCTGCGATGCGAACGTCTTTCGGCTCAATGCGGGCAGCGTCCGCCGATGGTCGATCCCGAAAACCGCCTCGTTGAGCATCCGGACCGGTTTCGTCCCCTGTACCCAGTTCACTATCGGGGCGAAGGGGCTGCCTAGTTTCGCAATCATACGGACGTTGCCGAGCATCTGCGCATGGAGCGGCGTCCCATAAGTCTGCCAGTAACCGGCGAGGAATTCGCTCTTGAACCGCGCCATGTCAACGCCCACCGGGCACTCGGCTTTGCAGGCGCGGCATTCGAGACAGAGGTCGAGAACGTCGTAAACGCCGCGATCGTCAAGCCCCGCCGCCGCGAGACGCCCACCCATCGCCAGCCGCAATACATTGGCGCGGCCGCGCGTGGTGTGCGATTCTTCCTTCGTCGCCATGTAGGACGGGCACATGGTTCCTTCGAGAGTCTTGCGGCAAACACCGAGGCCGCTGCACATTTCAACCGCCCCGCCCATGCCACCGTAGTCGGAATAATCAAAAAACGTGCGTGGATTCGGGCTGACGTAGCCGGCGCCGAATCGCAGGTTTTCGGTGAGCGGCGGGCTATCGACGATCTTGCCGGGATTGAAGATCCCGAGGGGATCGAAGGTCCTCTTGATCGTGCGGAAGGCTTCGTAAAGCACGGGCCCGAACATCTTCTTCATGAACGGACTGCGCACCAGGCCATCGCCGTGCTCGCCCGATAACGCACCGCCGAACTCCAGCACGAGATCGGAAACTTCCGTCGCAATGGCTTCGAATTTGCGGATGCCTTCGGCCGTCTTCATGTTCACGACCGGGCGCACATGCAGGCACCCCACCGACGCGTGCGCGTAGATGCCAGCCGCCGTGTTGTGTTTGCGGATGATGCCGAGGAATCGCTCGATATAGTCCCGCAGTTTCTCGGGCGCGACGGCAGTGTCTTCGACGAAGGAGAGCGACTTGGAATCTTCCTTCATCGTCATCGAAAGACCTAACGCAGCCTCGCGCAGATTCCAGACGCGCGCCTGGACCGGCAGTTCGAGAGCGTGAAAATAACGATACCCAAGGCCGTTCCGTGCCAGTTCGTTCTCACACGCGGAAAGCCGGACCGGCAGATTTTCCTTCACGTCGTCATAGAACTCGATGCAGAGGATGGCGCCGGGATCGCCTTCGATAAACGTCTCCCGCACGCGCTGCAGATTCGGGCTCAGGTAAGTGTGATCAAGGAGAAATTTATCCATCACCTCGACGGCGGATGGCGAGTGGCGAAGGATCATCGGCGTGGCGCCGAGGGCCTCGAGAACGTCTTTGAACTGGACCACCAGGACGGCTTTCGCATTGGGTAGCGGCACCAGATTCAGCGTGGCTTCGAGAACGACGCCGAGCGTTCCCTCGGATCCGACCATCATTTTGGCCATGTTGAAGGGACGGTCCGGATGGGTGAACTCGTCGAGATTGTAACCACCGACACGGCGAATCACTTTGGGGAATCTGCGTTCCACTTCATCGGCGCACTCGGCACCGAGGCGGGCAACCGTGCGGTAGCACCCCGCTTCGAGGGTGTCGCCCTGCATGGCGGTTCGCAGTTCGGCGGGAGTGAGCGGACCGAAGTGGGCCACAGTTCCGTCGGCAAGCACCACTTCCTGGGAGAGAACGTGGTCGATTGTTTTCCCGTATATCACCGACCGCGCGCCGCTCGAATTGTTCGCCATCATGCCGCCGACGGTGGCCCGGCTGGCGGTTGAAACATCGGGCGCAAAGCGCAGCCCGTGTGGGCGCAATTGGGCGTTCAATTCATCCAGCACAATACCCGGTTGAACCCGCACCCAGCGCTCGGCCGCGTTGAGTTCGAGGATGCGGTTGTAATATTTCGACGTATCTACCTGAAGACCCGCGCCGATCGCCTGGCCAGCCTGCGCCGTGCCGCCGCCGCGCAAGGTGATGGGGCAGCGGAATTGCGCGGCGATGCGAACGATCCGAATGAGGTCTTCGCGCGATTTGGCGATGGCTACACCCAAGGGATGGATCTGGTAAACGCTGGCGTCGGTGGAATAGAGCGCGCGTGATACGGCGTCAAAGCGAACTTCGCCTTCGATCTGTGATTTAAGTTCGAGCTCCAGCGCACCGGCGTCCACCAGTTTCGCGTTCGCGTGCGGGACCGGCGTGCTCGTGGCAACAGTAACCAGGCTCATAAGCGGGATATAGCCAGCTTATCGTGCTTGCTATTCTGCCTGCTGTTTACTTGACGCAAATGACCGTTACGAACTTGCCATCGGCGCTTGGAATCTCACCCTTGATCTTCAGGCCGGCGTGCTGGGTGAGGAGCCAGCGTAGCGCCTCACGCGTAAAGCGGTAGCGGAAATTCAGAAATATCCGTTCACCGCGCTCGACGTGGATTTCCCTTCCACTCGCAACCATCGTAAGATCCCGCGATGCCTGGAAACGCCGTGTCATCAGATGAAGCCCCTCGTGGCGATCGTCCCGGTTTTCCACGAACTTGATTTCGCCATCCTCGGCGCCAAGGCCCACACTGGCCAGCGGCGCAAAAACGAACGCCCTCTGCGCTTCGGTGGGTTCCTCGGGTTCCCCGCCCGCGATGCGCGCGTCGAGAATAAGAATGTCGCCCTTGTGCAGACATCCCGCCACGTGCTTGATCTGGTCCAGGGGATCGAACCCGCCCAGGGTATTACCCACCATCAGAAAAAGCCGGGGCACCTCGCTTACGTCGGCCGCCAGCAGCAGGTGCACCGGGCTCGAAATGTCGGCTTTCAGCCCCAGCGCTTCGCAGTCGTCATCCTCGGCGCCGGCACAGGCGGCCTCGAGCATGGTCTGGCTGGAATCCACCGGAAAGTACTTCACTTCGCGCCCGGCGTCGTGCAGCGCTTTGAGGATTTTCCGGTCTTTCAGGCCGAGGCCGGCCCCGAAACTGATTACCGGGACACGCGCGCCAAAGGATTTGGTGAGATCTGCTGCCTTCAGCGCCAAAGCATCCCAGGTTTGCCGGACGCTCTCGTTCGAAAACGCGGAGAGTTCCTTCCAGGCGCGCACGGAGAGCGGCGTCCAGTAGAAAAATTTTTCGGGCAGGTCTCGCGCTTCCATTGCCTCCGCAAACTCATCGGCAATCTCCGCTTCGGTCAGCAAAACCTCAATATTCATCGTCCACCAGCTTACTCCGTAGGTACATAATTCGAACGATTCCGGCGCCTTCACATTAGAATCAAGGTTTCAGGCATGAAGTGCGCTGCGTTGTCGCGATTCGTCGCATTCCCGCTGCTCGTCGCAACCACGTTCCTCGCGGCGCAAGGCGCGAGCGCCGCAATCACGATCGCAGGGAAAGTTGTGGACGAGAATGGTGCGCCTGTCCGGGATGCCCTCGTCACGGCTTTGCAACCCGGGACTGCCGATCGCGATACCGCCAGCTCGGACGCTGCAGGCCTCTTCAGCCTGGAGGTCCCCGCGGCGGGGATTTATGCGATCGAGGCCAAACGAGAGGGTTTTTTCCTTTTCACTAATCAGAACGTAACCCTCGACGAAGGCGTGCCCCTCGAGATCCGGATGAACCATCTGGAAGAACTGGCCGAATCGGTGGATGTGCACTATTCCCCGCCGGTGATCGATCCTCAGCAGCCCTCCGACACGAAGCAGCTGAACAGTCAGGAGATTCTGAACATTCCCTACCCAAACTCACAGGATTACCGCAGTGCACTGCCGTTGATGCCCGGCGCAATTCAGGACAACGGGGGCCAGGTTCATCTGAATGGCGGAACCACGCAACAGGCAAATTACCGGCTGAACGGATTCGATATTTCCGATCCGGCAACGGGCGGCCTGAGTGCGAGGTTGAACGTCGACACGATTCAAACGCTTGAGTGGGATGCCAGCCGTTTCTCCGCGGAAAAGGGAAAAGGCTCGGCCGGCACAGTGGATATTAAAACCCGGATGGGAGACGACCGCTGGCGATTCGGCGGTACCAATTTTATCCCCGGTCTCAGTTCCTCGGAGGGCCTGCATGTGAGCCACTGGTCCCCGCGCGTCATCGTTTCGGGACCGATCAGGAAAGACCGTTTGTGGTTCCACAACTCGTTCGACGCTTTTTACACGGTCAGTACGGTCTATGGGCTGCCACGCGGTCAGGACCAGACCCGCAGCGGCAGCGGTACCAACCTGACACGCGTCCAATGGAACATCAACAATTCGCAGATCCTTACCGCCAGCGTTCTCGCCAATATCGGCGACGACAAGCGGAATGGACTTAGTTTTCTGACCCCGGCGCCAACGACGGTGAACCGGAAGACCTCGCTCTTCGTGGGCACGATCAAGGATCAATGGTCGGTTGGTGGCGGCCTTGTTGAATTCGGTTTTGCGGAATCGGAAACATACTTGCGGTCCGCTCCCCAGGGCAACGAACCCTATGTGGTCACGCCGTTTGGCGCACAAGGGAATTTTTACGCCGACCAGGCCACTTATACCGGACGCCAGGAGTGGCTTGTCAACGGTTTTCTGGCGCCGATCCATGCGTACGGCAGGCATCAGATTGAGGTAGGTGTCGACGCGGAGCACAGCGACATCGAACAGACTATCAATCGCAATGAGTACACGACCGTTGGCGTGAACAATGAGATTATCCGCCAGGTCCAGTTCCTCGGAAGCCCACGTCAGTTCGGCAACAACAGCGAAGCATACGCCTACGCGCTCGATCGCTGGAGCCCGACGGAAACCCTGGTCGTCGAGGGCGGCATAAGATCGCAATGGGATCAATACGCGGGCGCTGCGCCGATTGCCCCGAGACTGGCGTCGTCGTGGTCGCCGAAATGGGCCGGTGGGGCGAAGTTCTCAGCCGGTTGGGGGGTGTTCTACGATGCCGTTACGCTGGACATGCTCGCGCTGAGCCAGGAACAGACCAGCATCAGCACCTTCTACGGACCCACGGGCGCCGTTACCGGCGTTCCGATTGAAACGCAGTTCCTGCTGAAGAGAGAAAACCTGCGCTTGCCTCGCTTCGCCCTGACCAGCTTTTCCGCCGAGAAAAAACTTCCCTGGGAAGTCTATGCCAAGGTCAACCTGATCTCGCGGGAGGGCAGCCGCGGCTTCGCTTTCGAGGATCAAATCGTCAATCCTGCCCTGAATTTATATGTACTCGACAACATCCAGAGGCAACGATATCGCGCGGCGGAGTTCGCATTCCGCCGCACATTCCTCTCCAAATATCAATGGTTCGCAAGCTACACAAGATCGGCGGCGCGCGCCAACGCAGTGATCAACTACTCAGTGGAAAATCCCATCCTTGCCCCGCAGGCAGGGGGGCCGTTGCCGTGGGACGCTCCAAACCGATTCCTGGCCTGGAGCTGGGCGCCGATCGAGAAGAGCTGGTTTCCCCGACTTCTGCAACCGGTGGTCGGCGAGACCGACGTGCAACTGCTGCTGGACTTCCGAACCGGGTTTCCGTTCAGCGTTACGAACGAAACAGGTAACCTCGTGGGGGCACCCGACGCCCGGCGCTTTCCCGACTTCGCCACGGTAAATATCGCGCTGGAACGGCGATTTCCGTTCCGCGGTTATCTCTGGGCCTGGCGGGTCGGTCTGGTAAACGCCTTGAACCGGGCAAATCCGAACGTCGTGAACAGCGACATCGATTCGCCTCAGTTTCTGACGTACCAGCGGGGGCAAGTCCGCGCGGTCGACGTGCGGCTGCGTTTCCTCGGCCGGAAATAGTGAGAAAAGAAGTAGCGGTGATTATTTCTGAACTTCGCCGAGAACGGCTTTGACGCGTTTGTGCAAACGGCCCTTGTAGCGGGCTGCAGTACCACGTTTAATGTAGCCTTTGCGCGCGGCCTTATCGACCAGCGAGAACGTCGCCGCCATGACTGTTTTCAGGTCGCCCGGCTCTTTGGCGGCAAGAGCGCGCCGCATGCTGCGGATCTGGTGCCGCAGTCTGGTCTTGGCAATACGATTGAAATCCGTTCGTCGTTCGGTCTGCCGGACTCGCTTCAGGGCAGAATAGGTGTTAGCCATCGATGTTTCTGATCCTCTTGATTAATTCGATCTTTTAGAGTAACACGGCCAGGAGGCCCTGCCCCGAAGGGGCTTTCAGCACCACCGATCCTTAAGAGCGCATCTGAGGCTCAGGATTAAAATTAAATGGTGCGCGGAAGTTCAGCAGTATTGATGGTTTTTGCCGCAACGCTCTTGGCCGAGACCGGTATCCCCCGATTCGAAGATTATCCGTCGCCAACAGACTGGCATGGGCCGGCCGCAGCTATCAAACTGATCACATCATCGGAACAAATGTTCCGCACGCGTCTTACGGAGACTGGAAAAGAGCCACCCAACTTCGCTGGCCACTACAAAATTACCTACTGGGGCTGTGGCTCCGAATGCTCGGCTGGCGCGGTAATCGACCTTCAGAGCGACGGCGTCTACCCACCCGCTTTCGGTGGGAAAGGCAAGGGCTGGCAATGTTGGATTTCTTGCGCCGCGCGCTTCGAAGGCACCGATGATGAGTTTCATCTCAACAGCAGATTGATGATCACTCGCTGCGGCTCGAACTTCGATCAGAACGGGAAGAATCATCCAGATGTCTACTATATGCTCTGGGACGGGAGCAGGTTTAAAGAGCTTATGCACCTCCGAACGACCTCTGGAAAATTGGAAAAGGTGCCTTAATGCGGTCATCGGAAAGTCGAAGCCATTTCCTGGTCGGATCCTTCTCAGACCAGTTCAAGACGGAGTTGGCGGCCGACGGCCAGAGCGGCACGTTGAAGCGTGTGCAATGTAACGCTGGTATTTTTTGGATCGAGCAGACGATCGAGTGCTCGGCGGCTGGTTTGCATGCGGACCGCCATGGCAGCCTTGGAAAGGCGGTCCTTCTCCATTGCCGCTTTGATCTGATCGGCGAGGATCTGTTTGATAGCTTGCTCCTCGCACTCTTCGAGCATTCCCTGCTCGGCCAGAAAGCCGTCAAAAGACGAACCAACTTTCCCCTTTTTCTTTTGCGTCATCTCAGTGCACCTCTTTCATGCGCTTGAGCGCGAGCTTTAGATCCTGCGCTGGTGTCTTCTGCGTTTTTTTGATGCAGCCATGCAGCAACACCATTCGGTCCAACGCGATACAGAAAATCACCCGCCCTATTTTTCCATCCGTCAAGTTGCTCCGTACTTCCCATAGACCGTTGCCGAGACTGCGACAGTAGGGCATGCCGAGTGGCCACCCGAACTCAACCATCTGAATGTCGCGACCGATCGCTTTTCGGTCTTCGACCGACAGCCCCAGTAACCAATCCCGCACACGCCAATTGCCAGCGGCGCTTTAATAGAAGAACGCCGGGAGCTTTTCGGATCGTCGATCAACGACTATTGTGCCAAAAATGGCACATACCGGCAAGGGCGACAGATGTTGCACGCCAGGATTGTCGAGAATAGGATTGTCGAGAAGGTATATAGCCTACTATTAATCCATAGTTGATTCAGAAACAGTGAACGCGAAACGATTCGCTCCGATCGATCTGCTGCTCGCTCTGACGCTGGCATGTTGCATCGTGCGGCTCTGGATCATGCCGCTTGGATCAAGCTTCTGGGTGGACGAAATGGGCACATATTTCGTCGTGCATCACGGGGCGAACGATCCTTCGCTTCGAGTCGTTCCGCAGGTGGCGGCCTCGATTTATTACGTGCTGCCGATGTTCGCCGAAAAAGTCGCCGGCTTTTCGGAAGTGAGTTATCGATTCTTCTCCGTCCTGGCGATGGCGGGCGCTCTGGCGGCGATCGGATGGCTGGCGGCACGCCTGATCCACCCGCAGGCGTCGTGGTTCGTCGTTTTCGCGAGCATGACTTCACGGGGATTCAATTACCAGGCGGCCGATGCACGTCCCTATGCATTGGGCACCTTCGTCCTGGCAATCTCAGTCCTGTTTCTCGTCCGGTGGCTGGATTCCGGGCGCTGGCGGGACGCCTTGCCGTTCGCCGCCGCCGCTTCCCTGCTCTGGTGGGTGCACATGATTTTCTGGCCGTTTTATCTGATCTTCGCGGTTTACGCCTGTTTTCGAATGCTGCGCAATGAAACCCGCATAAACGGGAGGCAGGCATTGGCTGTATGCGCGCTGATCGGTTGTGCCGCGCTCCCTGTTGCCATACGCGCCGTGGCGTTGTTGCGCGAAGCCTCGGCGCACGTAATCGTTCCCCGCCCCGGCTTCGGCGAGTTGTTGTCGATACTCAAAGTCAAGGCCCTCATCCTCACCTGCGCAGGTGCTTTCCTCTTAGGCCGGGGTTTCAAATGGAAGGTGCCCCGGACGGCTTGGGTCTCCGGCAGTTCCCTCGTACTGATTCTGAGTTGGTGGCTGATCGACCCTCTCTGCCTTTTCGCTTTTTCCTGGATCGGCGGCGACAGCGTGTTTTTGGCTCGATACCTGGCTCTGGCACTCCCCGGGGTGGCATTGACGGCCGGAACACTGGTAGCGATTTTCGCGCCGGACCGCCTTTGGAAACCGCTCGGGCTGGCCCTCGGACTTGGAGTGCTGATTTTCCTGGGCAATTGGAACCACCTCTGGCCTGCGCATCAAAACTCGGACTGGCGAGGGGCCTCTGCCGCGTTGGGAAGATGGGTGGGCGGCGAGAATATACCGGTAATCTGTCCCAGCCCGTTCATTGAAGCGCAGCCGCCGGTATGGCGGCCGGATTATCCTCAGCAGACATTCCTTTATTCGAATTTCACTCTTTATCCCACTGCGGGACGCGTCTACACTTTCCCGTTCTCGACTTTTCCGTTCGTAACACCGCCCGGGGTAGAGGATTATGCGCAGCGCCTTTCGCTCAACACGCTCGCTCCGGCGGGACGGTTCGCCATCTACGGCTGGGATCGAAGCGTGGAATTCTGGCGGCGCTGGTTCGCTGCGCGGCCTGAGCTTGGTGGCTGGCAAAGCGAAGGGCTGGGAGCGTTTGGAGATGTAGAAGTAATAGTGTTTTCGAGGAGCGGGAGAGCCTGACCATGATGGGCACGCTGGCCGAGCCGGATTTCAGGAACGCCTGTTGCAGCCGCCTGGCGCGGCTGGAATCAAGCGCCAAACCCGGGTGGGGACGCATGACGGCACACCAGATGGTCTGCCACCTCAACGACTCCTTCAGCGTGGGCGCCGGAACCAGATATGCGAGCCCTGCGACCAGTTTTCTCCGGCACACCCTCGTGAAATGGATTGCTCTGCGCACGTCGCTCCCCTGGCCCCGCGGCGTCCCTACGCGGCCGGAAGTGGAACAAGGCGTCGGCGGAACGCTGCCTTCGGATTGGGAGCGCGACCGTTCCAGACTGCTGCGCTGGATCGCTGAATTCGCCGATTGTCAGACGTTCGGAATGCATCCAACCTTCGGCCAATTGAGCCGCCGGGACTGGCTCGCATGGGGATACAAGCACGTGGATCATCATTTGCGGCAATTCGGCGTCTAGCTGGAAACCGCCGGCTAAACCGAAAACGCGGCGCGGGCCTCACCGACCAGGAACAGCGAGCCGGTGATGAAAGTCGTCATCGGCTTCTCACGGACCATCCGGAGTGCCTCGCCGATCGTCCCCGCAATGCGGAGGTTGGGATGGTCGGCAGCTTCCGCCACGGACGCCGGGTTGAGCGCACGCGGCTGATCGGGGGCGGTCAGGACCACTTCGGCCGCCAGCGGGAACAGAATATTGATCACTTCACCGATCGCTTTATCGCGCATAGCGCCATAGACGATGCGTACCGGCTCATCCGCGAAAAATCGCTCGATGTGCGCCGCCAGCGCGCGCGCGCCTGCCGGGTTGTGCGCGCCATCCAGAATGACGTCCGGATTCGTCGAGACCCGTTCGAGGCGTCCCGGCCACCATGCCCGTGCGACTCCTTCGCCGATGGCCGCGGCGGAAAGCCCAAAAATACTGAGAGCGGCAACTGCGGTCCGGGCATTCTCCACCTGATGCTCGCCTGCCAATGGGCAATCGATGGGAATCTCCTCATCGCGGGCAAGCGTGAACCGGCTGCCGAACTTTTCAAGATGCAGATCTTCGATGCGCCACTCCGAAGACAGCGTAACGGGAGCCTCCATCTCAAGCGCGCGGCGCTCGAGAACGCCGAATGCCGCCGGACGTTGCGTTGAGAAAACGGCGGGCCGCCCGGCTTTGATGATCCCGGCCTTCTCGGCCGCAATCGATTCGATACTGGAACCGAGGAACGCTTCGTGATCGAAGTCGATAGGCGTGATGACGGCGATTTCCGGGTCCACCACATTCGTCGCGTCGAGGCGTCCGCCGAGGCCGGTTTCAAGCACCACGACTTCCACTCCGGACCGGGCAAATGCCACGAACGCCATCGCCGTCAATGTCTCGAAAAAGCTCGGGTGCGTGTCGAGCCGATCCCGCGCCAGCAGACTCTCGACGGCGCCGTGAATCTCGTCGAAAGCCGCGCACCAGGCTTGCTCCGATATCTTTTCGCCGTTCATCTGAATCCGTTCGCGCGGATCTACCAGATGAGGCGATGTGTAGAGCCCCGTCCGCAGGCCTGAGACGCGTAGCGCCGAGGCAATCATGGCGCAGGTGGAACCCTTGCCGTTCGTTCCGGCGACATGAATGAACCGGCCGCTGCGGTGCGGGTTGCCTAGCGCAGCCAACAAAGTCTCGATGCGCTCGAGATCCCATTTGACTATTTTCAGCTCATGACCGAGGGCGTGCAGAAACCGGACGCTCTCCCCGAAGCTCATGCGGCTTCGCGTTCGGCGGGCACGAGTTCAACCGGTCCACAGAAGAAATCGAACGCCCTCGCGATATAAGCCTTCATCTCGCCGCGCGGGACCACCGCATCAAGCATTCCGTGCTTCAGCAGAAATTCACTTCGCTGGAAACCTTCCGGCAGCTTTTGGCGAATACTCTGCTCGATGACGCGCGGGCCGGCGAATCCGATCAGCGCGCCGGGCTCGCCGATATTGAGATCGCCCAGCATGGCAAAGCTGGCGGTAACGCCGCCGGTGGTAGGGTCCGTAAGCACGCTGATATAAGGGAGACGCGATTCATCGAGGCGCATCAGCGCCGCCGAGACCTTGGCCATTTGCATAAGGCTGACCGCGCCCTCCTGCATGCGCGCGCCGCCCGATGCCGAGACAACGATGAGAGGCGTGCGGGACTCGATCGCTCGCTCGATGGCTCGCGTGATCTTTTCACCAGTGACCGCACCCATGCTGCCGCCGATGAATTTCGGCTCCATCGCGCAGATATTCACCGCGCGTCCTTCAAGCTTGCCGGTTGCGGAAATCAGTGCGTCTTTCAGCGAGGTCGCCTCCTCGGTTGCCTTCAGACGCTCTTTATAGGGCTTCGAATCCACGAATCCCAAAGGATCGGAGGATTCGAGAGCAGCGTCCTTTTCCTCATAGACCCCGTCGTCGAAGAGCATGGTGAGCCGCGAGCGCGCATCCATGCGGAAATGGTGGCCGCACTTGCCACAGGTGTTGAGGGTGCTCTCGAGGTCCTTCTTCCAGATGATCTCGCGGCACCCGTCACACTTGAGCCAGAGTCCTTCCGTCCGGACCGTGTGCTTCGATGCTTCGCCTTGCTGGTCTCCTGCTCCGTTCGACTCTCGTTTGAACCAGGCCATATTCAGTTTTTGCCAACGCCCTAACGCGGGTAGGGATGCCCACGCAACATTGTAAACGCCCGGTAGATCTGTTCCGCCAGTACGGCGCGCGCAAGCTCATGCGGCATAGTCATCGCGGAAAGCGACAGCAACAGATCGGCGCGCTCGCGCCAGGCGGGAGGAAGGCCGTCATGTCCACCCACCAGGAAGACCAGATCGCGCCCCAGCATTTCGGCATTGGCGAAAAGATCGGCGAATGCGGTCGAATCGAGCGCGCGGCCCAGCGGGTCGAGAAGTATCTTTTTCGCGCCCGGATGTTTGTTCCAGAGATCGGTGCGGTCCGGCCGTATTTCGGACATTTGGGACGGCGCGAACCGGTCCGCCCGCTTGATATAGTCCGCAGCTAGAGCGTTGGCGTGAGGATCTTTCGGCTTTCCAACGTAGTAAAGGAAAACCTTCATTCCATCAGTTGTCGCCGATTAAGCGGCGGGAACGGGAATCACTTTCGCCTCGCGCCAAAGGCGTTCGAGCGAATAGTATTCGCGCGCTTTCGGGGAGAGAACATGGACCAGGAAGTCGCCGTAATCGCTCAGAATCCACTCGCCCTGGTCGTAGCCCTCGATGCTTGTCGCCGCCTCGCCGCGCTTCTTTAATTGCAGGCTGATTTCATCGGCAATGGCCTGGTTCTGGCGTGAACTCGCGCCGGAACAGATCACGAAGTAATCCGTGAAGCTGGTCACGCCGGTAAGATCAAGAACGACAATATCAGTGGCTTTTTTCTCCCGCGCGGCGCGAACTGCGATGCGCCACCCGGGTTCGGGTTTGTGGGGATGGAGATTTGTGCCAGTACTGTTGAGGACGTCGGTATCGCTATGCGTCAGAAACACGCTCCAACCGCTATCGTACTATAGGAACAGACGTGTTTTTACGATTTGCCGTTTTAGCGGCCTTCTCTCTGTCATTTCTTTTCGCCCAATCGGATCCACCCGCCCCCGCAGCTACGACTGAGGCGACCGTTTCCCGGCTGCGCGCGGATGAGAACGATCCTCTCGTGATTCGTGCCCGCGAACGTTCCGCGCAGGTCGCCAAACTGGTAAGTTCGGGCGCCTTGCCCTTCATGCGCCTGAAAAAAACTCAGGAAGACGTTCAGGACGCACTCGATATGTCTTTGCTGAAACAGAGCTTGTATACTTCCGATCTTTTGCCGGAAGAGGCCGACCAGATGGTCCTTGTGGCCCAAAGAATGGTCGTCAGGCGACAGCGGGCTCTGCTCGAGATGCAGGAACTGGTGAGTGCCGGGGTTATTTCGCGTTCGGAGGCGGAGACTTCCAGCGCCGATTTCGACCGGGCACAGAAAGAGCTCGAGTGGGCGGAATCACGTGCGACATTGGTCCAGGAGATGGCCGAAAACGCGCGCATTCAAAAAGGGATCGCCAGCCTCGAGGTTCAGGCCGAATCGCATCCCGACTGGGCAGGCAAGGTCTACACGCACTACGAAGGAAACGGAATCTTCACACCGGCCGATTTACTGAAACTGGAGTCAGCCTATGCCAACCGGTTTGCGGTACCGTTGCCGATCAGCGCGGAAGGAGAGACGGCCCTGCATCGCTCTCTTGGCTTCGACCACCGCGGCAGGGTGGATGTGGCACTGAACCCCGATCAACCGCAGGGCGAGTGGTTGATGCGATATCTGGAATCGAACCGGATTCCCTACTTTGCGTTCCGCGCGGCGATTCCGCACAAAGCTACGGGCGCGCATATTCACGTCGGGCCGCAGAGCACGAAGCTTACGCTCTCCGATTAGCGTCGCCGATTCATTTCGGAATCGGCAAGCAGGCTCCATCTCCCTCTTTTCCCGCCGCGATTCGATTGGCATTCCCGATAGTCGCTTCGTCACCCTGGCCCAACGATTGCATTTCTGTCCTGAGGAAATCGGCAGAAGGAGATCAATCGAAAATGGGTGCAAATGCATTCGAAGATAGCCGTGTTGCTGCGGGCACACTCAACCGGGATGCTCAAAAACCAGGGCTTCGAGGCGGCGCGACGATCGAAGAATCGGGAGCGATTGGGTGAAAAACGTACCGGAAAGAAATGCGCGGCCATGACCGGTCTGATCAAGGAAGGCGACGAACTGATCGGCGAAATGGGGCAGGGTTCCGTGCGGGACGCCGGCTTGATCGCCGCGGCTCAGAAGGTGGAACATTATGAAATTTCATGCTATGGATCGGCGCGCACCCACGCCCGGATACTGGGAATTCGGAAGCGGCGGCTCTCCTTCATGAAACCCAGGGCGAAGAAAAAGAAGCGGACACCAAACTGAACGACCTCGCGGAAAACATGATCAACGAAGAAGCCGCTGGCGCCGGTGGCGGGGTAAGCGGCCAGAAAACACGGCGCACCCCGGCTCCGAAAACGCGCACCGCCGGCCACTGACGGCGTCGTTGCCCGATGCGGCGCATGATATCCTGGAGTAGATTTGCGCTCACATCGTTCTGTGCTGACCCTTCCCGCGGTAATCCTGTTTTTTTTCTTTCTACTGGCCAATGCGGTGTCCGGCCAATCGCTGTTCGTCAAACCAGTCAAAGTCTTTGGCGATCCCAATTTCATAGGTACTGCCTCCAACCCCCTGGCGTTCGATTCCTTTGGGCCGAACGTCGTAGAGGGCCGCGAGTTATCCCAGCCTCTCGGGATTGCTGTGGATACATCGGCGTCTCCGCCTAACATTTATATTGCAGATACCGCTAACAACCGGGTTCTCGGGTACAGATACAACACGCAGGTGACGGCGGGCTCGTTTGCCGACCTCGTGCTGGGTCAGCCGAATCGATTTTCCAATATCCCGCAAGGACCCGGGAACACGTTCTCCACCGGGATTAACAACCCCACTGGGATGGCCGTGGATAGTGCGGGGAATCTATACGTTGCCGATACCGGAAACAATCGCATACTGCGCTATCCACAACCTTTTACCCAGCCGGCGGGGTACCAGTTCCCCAACATGATAATCGGGCAGACCTCCTTCGCGTCATCCGGGGCAAATACCGGGGGCGTGAAAGCCAGCACACTTTCTCTTGCTGGCGGACGCACCGGCCTCGCTTTCGATTCCGCAGGCAATCTCTGGGTCACCGATACCGGGAACAACCGGGTGCTGAGGTTTCCGGTCGCCGTATTAACCGCAGGCACGAATGGACCCTCCGCGGATATCGCCGTGGGGCAGGCGGACCTCGTATCAAGCGTCGCCGCAACATCGAGAACCGCCAAAACCGGATTGTCGCAGCCTGTAGCCATAGCTTTTGATCCCAGCGGCAACATGTTCGTGGCGGATGCGCTCCAGCGGGTTGTCGTCTATCCGCCTGGCGCCACCTTTAGCTCTTCCGCGAGCCGAATTCTCGGAGTCCCCGTTCAGGGACAGGCGCAGACTGTTGTTGAAGCTACAGTCCTCGGTAAGGTACTCGGCGTAGCCGCGGCTGGCCCAAACATCCTGGTCGCCGACACGAGCACCAATCGAATCCTGGTATATGGATCAGTCGCTTCGTGGCCACCCGAAACCACAACCCAGTTTTCGCCTTCCGCCAACGCGGTAATTGGACAAACCACTTTCGCCGGCTCTGCCGCAAACGGAGGCAACGGCCAGCCTTCCGCAAGCACCTTTTCGGTTCCGGTGGATATGGCCTTTTCGCAATCCGAGCTATTTGTCGCGGATAGCGGGAACAATCGCATCCTCGTATTTCCATCTGCCGTCTCCGGCCCATCCGGTACAGCCTCGCGGGTCATCGGTCAACTGGACTTCCCCTACCGGGCGCCGAATCTTGTTGAGGGCAAGGAGTTTGGCTTCTCCGGCTCTACCAGTTCCGCCTCGGGATCGGCAATTCTCGACTACAGCTCCACCCCACCCCACCTGTACGTTGCCGATACCCTTAACAATCGCATTCTCGGATTCCGGAACTTCACAAGTATGACGAATGGCCAGGTTGCCGACATCGTGATCGGCCAGCCGGATATGTTCCATACGGTTATTAATTACCCCACGAATGACCCGACCATGCCGAACAGCCAGGGGCTGGACGGGCCGACCTCGCTCGTGGTCGACTCCGCGGGGAATCTGTATGTGGCCGACACATTTAATTCCCGTATCCTGCGCTTCCCGACCCCGTTTCACCCACCTTCCGGCAGTACGACGCTTGAGAGCGCGGATCTCGTTCTCGGCCAGGCGACTTTTATGTCGACCGTGACAGACCCCACTGCGGGGACAATGAGCGCTCCGATTTCACTCGCGTTTACTCAGGCCGGAGCGAATGCTTCGATCGCGAACAGCGGCTGGCTTGTGGCGGCAGACGCGAATCAGAACCGTGTCCTTTTGTTCCAGAAACCGTTCTCGAACGGAATGAACGCGAACGTCGTGCTCGGACAGTCGGGTTTCGCCACAACCGCAGCGGGTTCTGCCCAGTCAACCTCCGGGTTCTCCTCGCCACGAGGTGTGGCCGTTGACCTCCAGGACAGGGTGCTGGTTGCGGATGCCGGGAACGCACGCGTGCAGGTCTTCGATCAGGCCGGCAACCTGTCGAACGGCGCCTCTGCATCGTTTTCCCTCACCACGGGTTTGAGCCAGCCGGTTGCAATCGCAATCTCGCCGGAAGACGGAACATTTTGGGTGGCGGATACAGGCCAGAATCATCTTCTTCATTTCCCGTCTGTCGACCAGTTGCCCACCGAAAACTACGCCTCGGACGCCACGCTTCCCGCAGTCTCCCCCCGGTCCGGATTCGTCGACCAATACGACAATTTGCTCGTCGCCGACGGCATTAACCGCCTTCTTTATTTCGCGCCCCAGATCGCCGTCGTCAACGCAGCGAACTACATCGTGGGAAGGCCTCTCGCGCCGGGCGCATTTGCCGCCCTTTTCCCGTCGGTGAATACCAACCCGATAGCGAACGGAACCGAGAGCAATCCCGGCACTTTCCCATTACCCACAACGCTGGCCGACACGCAGGTGCTTGTCAACGGCGCCCCTTCGGCGCTGTTCTATGTCTCGCCCGGACAGATTAACGTTCCGCTTTCACTGAGCCTGCCGACGAGCGGAACTGTCGATCTTCAGGTGATTCGCCAGTCTACGGGACAGGTTTATGGAGGCGCCGAACTCCCCCTCGCGGCGGCTTCGCCTGGCTTATTTACGGTCAATTCGACGGGATCCGGTCCGGTCGCGGCTCTCAATCAGGATTCCACGCAGAATTCGTCCTCCAATCCGATCCCCCGCGGTCAGACGATACAGATTTATGCGACCGGGCAGGGTCCGGTTTCCAATCCTCCTCCTGATGGGACGCCCAGTACAGGTCAGGTGCCGACTGCAGCAACCCCGCAGGTCATCATCGGCACGACGTTTGTGCCTTCCTCCAGCATCCAGTATTCCGGTCTCGCTCCCAATCTCGTGGGGCTCTGGCAGATTAACGTTCAGATTCCAATGACCGCGACCACGGGAAACGCTGTTCCGATTCAGGTCTTCATGGATAGTATTCCCAGTAACAATCCGGCCTCTCTCACCCAAGTCGCGCCGACCATATCCATCAAGTAGTTTTCGGCCAAGTAGATTCGGCGAGCGGGAATCGGTCACATTGGCGTCGCAGTTGCTCGGAATCTGCTATGCAGATTCTTCAGCATATACACCAGACAAAAAACGTCGGTAAGGTAGAGCGAGCCGCCTCTGTCATGGCCGGCACACTCCTGATCGCGCGCGGATTACGAAAAAAGGGCTGGCTCGGCACAGGGGCGGCGCTGCTGGGAATAGCTTTCGTCCGGCGCGGCGTCACCGGCTTCTGCTATCCGTACCAGGCGTTGGGCATTAATTCCAACGAAGCGTCCGGGGGTCGGAACGTCAGCGTGCCTTCCGAATCCGGCATACGCATCGAGGAGGCCATCACCATCAATCGTCCTCGCGACGAAGTCTACCGTTTCTGGCGCGATCTCTCCAATCTTGCGCACCTCATGCAGAACGTCGAGTCCGTCAGTGCGAGCGGTGACGGCAACCGTTCCCACTGGATCGCGAAAGGCCCGGGTGGGAAAAGGATGGAATGGGACACTGAAATCGTCAACGAAAGCGAGAACGAACTGATCGCGTGGCGCTCGCTCGATGGATCCGAGGTGCCGAACGCCGGTTCCGTATATTTCAAAGATGCAGCCGGCGGGCGCGGGACAGAAATCAAACTGGAACTCCAGTACCTCCCTCCCGGCGGCGCTGTGGGTGGTTTCGTCGCCCGGCTGTTCGGCGAAGACCCTGCTCAACAAATCCATAACGATCTGAAACGTCTCAAAGCCCGCATTGAGTCCGGTGTTGTGCCGGAGACTGCGGGCCAGCCCGTGGGTGGGCGAGCCCGCCGCGTGGAACCCTGTCCGAATTCCGATGCCGTGGGAAAGGCTTCGGAAGAATCGTTTCCGGCAAGTGACGCGCCGGCATATACCCGCTGAACTTTTCCGGAGCCCGCCATGAAAGCAATCTGCTGGTACGGCAAGAAAGATGTCCGCGTTGAAAATGTCCCGGAGCCAAAGCTCCTCACCAAACGGGACGCAATCGTAAAAACCACCCTTACGGCCATCTGTGGCTCGGATCTGCATTTGTACCACGGCGTGATTCCGGCCATGGAACCAGGCGACATCCTCGGACACGAGTTCATGGGAGAAGTCGTCGAAGTCGGAACGGAGGTTCCCAATCTCAAGACCGGCGACCGCGTGGTTGTGCCATTCTGTATCGCCTGCGGGAATTGCTTCTTCTGCCAGAACGGGATGACATCGCTTTGCGACAACTCGAATCCAAACGCCTCGCTATCCGAAAAGCTCTATGGATCAAGCGCGGCCGGATTGTTTGGCTATTCCCATCTCTTCGGGGGATATGCGGGTGGCCAGGCGCAATACGTGCGAGTTCCCTTCGCCGACGTCGGCCCTCTGAAAATTCCAGACAGCGTGAGCGACGAAAAGGCGCTGTTCCTGTCCGATATTTTCCCCACGGGCTATATGGCCGCGGATAACTGCAATATCCAGCAGGGAGACGTGATTGCCGTCTGGGGATGCGGCCCCGTCGGGCAGTTCGCCATTCGTAGCGCTTTTCTTCTCGGCGCCGGGCGCGTGATCGCGATCGACAATATTCAATCCCGGCTCGATCTTGCCGAAAGATGCGGCGCAGAACCGTTGAACCCCGAAAAATTAAGGCATGAT
Source organism: Bryobacteraceae bacterium (assembly GCA_049516355.1). GTDB lineage: Bacteria > Acidobacteriota > Terriglobia > Bryobacterales > Bryobacteraceae > BOG-234. Next base: position 6,174 of record JBEKTF010000006.1, on the reverse strand, counting down.
CGGGGCGACATCGGCGAGCACCTGAAGCAGATGACCGGCGGTCGCGGTCCCGACGCTTGCGTCGACGCCGTCGGACTCGAAGCCCACGGCACTTCCGTCGATGCGGTCTACGACTACGCAAAGATGGCGGTGAAACTCGAAACGGACCGCACTCATGCTTTGCGCCAGGCCATTTTTGCCTGCCGGAAGGGCGGGACCGTCTCTATTCCGGGTGTTTACGGCGGCTTCGTGGACAAGTTCCCTCTGGGTGTCGCTTTTAACAAAGGTCTCACTTTCAAAATGGGCCAGACGAACGTTCACTCTTACATGAAACCGTTGCTCGAACGGATTGAACGGGACGAAATCGATCCATCGGTTGTCATCACGCATCGCCTCGCGCTCGATGAAGGTCCGGAGGGATATTCGACCCTCGATGCCAGGGACGGATGTATCAAAGTAGTCTTAAGGCCTTGAGAAATCAGACACTTGGATTCGGTACTCCGATTGTCCCTAAATTCGCGAAAGGAGTTCTGGATGCTTGGAATGGTACTGCTGAAAATGCGCGCCGGGGCTGACACCTGTTTGCAGGCCCGGCGTTATCTTTATGTCTGCCTTACGCCAAATGGAATCAGGGAAATAGCTAACCCACGTCTGCGAATCAGTCATTAACCTTGCTTTTGGGAGGTCTGGTTCAGGATAATAACTTTGGTGGGTCATTTTAAGCACCCTTGGAGCTAATTTTGGCTGCTGTCGCCTCTCGCTCTTCCCTCGTCGGCGCTCTTCTTCGTAACGCACTTCCTGTCAATCGGCAAATTGTTTTGGATTTCCTGCAAGGTCTTTCCCGGGACGAACTGAAATGCCTCGCAGAATTCCAGGGTGCCTGCATTCTCGAAGCAGAGTTTTCCGAAAGCTGCAACCCGTATCGTCTGATGTCAGACTTCTTCGACCCGGCATCTCATGAGCGCTGGTCGAACCCGGATGATCGTGTTCATAAGATGTTCATCGTCCTCGCTTATCTCGATCACCTGGAGCAATCCGTTCGCATCCGTTTTCAACCCAGGACTTTCAACGCCGCTTGAACCGGCGAAATCCTTGAGAATTACGACGCATATGGCCACAGGGTCATATGCGTCTCCACGAACCGCTTCTACTGCCGTTCGCTGCTGTCGGAGCGGGCCTCGCAATCGCCCGTTACCAGCAATTCCCTGAACGTGACGTATGCAATGCTTGTGCCGCGCTGGCAGGCCTCGCGCTCATCGGCTACCTCGCACATTCGCGGCATCTTGCCCATGCTACGTCCCTGATGGCCCTCGTCTTCGGTGGCATCGCGCTCCCCGGCGCGCGGCCTGTGCACCCCACGCCCTCGCTGACCGTTCGCGATAACATACCCGCGATTTTTGAAGGCTGCGTCGTCGATCCGGCGTTGGTCGCGGCAGATCGCGAGCATTTTACGGTGGAACTCGCGCCGCATGCCCGTGCCCAGGTTACACTTTCTCTTCGTCCTTCTGCTTCGAATCCGAACCCGGCCTTCCCCGATTTACCGTACGGTTCCCGCATCGAATTCCAGGGCAAGGTCCGCCGCCCGCATAATTACAATGACCCGGGTACTTTCGATGCGGTTCATTACCTCGCCCGGCAAGACATCTACTGGACCGCCTCGGGTGACGCATCCACGGTTCGGATTCTTTCCGGGCATTGCGGAAACCGTGCCGCCGGTCTGATCTTCGCCATTCGTTCCGCCGCACTCACCCGCCTCGACAAACTTTACGCCAGCGACACTTATTCCAACGGAATGATGCAGGCCGTCCTGATCGGCGCCACCGTGAAACTCGATCGCATGTGGACCGAAGACTACCGCTCCACCGGAACCTTCCACGCGCTCGTCATCTCGGGCAGCCACGTCGCTGTCCTCGCTGCGGTGCTTCTCTTCTTCCTCCGGATCTGCGCCGTCCCGCGTGGCGTTGCCTTGTTTCTGACCATCCTCGCCGCCTGGCTCTACGCCGGCGTCACGGGATGGCAGGCGCCCGTATTGCGTTCCGCCGCCGGTATGAGCCTTTACGCCGTCGGACGCTTGTTCTTCCGCGAAGGAAGGCTGCTGAATATCCTCGCCGCCGTGGCTCTCATCTTCATCGTTGCCGACCCCGAACAGTTATTGGACGCCAGCTTCCAGCTTTCTTTCCTCGCCGTCGCATTGATCGGGGCCTTCGTCGTGCCCGCACTGGACGCAACTTCAACGCCTCTTGCGCGTGGACTCAAAGATCTCGACGACCCGGGGATCGACATCCGCCTGGCCCCCAAATCCGCCCAATTCCGGCTCGAGATGCGCCTCCTCGCCCGCACTCTCTCGCTCGGCATACCGAAGGTTGCTCGCTTCCTGGTCGTTATGACTGCGCGCTGCTGCTTTTTTCTGTGGGAGATCTTCATTGCCTCGTTCTTCATCCAGGTCGGCCTCGCCTTGCCGATGATCGTCTATTTCCATCGGCTCTCGGCGTCGGGACTCACCGCCAACGCGATCGTCGTGCCCATGCTAAGCGCCGTCGTTCCCCTGGGATTCATGGCCATCGCGGCAAACTCCACGGTTCTCGCGCACCTGTGCGCCTGGCTGTTATCCGTGTCGAGAACCGCCGTCGGCTTTCACGCCCGATGGGAGCCGGACTGGCGCATTCCCGCCCCCCCGTTCTGGCTGGCTGCAATCTTTGCCGCGGCACTGATCGTCGCCGCCTGGCGTATGAAATCCCGCTGGAATATCGTCTTCGGATGGCTGGGAATCGCGGTCGCTCTCGCGATCATCGTCGTCCATCCATTCGCGCCCGTTGTAGAGCGCGGCAAATTCGAACTCAGTACGATCGACGTCGGCCAGGGCGACAGCCTCCTCGTGGCTTTCCCGCAAGGTCCTCTGATGCTGATCGACGCCGGCGGAATCCCCTCCTTCGGCCGCACCAGGAAATCAGGCCTCGACATCGGCGAGGACGTCGTATCTCCCTACCTCTGGACGCGATCCATCAAGCACCTCGACATCGTAGTCATGACCCATGCCCACGAAGACCACATGGGAGGCATGAGCGCGGTCCTGCGCAACTTCCATCCCCGTGAATTATGGACCGGCGCAACGCAGGATAGCCCCGAGTGGCGCAGCGTCCGCGATACCGCCGGCCAACTGCACATCGTCATCCGGCACATGCTGCGCGGCCCGCCGTTTTCGTTCGGCGGCACGACGCTGGAAATACTCGCGCCCGGTCCGGATTACCTTCCTGAATCCATCCCGAAGAATGACGACTCCCTTGTCATGCGCGTCCGCTTCGGGTCGACGTCGTTCCTGCTCACCGGCGATATGGAGAAACGAATCGAGCGTGAACTCGCGGACCTGGGCCTGCTCGGGCATGACGACGTCCTGAAGGTTGGCCATCACGGCAGCCGGACCTCCAGCACCCCCACGCTGCTCGATCTCGAGCATCCGATGTTCGGAATCATCTCAGCCGGCTTCGATAACAGTTACGGGCACCCGCACCCACTGACAATCAAGGCGCTTGAAGACCGCAAGGTCCGGATATTTCGCACCGACGAGCGGGGTTTGATTACGGTGATCAGCGATGGCAAGCGTCTGCAAATCGAAACCCGATAGCCCTCCTACACTGTAATCATGCGCCGCTTTCTGCTTTCCGCGTGCCTGATCGCCACAGCCGCGTTCGCGCAGACCCCCGCCTGGGTAGCGAAGAGCAACCGCAATGCGCAACTCCTCATCGACAGCAACCTCAGATACGATCCCGAGGAAGCGACGGCCAACGGTATCAGGACTCTCGACAACCAGATCGTTTCCCTTCTGGATCAAAGGATCCGAATGCAGGCCGGCCTTCGCAAAACCAAACGCGAACTCGAAACTCGCCTGGCAAAAGAGCAAGACCCCCTCGTAAAGCAAGACCTGCAAATTCTGATTGCCTCCGCCGACCGCGGCATTCGTGCGTCTGACGCCAACCATAAAACTTTCCTTCCCTACACCGACGTCCCCAGCCTCGTCTTCAATGGCCTCAGAAGCCTGCTGGACGATCAGACCGCGCCCGAACGCCGCACCGCGGCGCTCACTCGCCTGAAGAAATACACCGGCGCCGAGCCCGGTTACACTCCGATCGTCACGCAGGCCGAGCGCCGCTTCCGCGAGGGACTGAAGACTCCCGGTCTGCTCGGTCCTTCGAAGATCGAAGTGGAGAAGAACATCGCGAACTCCACGGCCTTCATCGACGGCATCGGCCTCTTGCTCGAAAAATACAAGATCGACGGCTACCAGCCGGTCTTCGCGAAACTGAAAGACCAGATCGCCGAATATAACGACTTCGTGCGCAGGGAAGTTCTTCCCCGATCGCGCACCGATTTCCGTCTTCCGCCCGCTATCTACGCCATCCAGCTCGAACAATACGGCGTCGATTACACACCCGCGGAACTGGAACAAATGGCGCATCAGAGCTTCACCGAACTTCAGGGCGAGATGGAAAACCTGGCCCAAAAAGTCGCGAAAGAACGAGGCCTGCCTTCTTCCGATTACCGTTCCGTCATCCGCGCTCTCAAGCGGGAGCAATTGACCGGCGACGAAATTCTGCCGCACTACCAGACCCGTCTCGCCCAGATCGAGGACATCCTCCGTACGCAGCATCTGATCACGCTCCCCGATCGCCCCGCCATCATAAGAATCGCCACCGCAGCCGAGACAGCCCAGCAGCCGGCCCCCCACATGGACCCGCCGCCCCTGGTCGACAACCAGGGCGAGCGCGGCACTTTCGTCCTGCCTCTGGAAACCCTGGGAGAAAACGGCGCGAACCTGAAATACGACGACTTCACCTTCGCCGCCGTATCCTGGACGCTCATCGCCCACGAAGGACGCCCCGGACACGAATTGCAATTCGATGCGATGGCGGAGAAAGGCGTATCGCTCGCGCGCGCGTTGTTTGCCTTCAACAGCACCAACGTGGAAGGATGGGGGCTCTACTCGGAATGGTTCATGCAGCCCTGGATGCCCGACGATGGCAAGTTGATCTCCCTGCAATTCCGCCTCCTGCGCGCCGCCCGCGCCTTCCTCGACCCCGAATTGCAGGAAGGCAAAGTGACTCCGGACCAGGCGATGCAACTACTCGAAAACGATGTGGTCTGCTCGCGGGCCTTCGCGACTGAAGAGGTCGAGCGCTTCACCTTCCGCATGCCGGGCCAGGCAGTCTCTTACTTCGACGGATTTACGCGCCTGCTCGAAATCCGTCAGGCCGCGGAACAAGCTTTGGGCCCGAAGTTCGATGCGATGAAGTTCCACGACTTCGTTCTCTCACAAGGTTTGTTGCCGCCGGCTCTGTTGCGCAAGGCCGTCCTCGAAGGACTGCAACGCTGAATGGCGTTCGGAAGACGCAGCACCGAACGTCTGGCAGCATTTTCGGACGGCGTCATCGCCATCATCATCACCATCATGGTGCTGGAACTCAAAGCCCCGCGCGACGCGAGTATGGCCGCCCTCCTCGAACTATGGCCCGTCTTCGTCAGCTACGCGCTGAGCTATCTGTTTGTGGGAATCGTCTGGGTCAATCACCATCATCTTCTTCGCCACGTGGAGGACGCGAGCCCACTCGTGATCTGGGCGAATCTGGCCTTTCTGTTCTTCGTATTCTTCCAGAAGGCCATCGCCACGCAGTTCGGAGATAACACCGAGCTGAAGAATATGGACCGCGTTGCCACGCGGCGCAACTGGATCGCTCTGGTTCTCTATGCGCTCGCGATCCCGGCCGCCTGGCTTCACCCCGCGGTTTCTCTCGGAATCATCGTTGGCACCGGCGTCCTCTATTTCATTCCTGATGCGCGTAAAAGAACCTGAGCGGATTTCGTACAATGGGGACCTTATGATAAATCGGTTGAAAACCCTCACGCGTTGCTTGTTGACGGTATCGATACTCGGGTTCGCTTCGCTTGCGATGGCCCAGAGCGCTTTCGACGGAAAATGGACCGCCAACGTCGTCAGACCCGCCCCGGCTGGACCTCAGACCCTCGCAATCACGCTGAACACGAAAGAAGGCAAAGTAACCGGCTCAATGATCATCCAGGGCGCGGGTGAATCCCCTATCGAATGGGGAATCGTCAAGGGCGACCTCATCACCTTCAAGGTGAAAATGCCGTTCAACGACACGACCGCCATCTTTGTCTATATAGGCAAGGTGGAGGGCGACC
>JBEKTF010000005.1:0-67717 GCA_049516355.1 Bryobacteraceae bacterium | reverse complement strand
CGTGGGTCCGTATTCATTGGGCCTGTGGATAAAGCCGGTGTGCAGACCGAAGCTGTGCGCGGACATCAGATCGGCGGAATGCGCCGCGCACATCATCACTTCCTCGGGCTTCAGCTCCAACAGACTGGCCGCGGTGAGATATGCTTCGCGATCGGGCTTGTAATGCCTGGCCAGCTCGGCCGAAAGAATGAGGTCCCACGGAATCCCGGCGTTCTTGGCCATGTCGGCGAGCAGCGCGACATTGCCGTTCGAGAGCGGCGCAATCGTGTACTTCTTCTTGAGGCGGGTAAGACCCGCGACGGAATCGGGCCACGGCTTCAGGCGGTGCCAGACGCGGTTCCAGTGGTCCTTTTCTTCTTCCGAGAGACCTTCGATGTGAAACTCCTTGAGCAGATCTTCCAGCAGCGCGCGATGCAAATGGTCGAGGTTGGTCCAGGGCATTTCGCCCTTTCGCACCTTCTCCATGGAGGGCGCGTAGCCGGCCCGCCATCGATCGGCAAAGCGCCCCCAATCGACGGTGATGCCCTTGTTTTTTCCCCAGGTCTTGCCTTCTTCGATAATCGATCCGCGCCAGTCGACCACGGTGCCGAAGGTGTCAAAGACGAGGGCCTTAACCGACGCCACCCCGCGTGCCGAATCCTGTGCGCGTGCGCCGTCGATCCCCCGCAAAGCGATCGCCGCGCCACCGATCCCCGCGTATTTCACCAACTGTCTCCGAGTCATGGCCAAACTCCTCTCCCGTCGCCTACTATAACCAAAATCCGTGGCCGGTATTCTGCCCGCCCGAAGGGTGCAGAATAGATTGCATGGATGTCCGGCAGGTTACACTGGCCGCGCTGACTGCGGGATTTCTGCTCTCGGCCCCTGATTGCCCCGCGCAATCCACCCGCCCCGAGGATCTGGCGCAGGGCAGGATTCTGATCATGCAGCGCGACGCTCCCGATCCTCTATTTGCCAACAGCGTCATCGTGCTGGCGCATTACGACAAGACCGGGGCGCTCGGTCTGATGATCCATTACCGCAGCGACCTGCCGATTCAGCGCGCGCTCGCCGGGATCAAGGGAGCGGAGAAACGCACCGATCCGCTTTTCGTCGGCGGCCCGGTTGAGCTGGAAGGAGTAATGGCCCTGCTGCGGTCCCGTTCGGCACCGGAAGACACAAGCCACGTCTTCGGCAATCTGTATCTGTTGTCCTCAAAGCAGAGCATCGAGGCCGCATTGGCCGGAGGGCGAAAGGCGTCGGAATTCCGCATTTTTCTCGGATATACGGGCTGGGCGGCCGGCCAGCTCGAGCGTGAGGTACGACTGAACGGCTGGTATATCTTCGACTACGATGAAAGCCTCGTGTTCGACCAGCACCCCGAAACGCTCTGGAAACGGCTCATCGAAAAGACCGAGTTGCAGAAAGTACCGTTCCGTATGCCGCGCTAACTCGCTTGGCCGGGTGGGTACGGGCTTCAGCCTGGCTTCAGCCCGTACGGTCGAGCGCAGCTCGACAGGGGATTGGAATACGTTAGCGAACTTATCAAACGGACGACTAAGGCGCGTTATCGGAGCGGCGCATCAGTTCATCGACCTTCGGAAGGGCGCGTTCCCTCGCCCGCTTCGCATAGCGGAAGGTCCACACGATGGTAGCCAGAGTCAGAGAACCCAGAAGCACGGGTGAAATCGCCAGAACCCAAGCCACGGGAACGAGATAAATCAGTGCCACGCGGATCGCAAACTCTCCCAGATACACGCTGCCCCAGACCACGGTGATCAGGCGGCTGGTGAAGCGCACCTCCGGAAGCTCCCAGCTGGCTTCGTATCTGCGTTGCCTCGTCGCGTCGCTCCCCGCGATAAAGTGCCGCCCGAAATATCATCGGGCGAGGGCCGAGCAGCGATCCGAAACAGGCCAGTCCGAATACGCCGTGAAGATCGATTCCCGCACCAGCAGCAACCGTGGGCTTCCACCGGCGAGAAGGGCGATCGCACTCGCGCCGATGCCGAGTAGAACAATTATTGAGATGGGATCGAGCCGGCGGCGTTTCGCCACATCGAAAATGCTCTTGCCGAGAGGGAAAGTTGTGGCGACGACCAGCGCGGTAAACTCCGACGGCGAAACGTAACGCTTCGAGAGCCTGTATAAGAGCAACGGGAAAAACGCGTTCAGGGCGATATCGAGCAGGAAGCCACGGAACGCGTCGCGAACCGGATCGGTTTGCGCGGAACTCCCGGGTAGCCCTGCCATTCACTGAGAATAGCGGCATGCGGGGGCTCGGTTACGCGGCGTGCGTGACGACCACAGCGTTCGGTCAAAGCAAGAGTAGTACGGCTGTTAACTTTGGCCTATCGACTGCTGTAGTTTGCTCCACATGGGTCAAAGCGGCTGCGAACGGTGCAGAATCCTGCTTGAGGAAGCAGCGACGGCAATTTCTGCGCACGCAAAAGCCATAGCCGATCTGGCTGGAGCTGTGGGCGACTCCCCTGACGCTGCACTTACTCCGTTGGAAGCAGTAGTTCGCGATACAGGCGCTGCTCTGGAAATCGCGGTCGAGCGACACGAAAACCACCAGTCCACGCATGAACTGAAGGTCATGACTGCCGGGTCCGAATAATCAGGCGCTTTTCCGCGCCCACTTACACTTGATATTCTCACTGGGGAGCGAATCACTTTAATGGACAGGCGCAATTTCATGAAGGGCAGCGCCGCGCTGGGACTCGCCATGGCGCCGGCGCAAGCGCAGCAGTCGGCGCCGAAGGGCGCAGCGGTAAAGTCTTCGCAAACTGCCTGGTGGCCAGGCGGGGCGCGTTTCGTAGTGTCGCTGTCAATGCAACTCGAGACCGGCGCGCAACCGGAACGCGGCGCCAACGGCCCCTGGGGAAATCTCGATACTCGCTACCGGGACATGCCGACGGAGAAGTGGTACGAATATGGCTTCAAAGAAGGCGTGCCCCGCCTCCTTGACGTGTTCGACCGCAGGAAAGTGAGCGTCACTTCCCACATGGTGGGGCTTGCTGTCGAGAAGCATCCGGCGCTCGCGAAAGAAATTGTGCAACGGGGTCATGAGGCCGCGGCACACGCACAGACCTGGGCGGCGATTTACGACAAGTCGCGGGAAGAAGAGAAGGCAGCAATTGAGACCGGCGTGAATACCGTGGAGCGGGTCACCGGCGTTCGTCCCCTCGGCTTCAACGCACCGGGGATGCGCGGAACGCCCAATACCCTCGAAATCCTTCAGGAGCTCGGTTTTCTTTATCACACCGACGACCTGAGCCGGGACGAGCCTTTCGTGATACCGGTGCGGAGTAAGCCGTTCATAGTAGTCCCTTACACATTCCAGTTGAACGATTATCAGAATTACGAGAACCGGTGGCGCACCTGCACCGACTTCGCCGGGGAACTGAAGGCGGAGTTCGATGCGCTCTACCTGGAGTCGGCCACTAAGCGCCGGATGATGTCGGTGGCAACTCATGACCGGGTTGCCCGCCCCTCGCGCGTGCGCGTGCTGGAAGACTTTGTTGCATACGCGCAACGTCACCCGGGTGTTGTCTTCATGAAGAAGATAGAGATCGCGCGATTCGCTCTGAGTAGTCCTTTGACGGTCCGGGAAGACGGAATCTGATGAATTGCATCTGCTTCAGCGCCTGATTAACTCGTTTGAGGTTTGTGAACTCCGCATCGCTGCCGGCCGCGAGAGGCTCGTGATAGCCTGATCACAGCAGGAGGCTGCATGCGATACCGTTCGGCATTGTTGCTGGTCGTCGCCGCACTGAGCGTCCTGGGGATTTTACGCGCGCAGCGGCCCTTCAAACAATACCAGGCCTCCGAATACGAGGATTTTCCGCTTCCTCCCGACTGGAATCAGAAAACCGAGTGGACCCGCGCACGGCTTCGCTATCCCAGCGTCTACGCCCAGTACCGCGGGAGATTCGACCTTAACTGGACGATTGATTATCCGCGCTCCGACCGTCATCTGCTCGAGGGCGTGCGCCGGCTGACGCGGATCGAGACGCGGTCGGTGGAGCAGGTCGTCGATCTCGACGGCACCGACGACGTTTACAACTGGCCGATGATGTATGCGGTCGAGGTGGGGCATTGGGCGCTGCCCGACGAACAGGCGGCCCAGCTGCGCGAGTTCCTGTTGCGGGGCGGATTTCTGATGGTCGACGATTTCCACGGCGACCAGCCCTACCATAATGTCTCCAGTGAATGGAAGGTGTTTGTCGCCAGCATGAGCAAAGTCTTCCCGGACCGTCCCATCGTGGATCTCGAAAATTCCAACCCGATCTTTCACACAATTTACGATTTAAATGATCGTTTCCAGGTCGCCGGCTGGCAATACCATTACAGCGGCAGGACATATGAAGCGGGAGAGACGGGAAAGACTCCGCACTGGCGCGCGATCTTCGACGATAAGGGACGCGTGATGGTCGCGATCTGCCACAACATGGACCTGGGCGATGCGTGGGAATGGTCGGACGATGCGCGTTACCCGGAGAAGTGGGCGTCGCTGGCGTATCGGATCGCGACGAATTATTTCATTTACGATCTGACGCACTGAAACCGATCCCGCGACATAACCCCTATGCATCGAACGGGAACAATTTGAAACTGACCCTCTTCCTGAGTCCGGGACTTTGGCAGCTGGCCGCATTTGCCGTATTCTTGACGCTGCTCACAAAACCTCTGGGTTTGTACATGGCCGACGTGTTCGAGGGACGCCGCACTCTCCTCTCGCGATTTCTTGTTCCCGGGGAACGTCTCATTTACCGTGTGTGCGGCGTTGACCCGGAACGCCAGCAGGAATGGATGGCCTATGCCGCGTCCTGCCTGGCTTTCAGTCTCGTCAGTGCGCTCTTTTTCTACGTGCATCTCAGGCTTCAGGGCCTGCTGCCGCTGAACCCGCGGGGCTTCGGCACTCCCTCAGCCCCATCGGGATCGACACCCATGACTCCCGACCTCGCCTTCAACATCGTAACGAGTTTCGTGACGAACACAAGCTGGCAGGCCTGGTCCGGAGAGACTACGCTCAGCTACCTTTCGCAAATGCTCGGGATCGCCGTGCAGAGCTTTACCTCGGCGGCGGCGGGAATGGCCGTGGCGGTCGCGCTGATCCGGTCTTTCGCACGCCAGGATTCGGGTCTGCTCGGTAACTTCTGGGTGGATGTGACCAGATCCGTGCTGTACATCCTGCTGCCGCTCTCGTTCATCGGTGCGCTGTTTCTCTGTTCGCAAGGAGTGGTCCAAAGCCTGCGCCCCTGGCAGAAATCGGCGACGGTCGAAGGCGCCGTGCAAACCATTCCGCTCGGCCCGGTTGCTTCGCAGGAACCGATCAAGCTTCTCAGTTCTGATGGAGGCGGCTTTTTTAACGCCAACTCGGCGCATCCCTTCGAGAACCCCACGCCGCTTTCCAACTTCGTTGAGATGCTGCTCATCCTCGCGGTCCCCGCGGGATTCACTGCCACTCTGGGGCGAATGGTGAGGGAGCAACGCCACGGCTGGACGCTGTTTGCGGTCATGATGTTCCTGTTCCTCGCGGGTAGTTGCATCGTAACGTGGAGCGAACGGAGCGGGAGCCCGGCGGTAAACGCCGCTTCAGCTGATGGCGGGAATATGGAGGGTAAGGAGGTCAGGTTCGGGATTCCGGCGTCGTCCATCTTCTCGGTCGTGAGCACGGCATCGAGCGACGGAGCCGTGAACAGCATGCACGACAGCTTTACACCTCTTTCCGGTCTGGTTCAACTCTTCAATCTCAAGACCGGGGAAGTGATCTTTGGCGGGACAGGATCGGGCCTCATCTCGATGATGCTGACGTGTCTGGTTACGATCTTCATCGCCGGCCTCATGGTTGGCAGAACGCCGGAGTATCTGGGCAAGAAGATTGAAGCCAGGGAAATGAAGCTGGTCATGATCTCGCTGGTCGCCACGGGAGCGGCCATTTTGATTTTTTCGGCGGCAACGGTGCTGGCGCGATTTCCGGTGTCTTCTTATTGGAATCCGCCGGGAGCACCGATCGCGAATCTCGGCAATCGCGGTCCCCATGGGCTCAGTGAAATCCTCTACGCCAACGCGAGCGCCGTCGGCACAAACGGAGGCGCCTTCGCCGGCCTGAACGCCAACACGCCGTGGTTCAACATCACGCTGGGGCTGGAGATGCTGGTCGGGCGTTTTCTGGTTCTGCTGCCGGCGCTCGGGATCGCGGGAAGCCTGGTGCGGAAACGGCTGGTCCCGATTACCCGCGGCACCGTGTCGGCTCATGGCTTCCTGTTCGGAGGTCTGCTCGTGGGCACCATCGGGATCGTAACGGCGTTGACGTTTTTCCCCACACTTTCGCTCGCCCCGATCGCTGAGCACTACCTGATGAAGTCCGGGATCTCCCTTCCATGAAGGTTTCCATGAGCGGCGCGGGAAGCAAGCGCTTCGCGTTATTGGTTCGCCAGGCGATGTACAACCTGCGCGGCGGCTTCCTGGTTCGTCCCCTCAGCATCGCGCTCTCGCTGGGTTGCGTGGGAGCGCTGATCTCCTGGCTGGACGAAGAATTTCCCTGGATCAGCGACTGGGTACCCAAAGCGATCTTTCCCTCGCATGCCGATCCGCAAGTGGCGCAGATCATTCTGAGCGGAATCGCCACGTCGATCATGACCGTCGTGTCCATCGTTTTCGCCATTCTGCTCATGACGCTGACGCTGGCTTCCATGCAGTTCTCGCCCCGCATTATCGTCAGCTTTTCCCAGGACCGCGTGACGCAATGGACGCTCGGCATCTTCCTCGGAACATTCCTGTACTGCATGGCGGCTCTTCCGGCAGCCCGCTCGCTGCCATATCCTTTTGCCCCGATTGACACCGTAATGGGCGCCATCCTACTCGCGATCGCCTGCGTCGCGTGGCTGCTCTTCTTTATCCATCACATCTCGCGCGCCATCAGCGTCAACTACATCGTCGACAAGATCGCCTCCGACACCGAGGCGGTGATCGACGAGATCCTGCCGTGGCCCAGCCATGAGGGCGGGTATCGGAACGCCGTCCCCTCCCCTTCTATCGAATGGGACGCGCAGGTGCCGAGCGAAGGCTCCGGCTACATCCGTTTTATCGATACGGCCCGTCTGGTGGCACTGGCGAAGGAGCATCGCGTGAAGATTCGCGTGCTCCGGCGAGTCGGTCAATTCGTACCTGCGGGAATCTCGCTGCTGGCGGTTGCGCGGGGCGATCGATTGTCCCCTGCTGTGACCAGGGACTTGCTCGGAGCCTTCGACCTGGGCCCGTCCCGCACCTTACAGCAGGATGTCGAGTTCGGCGTGCTGCAGATTGTGGACATCGCGCTCAAGGCGATCTCCCCTGCCGTGAACGACCCGACTACTGCCATCAGCTGCGTGGATCAACTGAGTCGCATCCTGATTCGCTGCGCCTCACGCAAGCCCCAGGATTCATTTCTTTACGACCCGCCCGGAATCGTTCGCGTAAACGTTCCATGGATCGGCTTCGCCAATCTCCTGGAGTCGGCGCTGGAACAGATTCGAATGTACGCGAAAGGGGATGCGGCCGTGAGTCTGCGCCTGCTGCGTGCTCTGGGGGACATCGCCGCCGCCACGCCCGATCCCGAACTCCGCCGGATTCTGGTGGAGCTGGGAAAACGTGTTGTCGCCGGCTGTGCCGAAAGATTGAATGAAGAGGAACTTTGGAACCTGCGCGTCCGGTTCACGAACCTGGAGAGCTTGATTTCCTCCGGCACGGAGGCGAGATAGTTCATTTCCGTCTGGCCTGGAATCGAAACGAATAGCCGACGCCAATGAAGTGATCCACGGCCGCGCGAGACAAACCTGCTCCAACATGGAGATCAAGCTGCTGGAGCAGACCCAGCTTGTATGCTGTACCGACGTGCAGCAGGTGGCTCGGCCCCCCATGCTCGGGAAAGTCGCCCGCGTATTCGACGAATGCGTCCCAGGACCCGGTGAGTTGCCGGTCGAAAAGGAACGTCGATTCCCCTGTCAGGTTTCGGGCGCCGGACTGCGTCAGCCAATACAACGACAACATTCCGGCCGCCGTCCAGTTTTCGGAAACCTTCTGCGACCACGGCAGTTGCAGGCCCGGGTCATATCCGTGGCTGGATACGGCGTTTCCCCCGGTCGGGATGCTTAAAAACACGATCAGAGAGACGTCGAATCCACTCTGCGTATGTCCGATCTGTTGCTTGACTCCCAGAGCCAGATCGCCGAAACCCGAACCAGGAGCCGCATGGATATAATCCGGAACCGTAAACCGCAACTCGGTCGCACCCGCCAAGCCGAACACCACCAGGCTCTCGGGACCGTCAACGGTGCGCTCGCCGGAAGCGGTCGCGATCTGGAGACCATTTTCCACCTGCAGGCTGCCGTTCGGCACAACGACACTGGAGTTTGTTATCGCGGGTCGATCTGTTGCGATAGGGCTCGTTTGGCCGTGTAATGGCGCGATCCCAGCCAGCATCGGAATCAATAACGATCGTGCGAGGAGACTATCGATGGTTTACCCTACCAGAAATCGAGCGCGTTCCGCCATGGCTTTCGGATCGGGTGAGACCTTGGTCAGCTGACCTTCCGGATTGCCAACGATCTATTCCAACAAACAGGCGAGTGCCTTGCTTAACTCCTGGCGTTAGCAGAAAATCATTCCTGTGACACGCATGCATCGAACAAAACTGTATTCGATTGTTGTTTCTCTGGGATTCCTCGCTCAAGCAGGGCTCTCTCAGTCCCCCGAATTGCCCTCCAATGAATGGCCCTCGTTTAATGGCGACCTCAGCGCAAGTCGTTTCTCTCCTCTCAACGAGATCAACCCCGGCAACGTGAGCAACCTGCGCCCCGCCTGCACTTACGACACCGGTGAAACCACTTCGTTCCAAAGCGGTCTCCTGATGGTGCAGGACGTGATTTACTTCACCACATATTCCACAACGTACGCAGTGGATGCGTCCTCGTGCGCACTGAAGTGGAAGTACAGCCGGCCGGGTCCCGCGCGTGGGCTCGGCGTCAATCGCGGAGTCGCCTACCTCGACGGCAAATTGTTCCGCGGCGCGGGCGACGCGCATGTCTTCGCGCTCGATGCCTCCACCGGCCAACCTGCGTGGGACGCAACTATTGGCGATCCAGCGAACGCGGAATCCGTGCCGATGGCGCCGATCGCCTGGAATGGAATGGTGTTTGCGGGCAACGCGGGCGGCGATAATTTCGGTGTCACCGGCCGCGTCTATGCCTTAAGCGCCGCCGATGGCCATGAACTCTGGCGCTTCAATGTGGTGCCCGATTCCGGCCCCGCGCGTGCCACGTGGAAAAACCCGAGCGAGCGCAACCCTCCCACCGGCGGAGCCACATGGACTACCTATAGCTTGGATCCCGAAGCGGGCGTGCTCTGGGTGTCCACCGGCAACGTGGCGCCCGATTTTCTGCTGGCCCTGCATCCCGGAGATAACCTCTACACGACATCCGTGATCGCCCTGGACGCAAAAACGGGAACCATGCTTCGCTACGTTCAGCCCGTCAAGAAGGATTTTCACGATTGGGATATGACGGGTCCGCCCGCTCTGATCAAGACTAAAGGCGGACGCCAGATCGCCGCCGCGGCAGGCAAAGACGGACTCCTCTACGGCATCGATCGCTCCGGTATAGCCTCGGGAGGAAAATCTTCGCAGTCGCCGCTCAAAATCCTTTACGCAACACCAGTCACCACGCGAACCAACGTCAACACGCCATTAAACACCGAGACCGAAACGCGATTTTGCCCCGGAACGCAAGGTGGCACGGAATGGAACGGCCCGGCGTTTCATCCCACGTTGAATCTGCTGTTCGTCAATGCCGTGGATTGGTGTTCTTCCCTGAAGATTGCCGACGCTGCGGCGGTCACGGGAAAACGCGGTTCCGCCTGGGCCGGCTCGGGTGACCCTCAACATCCGTTCGGCCGCAGCGATCCAAAAGAGATGTGGGGCGGCTGGCTCACTGCCGTCGATGCCGACACGGGACGGGTGCGCTGGAAATACAAATCGCCTACGCCCATGCTGGCGGCCGTCACGCCCACTGCGGGCGGCCTGGTCTTCACCGGGGATCTGAACGGCGATGTGCTGGCCGTGGACGCAGGCAACGGATCCGTGCTGTGGCGCAATGCCACCGGCGCGGCTCTGGGCGGCGGCGTTATTTCTTATCGGACAGGCGGGCACCAACGCATCGCGGTCGCTGCAGGCATGAGTCCGGCAATCTGGCCCGTGCCGAAAACCACCGGGCGCGTGATCGTATACAGTCTCCCGTAGAGTGCACCCCGACGACCTTCCCGCGCGGCAACGCTACAATGGGCCTCGTGATCTTTGAGCACAAGCCCGGTGTTGCCCTGCGACGCAATCTCCTGGCGGGCCGCGCCACCTGCTAAGTAACATGCTCCAGGTATTCTGCGCGCCCAGCCGCTACACACAAGGAAGAAACGCAACTGCCCACCTGGGTGAAGAAATCGCGAACCTGGGACTCGAGGGCCCAGCGCTCATCATTGGCGGCCGAAGCGCCATTTCGCTGCTTTCTTCCGCGTGGAGAACAAGCCTCGGTGAGGCCGGCATTCCATTCACGATATTCCATTTCCGCGGTGAATGCTCATTAGCCGAAATCGAACGCGGCAAAGTCGCGGCGAGCGAGACAGGCGCGCGAATCATCATCGGAGCGGGCGGAGGGAAAGTGCTCGATACGGCGCGAGCGGTTGCGGCGGATTTGGCCTTGCCGGTGGTAAATTGCCCGACGATCGCTTCGAGCGACGCGCCCTGCAGCGCGCTTTCGGTGGTGTACACCGATGAGGGCGTGGTCGAGCAATATCGTATTTACCGCCGCAATCCCGATCTGGTTCTCGTCGACACGGAAGTGATCGCGAAGAGTCCCGCGCGGTTTCTCGCCGCCGGAATGGGTGATGCCCTGGCAACGTGGTTTGAAGCGAAGGCCTGTGCGCGTGGCGGCGTGAAGAACATGCGTGGCGGCGCGTCGACCATTAGCGCCCTCGCGCTCGCGGAACTTTGCTACCAGACGCTTATCGCAGACGGCTCCGGCGCTGGAAGCGATTGCAGGGAAGCACGTGACGCCGGCACTCGAACGGCTGGTGGAGGCGAACACGCTATTGTCCGGGCTGGGCTTCGAATCCTCCGGGCTCGCCGCCGCGCACGCGATCCACAACGGCCTGACAACCGTTGACGCGACACACCACTACATGCACGGCGAGAAAGTGGCGTTCGGCGTGATCGTGCAGCTGATGCTTGAATCTCAGCAGGAAGCGGTAGTTAATGAAGTGCTGGCCTTCTCAACCAGCGTGGGATTGCCGGTCACATTCGCGGGCATTGGTCTCGAAGAGACGGGACCAGAGGTTCTGGACAAGATCGCTCGGCGCGCCACGGCGCCAGGCGAGACCATTCACAATGAGCCGTTTGCGGTGACCCCTGAGAGTGTGATCGACGCTCTCAGGGCTGCGAACTCGGCAGGCGAACGCTTTCAGCGCAGGCGCAATTAAAACGGTTCGCTCAGCGACCCGTTCCCGCGGCGGCGGCATAGACCGGCAGCGTAACGTGGTCGCCGAATGTCGCCTTCAGCCCCTCGATGGCGCAATTCTCATCTCCACCGCCCGCGCCGCCGCCGACTCCGACGGCACCGATCATTTGCCCGTCGACAACGATCGGGATGCCGCCCGAAACCGCGAAGAAATCAAAATAGAACGCGGAACGCGGCAGGCCGCCCGGATCGTTCTTGAGCTGCGCCTCGCGGATGGAGGTGGGCTGGCGCGTCTTCAGCGCCGTCTGCGCCTTCAACAGCGCAGTGCGCATGTTGTTGTATACCTGTCCGTCCATGCGCTCCATGTGCACGAACTCGCCGGCGTTATCGATGATGTAGAGCGACATCGTGCCGCCCTTCGATGCCGCCCAGTCGCGGCAAACCCGGGCGATCTTCTTAGCTGCCGCGAGCGAAATCTGCGTGCCGTCAAAGACGTTACTCGCACCCTTCCCGCCGACTACGAATTCCGCCGGCAGGCTCGACTTGGGCGGCCCCGCGGCGGCAAAGCGCGGAATGGGCGCGGTGCCCGGATTTGGGTTGCGGCGCGGGGGAAGGTCCTCGACCAGCGGCGGAACCGATGGCCCGATCACTTCGACCAGCGCCTTGTGTGCGCAGATCTCGTCGCTCCACACGGGCACGCGCGGAGTGGAACCGCCGACGCCAACGGCGCCGATCAATTGTTTGTTGACGACTATGGGGAGTCCGCCGGAATTCGAAAAGTAGCCGAGCTCAATGTCCTGAAATTCCCGCGTCGGATCCCTGGTCACCCCGTTCATAAGGTCCTTGCTGGGTTCGCGCCGCATGAGCGCGGTGCGTGCCTTCATGTCGGCCGTCACGATATTGAGGTAGCCCTGGCCGTCCATGCGATCCATGTAGACATGGTTGCCGTCGTTATCGAGCACCATGATGCTGATCTGCACACCTTCGGCAGTAGCGGCCTTCTCGCACGCATCGGCAATGCGCTCCGCGGTGGCCAGGTTGATGGTGGTGAAATCCTGAATTTTTTCGGCGGCTTTGCCACTGACAACGAATCGTTCCGGTACGTTTTGAGCAAGCGCCCCGCCGCCGAGTCCGATTGCGCCCGCTGCTGCCCATACGAAGATGCGAAAGATACGAAGTTTCATTTCGTCAGCCCTGATTTTTTTCAATTGCGATCCGTGTTTACCAGGTGATTACCATCGTGCTCCACGCAGGGAGCCTCTTCCAATGCGTGACCGCCCTCCAAACCATGGATCAGGTGGCGGCTAAACACCCAGGGCGCGGTGAATACTTTGGGATCATCAATGGTGATTTCCCAGTTGATCACGTTGCCTTCGCGAGTCAGCTTTTCGATCACGTGGAGGGTGTCGCTATGGATCGTACCGTTCTGGCTCAGCCACGTGTCATCGACCAGGTTGGTTACATCGACGACCATGGTGTTCCCTTCCCAATGGCCTATCGAGTCGCCGTAATAGGAAGGGTTGAGAGTAGGATCGTGCCCGCGGCCATCGGTCGAGACCACGCGAAACGCGTTTTGCTCGGAAGAGTTCACGGTATCGTACAGGAAGACGAGAGTCTTCGGATTTTGCACGATCTCCGTCGGCGGACCCACGCGCGGAAATCCTTTTGGCGCGCAATAAAATGCAGGGTCCGTCTTGCTTTGGTGCTCCGCCAGATCCCTGACCTTCGCCACGAATTCCGGCTTATAAGGGGGTAGATTCTTCCCCTCCACGCGTCTCTTCAGTTCGGCAGCCTTTTCCGGGGTCTGATTCGGGCCGTCCTCCTGGCGTTGCGTGTAGTAAGTCTTCCCGTCCGCACTCACCGCGCCTTGAGTGACTGCGTAACCCCAACCGGCGGGCGCCCAGAACCCGGTGAGGTCCGGATGTCCGTCGGGCAGGTGCGGTGTGGGTGCTTTCTTCGCCGCTTCGACAGCCGCGGGAGGCGGCTCTTTGAAGGGAAGTCCCGTTCCGTCGGGATCCGCGCCGGCGAAAGGTTGATCTTTGTCCAGACCGTACCCCACCTGCACTTTTTTGTCGTTGAGAACCCCCGGCGGGAGCTTCGTGTTTTGGGCAGAAGCGGGTACGCAAGAAAGGCAGCAGGCTACTGCGACAATCGTTGCCCCGCTATGCACCAGGCGCAAACATTTCATACTCATTCCGGCTTATTGGCCTTTTCCACTTCCTGCGGATCTTTTCCAATCACGATGGTGTGACCGTCGGCAAAATGGTAAGCCTTCACCAGCCCGAGATACTTGCTCCCGTCTTTGGACGCATAAGCATCGATGGTCACTGTGTCCCCGACGGTAAACATGGTTCGTATGATACCCGATCTTCGCAGATTGCCCGGAGGGCCGGTTTCAAATGAATAGCTGGTCACGCCCCCCTTATCATCCTTCGAATCGACGTAAACATAAGCGTGCGGATTCACCCACTCGATTTTCGTTATCGTCCCCTTTACGGTGAATGACCTCGAAGTATCGAACTCGGCCGATATCGAATGGTGCGCCCACAGGGGTAATGCCGACAGCAACGCCAGTATCAGCCAAAAATAATTGCTGTGAAGCTTGTTTCTCATTGCCATCTCCTGTCTCGAAACGTTCGCCTGGTCCCACTCGGCTGCCCGACAGCCTGAACGCGAAACGCCTCACCCACGTGCCAAAGGCACATGAATGATACAGCTAAGATTACTCGATCGCAAGCCGTTTACGCCAGCTGTGCAAGCATGTTGGCGGAGGCCAGCGCTCCCGGTTTCTTTCGCAGGGCTTTGGCGGCAAGTCGTCTGGTTACTATTTCGCGCGGCCTTTGAACCCTTGCGCAACCATCTGAATTTTGTAAATAGTCATCGCGGTGTTCCGCACGCCGGCCCGGGTTGTGACCTCCCTGCCATCCGGGCCGAGCGCGCCGAGGCAGGCAACGTACAGCGTCTTCTTGCCTTGTCCGGAGAACGCAACACTGATGGGGCTGCGCGGTGTTGGAATGATACCGAGATGCTTTCCTTCCGGGCTCAACACCTGAATGCCGGCATTTTGGTCGGTGTCGTAGATGCGGCCTTCCGCGTCAATGGCCATTCCATCGCCGTTGCCACCATCGAGTTTGCCGAATTCGCTTTGATTTCTGACCGAACCATCCGGCTGCACATCGAAGGCCATGATCACCGGGCCGTTGGTGATGTAGAGAGTCTTCTCATCTCTACTGAGCATGAGGCCGTTGGGGCGGAGATTCTCGCCGATGCCGATCACCTCACCCTTGGGTTTAATGTAGAACGCCCCGCCGCTCGTGAAGTAAACGCCGCCTTTTTTGTCGGCGACCAGGTCGTTGACACGCCCGAGCCCCTTGCCCGCGAAGCTGTCCGCTAAAACCGTGCGCGTGGGCGTCAGGGCGGCGATTCCCGTTGGCTCCTTGCATTGGTCCGGCATCCCACCCGGATCGGTGCAGGTCCGCTCCACCACGATAATGCGGTTCTTCGGGCCGATCGCGACCGCGCCGGGACCGTGCGCTGACAGGAAGACGGAAAATCCTCCGTTCCTGTCGAGCTTATCGACGTGGTTGGTCTGCTCCTGCGCGAACAGCAAACCGCCATCGCTGGTGCCCACGATTCCATCGGCATTTTCGTTGCCCTGCCAGACCAGACTCCATTTCGCGCCCGCGTCGATCACTCCAGGAATGGCGGTGATCGTCACGTCTCTCGCGGGTGCGGGTTGTGGGAAATTTCTTTGCTGTGCCAGCAGTGAGCTGAAACAGAGAGCGGATACGAGAAGAAGCTGCGTCGTCAGGGACATGCTGATAGTTATACTGCGGTGGCATTTTTTGTCCGCTCCAGGCGCAGGAGGGAGTTTCAATGGGTCATCGCGTAGACCACATAATTTACGCCGATTCGCATTCCGAGGGACCCGAATTTTTCGGGATACTCGGGCGAATCCGCCCATTCCCAGGAGTCGCCCACGTCCGAGTTGAACGTCATCGCCACCATCACGCGCCCCTTGTCGTCATAAATACCCCGCCAGCGCGCTTCGCACGGGCGGCATTTAAATGTCCTGCCCGCATTCACTGAACCCATACTGGCCACCTGATACCGCTCATCCAGATCATAGATCGTATGAAAAATCGGATTGCTGTTTTCCAGATCCACAACGGGCCGGTCGGGGAACACTCGTTTCATGCTTTTCTCGAAGACGTCCCATTGGTCGGTTCCCCAGAAGTCATCGGCCATGAAGAAGCCGCCACGCAGCAGGTACTCGCGAAGCTTCTCCGCTTGCGCGTCGGTCAAAGCCCATTCGCCCGTC
Organism: Bryobacteraceae bacterium; assembly: GCA_049516355.1. GTDB lineage: Bacteria > Acidobacteriota > Terriglobia > Bryobacterales > Bryobacteraceae > BOG-234. The sequence goes on along the minus strand of JBEKTF010000005.1, from coordinate 51,931 downwards.
TGGACAGCGTACAGCCAGGGCCAGTTAAACACCTCGTCTGCGTCGTCCAGATTGACCGGCTGCTCGACAGAGCGCACGTGAACACGAGTCAACCGTCTGATCTCCTGCGAAAAGTGCCGATCCGCCCGAGGATAATCCTGGGTCCAGCTGGAATACCCGTGCGCCCAGTCCCGGCGGCTGCGGCTAAAGCGGGCAGATGGCGCCGGAGGATACATCAACCGGGCGAATGCAAACTCCGTCTTTTCCTGAAAATCTGCGGGGATGGGGAAATCGTTGTACTCGATTGCGGGATACTCCCGAAAAGGAAGCTGGAAAGCCAACAAGGATCCCACCAGGAGCGTTCCAGCCGTCGTTCCCAATGCAACCATCCGACAATTCACACCCGCTGCCTCTTCCCGAGAGTAACACCGGTTACCACAGCCCTCCCTTGCGGAGAGCGGAATGTCTCAGCCCGACCGGGATAGCTGCCTCGTTCAACCGCGAAAACATTGTTATGCTACATCCGGATGGGAGAGAACCGATGAGAACCCGATCGATAACAGTGTGCACGATTCTGCTGATATCCGGCGTTCTCATCGTACAGGCGCAGGATCAAGGCGGCAGGGGACGTGGGCCAGCCGGCATAGGCTTAACGCTCGCAACGCCCGCGTTCGCCGACGGTTCCGAGATTCCGCCAAAGTACACACAGTCCGTCCCGAATCCGGTTTCTCCCAAGCTGGAGTGGTCGAACGTCTCCGCCGATACCGTCGCCTTTGTTCTGCACATGCATGACCCGCATATGCATGACCCGGATGTTGCGCTGCAGAAGAAGACCAACGACCAGCTGCACTGGATGGTGTTGAATATTCCCGGCACCGCGCGTGAACTCGCCGAAGGGATACCCACAGATCCGAAACTGCCGGATGGCGCTGTCCAGCTCAAGAACGGAGGAAACACGGTTGGGTACAGAGGGCCGGGAGCGCCTGCCGCGGGGCCTTATCATCACTACACGATCGAGCTATACGCACTGGATGCGAAGGTTGATCCCGGCCCGGACGCGACTCGCGCGGATGTTTTGAACGCGATCGACGGACACATTCCGGGGAAAGCCGTTCTGTCAGGCCGATTCCACCGGTAAGGGAGCGGCGTAGGAGCCGACGTCGCCGCGAGTAAATATGGACAGATCTGACATTGTCAACAAAGGAGTCCCGACCATGCGCACCACCGCTCTTCTTACCCGCCGCGAGGTCCTCTCGACGCTTACCGCCGCAGCCATCGCTACCCGCACCGCTCTGTCCGCCGACGCGCCCTTCCGCTTCGGCGCACTCGATCATCTCGCTCTCGCCGTCGATGACACCGAAAAGTCCGTCCAGTTCTACACACGCGTCTTCGGTAACACGGTACTTAAGGAGAAAACCAACCAGCGCCATTACGTCAAACTCGGTCCCAACTACGTCGCCATGGCGCCTCCAGGCCAGGGTCAGGCTTCACAGGTGATCAACCACTTCTGTCCCGGCATCCTGAATTTCGATCTCGCCGCCACCAAACGCGCGCTGGATCAGACGGGCATCCAGTACCGCGAAGCCACCGGCGTCGGCCTCTTCGTTCCCGACCCCGACGGAACGCTCGTTCAGCTCTGGACCGAAAATTCCTGGAGCCAACTCGGCGAAACCGCCGCGCCCGCGGCGATCCCATCCAGAGGTGAACCGCTGCTCCGCCCCACCGGAATCGACCACATCCTGGTCAACGTCTCGAACCTGGAAAAATCCACCACGTTTTATGAGAAGATCCTCGGTCCCGTCATTAATCCTGCCAGCAGACCGCGGCGCACATGGTTCAGCGGCGGTGGCGGCAACCGCGTCGGCCTCGCGCTGGCCGGGGCCGGCCAGAAACCTGGCGTCGACCACTATTGCCTCACCGCTCCGTTCGATCGCGCCTCGCTGGCGAAAGCCGTCGAAGCCGTCGGCGCAAAGATCATTCAGGGAGACGTCGCCGCGGGTATCGATTTCCTCGACGTCAACGGCATCCACGTGCAGATTATTCCGCCCGCACACGCCTGACCCGGTGCTGGCACGCTTGCAAGACAGTTTGCCGATGCTACCGCTGGCTGTTTTGCCCCTCAGATTCACGCTTATGTTGTAACAGCATCCGATCCCGATGCCCGGATCGCCTCGCGCTGGCATTCGTTAGCAGGCGCGTTGGTATCAACCGTGAGTCTGGCCGATTCTATCGAACCAGGTTAGTGTACTAACAGCAGATGATCATGTAGGAGGAGAAGTTCCTGCTGTCTTCCCGAGTTCAAAATGATGTCAGGGCTCCTTCCTGGCAACTGTCCGGCGGGGGATCACAAAGATTTCAGGTTTTTGCCTTCGGACTGGCTGCTGTAATAGCTGCCACCACGCTCTGGCTTCTGCTCCATCCGATATTCGGGAATACAGCACCATATATTTTCTACATCTTGCCGATCATCGCCACCGCCGCCTACGGTGGTCTCACCCCAGGTCTTTTTGCCACGATATCGAGTGCGCTTCTTCTTGTGATCGTCTTTTTGGGCAGGCGCGTGTTTACGTCTCCGGACGCTCCATACTTTATAACCTTCCTGCTCGATGGCCTGTGTATCAGCTGGCTCGGACAACAGATGTCCCTGGCAATGCGCGCCTCGGCCAAGGCTGCCAGTGCTGCCGAAGTTTCCCGGGAGCGAGAAAGGACCATCCTCAATTCAGTCTCAGATGCTTTCGGTTCTGTCGATGAGAACTGGCGCTTCGTCCATGCCAACGCGAGACTTGCGACATTGACGGGCCACCCCCTTGTCGAGTTGCTCGGCAAACAGGCCTGGGAGGCATGGCCTGAACTGGCGGAAACTCCAGCCAGGGAGGAACTCGAGCGGGCCCGGCGCGATCAGGTTCCCGTTCGCGTGGAAGTGTTCATGCCACGTTTGGGCTGTTGGTATGAGACGAGTGCGTATCCGCAAGCGTGCGGCCTTTCTCTTTTCAGCCGGGACATTACAGATCGAAAACGTGCCGAAGAGATTCTGCGCGAAGCTGAAGAGCGTCTCAGACTTGCTCCCGAAGCAGCCCGTATGGGAGTCTGGACCTACGACCTGGCGACACGCCGAATTATCTGCTCTTCGGAGCTGGAGCAGATCTTTGGCGTTACGCCGGAGTCCTTCGTAGCTACGGAGCGAGCGCTTTTTCGCCTCGTTCACAGGGAAGACCGAGTCAAGGCGCGGGACGTCATCGCACGCGCTATCGAACAGCGCAGCCCGTATGAGATGCAGTTTCGCTACCGGCACGCGACCGGCGAAACGCGTTGGATGCTCAGCCGTGGCAAAGTCTGTTCCGATTCTGACGGTCTGCCCTGCCGCGTTGTTGGTGTAGGCATCGATATCACGGACCAGAAGAGAAGCGAAGAGAAATTAAGGCACACCCAAAAACTTGAGAGTCTCGGAGTCCTCGCCGGCGGTATCGCGCATGATTTCAACAACCTGTTGGTGGGCATCAAGGGGAATGCCAGCCTGGCCTCGGAATCGCTGCCGGCCGACCATGCCGTGCGCGATCAACTCGAAGAAATCGTCCTCGCGGGGCAAAAGGCGGCCAATCTCACGCGACAGATGCTGGCGTACGCGGGCAAAGGAAAGTTCGTCATTGAGAGGCTTGATCTCTCGACGCTCATCCACGATACTGAACGCCTGCTCCGCACCTCGCTTCTTAAGAACGTCGATTTGCGCCTCGATCTCGAACCGAACCTTCCCTGCGTGGAAGCCGACGCCGGACAGATGCAGCAGGTGATCATGAACCTTGTTATTAACGCCGCCGAAGCCAGCACCGATCAACAATCCAGAACTGTATCGGTGAGGACCAGCCGGCAGCGTATAGATAAGGCGCTCATCTGCGCGCAGCTCTCGCGGCAGGAGATCATGCCGGGAAATTACGTCGTCCTCGATGTGCAGGACAGCGGAATCGGCATGGACGAAGCCACACAAGCCAGAATTTTCGAGCCCTTCTTCACGACTAAACTCGCTGGCCGCGGCTTAGGGCTTTCAGCGGTATCGGGCATTGTGCGCAGTCACAGAGGCGGATTGAAGGTAACGAGTTCTCCCGGCAGGGGCAGCACGTTTCAGGTGCTGCTGCCCGCCTCGTCCGAGTCCCGGACTGCCGTTGCGCCCGTCGGGGCCGGGACGGAGCTTCAAGGTAACGGCACGGTGCTGGTAGTCGACGATGAAAGCTGCGTCCGAAACCTGGCCCGGTCGGCGCTCGTAAGATATGGCTACGCGGTGCTCGTGGCCGAAGACGCCTTTGCGGCGATGGATCTCCTGCGACAGACGCGTCACAGAATTGCTTTAATACTTCTGGACATTTCCATGCCTGGGATGAGCGCTCAGCAGGCGGTTCAGAGCATTCAAAGCGGCTGGCCCGGGGCGCGCATCCTTTTATCGAGCGGCTACGGCGAAGAAGAAGTGTTGGCCCAATTCGCCGGAACCCAGGTCGCCGGCTTTTTGCAAAAGCCATATACGCCCGCACAACTAGCGGAGAAGATCAAAGCCGCGATCGGCACGGTGGAGGTCAGTGGTCACGCGCCTCAACGGCTCACGACCTCACGCCCGGAGGACACGCTGAGAGATCGTAATATTTCAAGCTTCGCGGCCTGAGTGTAAAGCGTGCTTCTTTCTGCGATGTGGAGGAACGCGTGAACATCAAGCGGGCGAGTGAGCCAGTATCAGCAATGGCTTCGGACAAGGCGCATGAGACTTCAATCCCCCGAGAGAGTGCCGGAGATCGATCCTGCCTGAACCGGCCAGACACCAAAATCCAGGAGACACGTCTTTCCAGTTAGTTCGGACGTCCCGCACTCCGTACAAGGGGAGCGCTGGCCGCCTTCCGGATTGATTCGACAAACACATCGTCGCAAATCGCGGCTTCCACACCGGGTCCTCCGAACATCAGCTGAATGCAAACCACGCTGCCATCGACACACGCGGCCATGCGAAGGTGCCGAGCTCCTGGCCGGATCTGGCGCAACCGGTCGAGCAGCTCCGGTTCGTGGAGTTCCAGAATGGCGGTATTGGCCAGGATCAGATCAATGGGGACATAGTCGCGTTCGGCGATGTCTACCGCTTCACTGCCGTTGCGAGCCAGCAAAGCGCGCATGGAGTTGGCGTCAAGGATTTTGGCTATGGAAACAAGAATCAAGGGTTCCTCATCCACAACTAATACTGAAATGGGATTCGCTGAAGTAGTCAATGCATCCATCAAACACCTTCTGTATCCAGCTTAAAGAAATTGAGAATTTTCGCAAACGTGAACTGTGCTGCCCGTATCGGCTGCAAGTTAGTTACGGATATGTGAACTTAAGTTAGTTTGCGAGCGAAAGCGGCGTCGCCGGGGCATAAATATCGGAAGCTATTTCGAGACAGCTAAGGCGCGACGAATTGTGCGTGGCCGCAGGTTGCTTTCGTTATAACTTCCCGATTGCCGACCAGGGGCCGTGTGACTTCGGCTGTGGAAGAGACACGGGACGCCGCGGTATTATTCCGCGCTCTTGTCGATCAGATAACCCAGTACTCCAACGACGGCTGTAACGCCGGCCACAACGAGGACAACCATTAGAACGAAAGGCATTCTGCACCCCGAACCGGAAATATGAGAGATTTCATGACTTGAGCCGCAGCCTCAGAATGATCCGCCCAGGAAAGGTAGCATACTGCCGCAATACAAAATCGCAATCCACAGGAACAATGCCGAACCGGCCATAACCTTGGCCATTACGGGAGCGTCGTCTCCCGCCTTCAAAGTCCAGGTTTCGTCGAACATCGTGAAGTACAGGGCGTTCACGCCGGCGAGTATCACCAAAGCCATCTTCCATTGGAAAACGGAATTCGTTGTGTACTGCGAGGAACGTCCGGCAAAGAACAGCATTCCGGTCAGAAGATTGACCGCGAACCCCAGAACCGCCCAGGGCAGCAGGCGATGCAAGGCAGCGAACGAAACGTTCTTTACGACACCCAGCATGCGCATATCAATCAACAGCACCACGCCCATCAGGAGACTCAGCCCGACGAAGTGAAGGGTCTCGCAAGTAGGCCACATCCACTTTTCCCCGGTAACGTAGTCGCCAATCCCTCCAGGTTCCAGCTCCTTCGCTGCCGCCGGTTTTTCCGGCACCGTGGCCGGTGCATTCTTTGAGCCGGCCGTCGTGCCCTTTGCAACGACGGTGCCGGAATCCCCGATCTCCGGATGCCGGATGCCGCCGCCGATGTTCGCGGCGTATCCCACAACACCCAGCGTTACGACCGACAGCAGCAGAACAGCAGGCAAAGTTGCGCGTCCGAAGTTCGATTGCCGCCGGAATCGCCAGAGGCCGAACCACGAGACGATGCCGGTGAACTCCATGAACACCACCGCCAGCTGCGCGGCGTTCCGATGCGCTTCAATCGCGGATGTCGATACGCCAGGGCGACCCCGGAGCATTTCCTCGGCGGCATTGCCACTCATGTAAGTGGGAATCGTAATCAGGGAAATGATGAAAAACACCACGAGGCCGGCCCGCTTTAAATCCACGCTGTGCGAGACCAGAGCGACAAGAAACAGCCCCAGCGCGATAACAGTTCCGACGGTTGGAAAATGGTTCACCAGCAAGTGAACATGGGCCAGATTCATGCGCGGTCCCCTATTGATAAATCCGGCGATAAATATGGACTCCGGTGGCGGAGTCCGCAAATGGAATTGAGCATAAGCAGTAACATGCGGCTAAGTATTTGCACCCGGCGCGCCCTTGACGGGGCCCACATAAGCCAGCAGGCGGCCGGCCGTAATCGCTCCAAACCAACAGATCAGCGAAGCCCACGCCCACAGCTTCGCGCTCCGGGACACGGGGCCTTTGTCCAACAGCGGATCCGCGAATACCGTTCTTCGCATCGTGTGCAATACATACACTCCGGCGAAAACGAAACCCATCTTCAAGTAGAAGTCGAGGCTGCCGAGCTTGGCGGTGGCATCCGCACACAGCAGAACCGTGCCGGTAATCGCGTTGACCCAGAAACCCACCCAGATCGCGGGATAGAGCCGCTCCAGCGGCTTGATCGGCTGTTTGGGCCACATCCCGAGGAGCACGAGGTCGATGATCGCGCTGCCCCCCGCAACGATGGACATGCCCGCTGTGTGCAGGAACAGAAACATTGGAAACGCCCAGACCGAGGGGGAATTCGTCACCCACTGGCTGAACTGATTGTGCTCGATCGTATTAAGAAGATCCATCGTCTTTTGTGCTTCGTGACCTCAAGGTTTTGATCCTGAGAAGCATCGCAACCAGGATTGCCCTTCCGCGGCAAATGCTGTTGTTTCCTGTGCTACCTGAAATAGTGTAGCGGAAGCCCTATGCGCCGCTCGCAGGAATCTTTTCGCGGCACAGATTTTCCGATATCGCACGCGCAATCCTCCACCTGCGGGAGAAATGGCCGCCCGCCGTCCGCCACTTTTTCTTCCAGGCGGTATTTCGCTCTCCGGGGAGGGTGGCGGGCCCTGTTTAAAACTCGAGGTGCGGCTGAATTCCGGGCGGAGCGTTATGAACAGTTGCCGCTCGCGATTTCTTCGCGGGCGTGCTGTCGCTGGTTTTTTTGTCGCCTCGTACCTGCGAGGAAGGGGGCTAGTACTGTCGACCTCGAAAGACAGCGCGGTTGGCTCCACTCTGGTGTAGCGCACAATGCGGACGGTTTATTTGACCGGAAAAGCCAAGCGATACGTACCGGTACTCAGGTCGCGTTCATAAATCGAGTCTCGTACCAGGTACGCGCGCACTGGAAATCTTCTTCCGCAATCTCGATAATCAAGTCGCAGGTACACGGGAACGAGGTTGCCGGTTCGGTGTGCTTGCGTAAAGCGGATGCGAATTGACAGAACTTCATGCTCTTCATTCCGATCGGGATCGTCGTCGCAAGGCGCGCTACCCACTGCGGCTCAAGCTTACCTTTTCTGCCGTCACGCCACCAATTTGCCTGGGAGACGGTGAAACTCTGCTTATCTCCAGCAAGGAACTGCTGTTCACTACCAACGAATCATTCGCTATTGGCCAATGTCTGCAGGTTTCAATGGACTGGCCAGCGCTCCTCGAAAATAGAATCCCGCTCAGGCTTGTCGTTTCCGGCCAGGTCCTGCAAAGCGGCGATGGCCAGGCAACTATGACAATCGACAAATATCAGTTCAGAATCCGTGGGATAGAACCCTCTGCGGCGACGGCCTCTCAAGATGTTGCTATCGAGGCATGAACCGTTGCGCGACGGCAAGCCGATGCTCGCGTAGGACAGGTTCCCGACCTGCTTAGCGTCATGCGCGGCCGCAAAGCGGCGCCAGACGCAACCGGCCCCAGGCGACAAACGCACAAAGGAGCCCCGTAACAAATGGGAACAGCGCCTGCGCGACCGAGCCGGTCTTCAGCGTCATTACTACCGCGCCAATCATGACGATTACCAGCGCGCCTGCGGCCAATGGTGTCAGTCCAGGCCGGATGCGCAGGAGCCCGGGAAGGATCAGACCGATTGCGCCAAGCACCTCGGCCACGCCAATGAACCGCAGGAACGAGCCAGGCAGAGGCATTTGCTTCGTCATCATTTCGACCGGCAGCGCAAGCTTAGTTCCGCCGGCGATCAAAAAGATGAGCGCAAGAAGCACCTGAACGATCCACAGCGTTCGATTCATGATTGGCTTCGTCCCTGCGTATCGAGGGGCCGGGTTGAGCCCATCAGGCTTTGCACTCGGTTACCTTCCGCGTCCGCACAGGAAATCACCACGAACCGGCCGCCGGCAAGAGACGCTCCACTGTCAACAGCAACACGTGCAAATTGTGTTCCCCCGTGGATCGTCATGACAGTGACTAATATGCCACGGTCGATCCGATCGGGCTAAGTTGATGCGGCTCGCAGGCGGTCAAAAATGACGTGCCGTCCGGTTTGTTGATTCTTTGTGGGAGCCAGGCTCGGCGAGCCGTCCGTGTATCAGGCGACTACAGTCCTCCGAATGCTCCTCGTTCGTTTTTCCGCGTACATTCGTTGATCGGCGCGGGCAAGTAACTCGATGGCACTCTCTTTTCCATCCCACGCGGCGATGCCGATCGAGGCGTTCAAAGTCACCTGAACGATGTCCTTGCCATTGCTGACGGTGTACTCCCCGAAAACCCACTCCCGGATCCGGTCCATACGAGTCTCTGTTTCTTCGAAGTCCGAATCGACAATCAGGACGAACTCGTCTCCGCCCCAGCGGCCGACCACGTCAGTAGCCCGGACTCGCGACTTGAGTTCTGCAGCGAACTGCTTCAGCGAATGGTCGCCTGCAACGTGGCCATAGACGTCATTGATTTGTTTGAATCCGTTCAAGTCGAGAATGGCGCAACAAAAAGGGCTCTTCCACGAGATCCGGCCCTCAATCTGCGCTTCGATTTCGCGGCGGCTGGCAAATCCTGTCAGCGGATCGACAGCCTCACGTTTTTCCGATTGCTCAAGCCTGGCGCGATACTTCGCCACCTCGGCACGAAGCTGCGAAATGGATTGTTCGCCTTCCTCGGCCATTTTCCTCGCGGCTGTTGTCAGTTCGGTTGCGCTCTCCATTAAAGACCGGCGAATACTGGACAGATCCTCAAGTGTGCCTATCGAACGTAACTTTGTCGTCAGCCCGCTGAACTGGCTCTTGTAACGCTGGTCGCGCTCGCCCACTGCTGACGCGGTGGCCGCAACCGCAACCATAATCTCTTTGATCTCGTTTGCTTTGTCGCTGGTGTATTGTGCCGCGCTATCACCCCAGTTTGCGAGTTCCAGATCAACGCTGGTTTGCACAGCGGTCATTTCAGCGGGCGCACTGACCGCAGAAAGCTTCTCCTGCAAAGAGGCCAGCTTTTCCACCAGACCGGCGCCCAGATGCGGCATGGCGCGCGCGCCCGCCTCCGCCATTGAAGTCAGAGTCGCTTTGTAGGACGACACAGCGGCATTTGCCAGTTCGTAGGCGGATGCTTCGATATGTTTCTTCAGAGAGATCAATACTTCGCATTCTGAGCGATATAGGCCCGGAAAAAGAAGTTGCAAAAGGTTAGAACTATTTTGATAACTCTGCGAAACCAGCGACAAGCCCCGGTCCGCGCGGTTCAGCGGACCGTTGTCTGACTCCTTGCCGTCGTTACCCCGCCAGAAAGCCAAGTCAGGTCCGTGACCCCGCGGATCAGAGTCCGCGTAATCCGGCGCTCCCGACGACCCGGTCAACCGCGGCGTGACCGTGATCATTTTGAATCAAACGCCCACCCAGGCGCCAAGTCCGACGATAACTGAACCCCGAAAGCAGCGCCGAAATGTTGACGGCCCGCCGGCTTCCTCGCGGATGGATGATTCACCGGAACACGGACTGAGGTCGCAACAGGGAACCCGGCTGAAGAAAGGCCTGGGGAAGGTGGTATTTCAGAGTCGGCGACCACAAGAGCCGGGACAGGAGACAACTACCGGGAACTGAGCAAGCCGCAAGGGCACGATGGTTTTGGTGCTCGCTCCTGTCTCAGTAAAATTCCTGGGTTGGGTTCACTCCGTTTGGAAATTTTGCTTTTCCCCGACGATCCCGAGAGCGGAGGCCATGCCGCCCTCGGGAGAACTAAAATCCACGCGCTCCCGCCCGAAATGATATGCGATTGTCAAGGAACCATGCACGCCGCCATTGTAGCGGCCTCAGGCGCGTTCCCGGACTATTTTGGCTGTAAGGTGCTGTGCCTGCATGGGAAAGATTCTTCCCGGCGTGGTGACGCAAATGACGATGAGACCTTTCCGGGCCTGCAGATCATCCTAATTCCCTTCTGGTTCGCCGGCAGAATCGTCCTTCGCCATCCTGCTTAGCCAGCGGTGGCAACAGAGGGCGCACTCCCATTTGCGGTATGCCGTCAGGAAGGTCAGAATACGCTCCGGAAACGTCCGATGGATTTGGAATATTTCCGTGATTCCACAGCGCGGGCATCGCATTCCAGAGTTCAATCTACATGATGCCTATTTTTGAAGCGGCGAGTGTAAAGAGCGGCGACCCATTTCCGTGCTCCGTCGCACATTTACTCCCCCTTCGCCATGGGCCTGGTGGAGGCTCAAACGAGGCCATGGACAACCCCCGGGCTGAAACCACCGGCGCAATATTGCAGTGCCTGGTCCCCTCAAACGCCTGTGTGCCGAACAAGCCCGCTGCGAAGTGCGCCGGTTTGTTTCGATACAATCGACCCCATGCAGGTTTTCACCAAGCTCGCCGTGCTGGCGTTGGCGCTGGCGGCCACACCCTTGTTCGGGCAAGCCTCCTCCGTCACTGCAGAAACCGCCCGGCTCGTGTTTCACGCAGCGCCCACGGGCAAAGGTGCGCTTCGACAGCAGGTGAGCGACGCTGTGAAGCACCTCAAAACCTTTGGACGGATCGTAAAGCTGCGGGCCTTTGTCACCGCAGGGAGCGATCTGGAAGCCGTCACCGCGACGGTGAGCGGGATGTTCCCGCCCCAGTCCCGTCCGGTGCTGAACCTGATTCAAATCGGTCGCCTGCCCGATCCCTCGGCGCAGGTGTTAATGGAATCCGTCCTGGCATCAAACAGCATCGAAAACCCGAACGGCCTCGTGTTCATCTCCGGACAGCTGACGCAGGCCCCGCTCGACCCGGCTCAAACCAAAATGCTGGTGGCACCGCTGGCCGAAAAATCGATCGCTGGTCTGAAAGCCGTGGTCGGCAGTCTCGAAGTCAATTCGACGGACGTCGTGAGGGTCAACTGCTTCACCAGTTCGGTGGAGGATCACACCCGGTTGCAGTCGCTTGTAAACGAAGCATTCCCCAAAGCCAGCGTCAGCGTGATGCAGATCCAGCGCACGCCCACCAGTCAATTTGTGGAATGCGAAGGCGTCGCGCGCCTCCATGCCAGGCCCGCGGACCCGGTGCGCCTGGTTAACCCCACCCAAGCCGCCTTCGCTCAGGCGGCGATAGTGACCGCTCCCAGGGTGATCTTCACCACCACCTATCCCGTCGCGTCAAATGACGATACGGGTGTGCGTCAGGCTTTGGCCGAACTCAAGCGCGGCCTGGACGCTGGCGGTAGTAGCCTGGACCGCGCGTTTTACATCTACGCTTATCCGGGCAACGCGGCCATGCTGGAGAAGTATCGCGGCCTGCGTTTTGAGTTCCTGGACCGCACCCGGGCCCCGGCCAGCACCAACCTGGTGTTTGAAGGCGCGGGTGCAACCGGATCGGCTCTCGGCATTGACGCGATTGCGGTACCGTTGCAATAAGCGTTAAACCGTCTGGCCGAAGTCGGAGCGATAGGGACAGATATCGGTAGGTTTTTCTGCCATTCAGCCGCGGCGGATACTTTCTTGTCCCGCCTGACGTTGTCAATACGCGTGCCATTCATTGATTCTCACCGCGTGAGATATATGTTTCCGATATCGCGTATTAAATGTTTGCCATCGTTGACCGCAGTCCCGGCCGTCCTCCCGAGATTCGTTCACAACTTCCGGGCGTTACAGAACTGGTCCTTATTTGAAACATGCCACATTTGAAACATGCCACCAGATTTGAAACATGCCACCAGGCTCGTTCCATGGCCCCAGTGTGTGCCCGGCGTGATGTAAGGGGTGAGTGAGGTTTGTTAGCTGGCTCGTTGGGCGGTTTAATTACCACCATTGTTTGATTAAATATGGGATAATATTGCTGGTTCTCCTCCACCGAGCGCGGTCTTATATTACAAATTGGCCCGCCACCTCTCTGCCGGGAACAGAGAGAGACGGCAAAATCAATGGACTTGGCCAATATCCTGAAGCGGCATAACAGTTCTGGCGGCGGCGTCTGTTTCAGATGCCCACATCGCCTGTTCCTATGGATGATTGCCGAAACCGCGATCAGGGATGCCGGTCCAGCCATCGAGAAGGCGACCCCGGCGAAGGGCTCGGAATGATCGAGGGCCACCTTCGACCGGGATATACTGCGTTGGCGGCTGCCCGCCACCTGGCGCTCGACTCCGACGAGTGGCTCCCGCTCATGAAAGACGTGCTCCAACTGCCCCTGTCGATGCTCCCGGCGGTACGGCGTGTCGTGAGGAAAGGAGTATGGCGATATGCCCACAATCCACTCCAATCCGTCAGGGAGAATGCCGAACGCGACTGCAAGCGCGAAGCTATCGCGAATGAATCGGGCAGGCCGGAGCCGCGGCGAAGGGGGAATGCGTGAAGGAGCGAATCCGGCGCGGCCCTGGTCTACCGGTTGTCGTGATCCGTCCCAAGCCAATAGCAGAGTGCAGGCAAGCCCCCGGCGACTCGGCCGCGGAAGAAATGGCCCACCCCGTCGCGTCTGTTGCGCTGGCCCGAATTGAGGAGCCCAGCCTGGTTTCGGCGCGCTCCGGCGGCGCGCCCGGTGCGCTGGAGGCGGCGTTCCTCGCCTTCCTTCAATCAAAGACCCCCAGTTCCCTGGTGCCTGTTGAGCGGCGCATATTTTTAACCATGTCTGAGTCTGCGGAGTTCAGCGGGTTGCCTGTGGCATTCCTGCGAAGGCTGATTGCGTCCGGCAAACTCAAAGCTCTCAGAACCGGCGCGGGGTGGCGTGTTTCCCGCCTGGAGCTTGAAAGGGCATCGGGGACGTTGACGGACACGCCCGAAGATCTTGCGGAACACGAGCTGCGAGACCTGGAGGTGAACCGGCTCCGCCGGCAAGGGATTGCTAAACCGTAACTGTACGGCGATGCATTGCGGGACGAGAGGACGGATATCGGTAGCCGTTTTTGATTACTCCGGCCGATCGACGCCATATCACGCGGAGAGAGGTCACTTCGAATTTCAGCGTTGCCGCAGCCGCGCTGCGCACAACTACGCGGCGCAATGAGAAGACCTACCACAACCCCTTGGCCGACGAAAGCATCCAGCGCGCCATACTGCACCCCTTTTAATTAAAGTTTTCCGCAAAACGCGGGGCCGGCAGCGGAGGCGAGGAAGTGGCCGCACAAATGCAAAGCGTCACTTCCGGAGGTTCATATGCTAAACGGAAACTCGAAGAGCGCGGGACCTGATGGCGCGACCTACCGCCGCGTCGGTGAGGACATTCTGGCTCTGACGGCGGGACTCGGCGCCGGAGCTGGATTGATGTATCTCTGCGACCCGCACCGCGGCCGCGCCCGGCGCAACCGGCTGGTCGCGCAGGCAACCGGTCTGTTCCATCGGGACGAGAACAAGCTGGAAAAACGCGCGAAGTACCTGCTCAATCGCGTAGAGGGATTCGTCGCCGAAGCAGCGTCCGCACTGGCGCCGGAAGAGGAGATCACGGATGAGGTCCTCGCCGAACGCGTCAGGAGCAGGATGGGTCACGTCCTGTCGCATCCGCAGGAAATTCAGGTCCATGCCCGTCATGGCGTGGTCACGCTTGAAGGCAAGCTCATACACGCGGAAAGACGTCGCTTGAAGGAAGAGGTCCGGGCGATGCCGGGCGTGAAGCGCGTCAATGATCGGCTGGAATCCCGGTCTGTGTTCGCTCCGGGGCTCCTGATGGGCCTCGCCGCCGGACTCGCGCTGTTCAGCAAGGCCGGTTCTTCGCACACAACGGCGGAACACGTAAGCTGACGCCGGGGCCGGAAATGCTCCCGAACGAGCAGATCGCGGAACGCCTCGACGAGGTGGCCAGACTCCTGAATGAACAGGGTGCGAACCTTTACCGTGTCGCTGCGTGGCGGCGTGCAGCGATGAATCTTCGCCGTCTGCCCACGTCCGTCTCGCAGATCTATGAACGCGAAGGAACGGAGGGTCTGCGGAAACTGCCCGGAGTCGGTGACCGGATCGGGATTGCGCTCCGGGATCTGATCGTCACTGGAAAGCTTCCGATGCTCGACCGCCTCCGGGGGGAAATGGACCCGATCGAAATTCTCATGTCTGTTCCCGGTATCGGCCGGGTGCAGGCGACACGGCTGCACCACGATCTGGGAATTGACAGTCTGGAAGACCTGGAAGTTGCAGCGCATGATGGCCGGCTCGCCAGCATTGCGGGCTTGGGAGAAAAGCGAATCGCCGGTATCGTTGATTCCCTCGCCAGCCGCCTTGGGCGAGTCCGCCAGATCGCGGCGGCCACGGCAGAGTCAGTTCCCGTGGAGGAACTGCTGGACATCGACCGGGAATACCGGGAAGCTGCGGCCGCAGGAAGTTTGCACAAGATCGCGCCCAGGCGGTTCAATGTGAAAGGCGAGGCTTGGCTGCCGGTTCTCCACACGCGGCGCGACCACCGGCATTACACGGTCTTGTTTTCGAATACGGCCCGCGCGCACGAATTAGGGAAAACCGGCGATTGGGTCGTTGTTTATTGGGACGGCGGATCAGGCGAGCGCCAGGCAACGATCGTAACCGCTCATCAGGGTCCGCTCCGCGGCCGGCGCATTGTTCGAGGCTACGAAGCCGACTGCGCCAAATTCTACGAGGGCCGCCAATCCATTTGCGTTGAGCGGGTCAAGTCTGAACCGGGGCCTCTTCAGGCGGCGTGAGACGCAGACTAACGCCAGGTTGGGCCGGCAGATGCTTTCAAACGACTTGAGCGATCTTCCACACCTCGAGAATAAGTGGTCAGCACGAGTTGGTTCGGCGATGTGAAGACGCGAACGCCGGCGATGCACAACCGCCGGAAGGTGGATGACACGAAGAATTCGGGGCGACCACGCTGCGGCGCAATCCGAGAGGTTAGATCGATTCGAACGGCGACGAGAATGCGCTTCCTCGCCCAACGATGCGTGATTTCCCTCAGGGCCGCGATTGCGAACTCGGTCAAGCGGCGGTTAATTCGCGGCTGATTCCCGCGTGGTTGATCTGGCGTCGCGATTGCTGTCTTTGTCATAGAAAGACGAATCCATGAGCGGCTGGAAATTGACCCTGCCGATTTTGATCGCAGTCACAGGCTTCATCGCGATGCCACGGGAGAAAGGACAGACCGGGAGGGGGAACCCCGTCCTTAAGGCGAGCGATCTGTCCGGAGCGGAGATGTACCGGACCTATTGCGCCTCCTGCCACGGCATCGATGGCAAAGGTTCCGGACCCGCCGCGGGGGCGTTGAAAAAGGCGCCTCCGGATCTGACGCAACTCGCCAAACATAACAATGGCCATTTGCCGGACTTCCGCATCCTGCGCATCATCGACGGCTACGAGATTGAGGCAGCCCATGGCTCCCGCGAAATGCCGATCTGGGGAGACTACTTCCGCATGAAGCAGCGGGATGAGTGGATTATCGCCGTGCGGGAACACAACTTGGTCGAATATATACGGTCGATCCAGCAAAGGTAATTGAGTCTTCGATTTCGGCTGCATTCTTCGGCTGTCATCCCTCCGTTCGCCTGCCCGCTCGCAGTCTTAGCATCGAGGTCAGGAAACTGCCCGACAAATCCAGGCAACGGCGCGTGGCACGTACCGGTACTCAGGTCGCGTTCTTAAATCGAGTCTCGTACCAGGTACGCGCGCACTGGAAATCCTATTCCGGAATCTCGATAATCAAGTCGCACGGGCACGGGAATGAGGTTACTGAATCGGCGCCGCTTCGTTGGCGTCACGGAGACCAGCTCAACGAATTTCCTTCCCGGAACGTCAAAAAGGCCGGTTTAGCTGCAGAAAAGACTCCGGCTGGTCAGCCCCCGGAGATTGGTTTGCTTGCGGAGCCCGATCGGAGTATTTTCGTGAGAATCGCGCAATTGCTGGGCCTGTCGCCCCGGCAATCCCCGTCCCGGCCGGGACGCCCGTCACGGTTGGCAGGGAAGACCATTGCGCTGTGCCACAGCTTATTGTCGGAGCGCGGCGAAGTCTCCGGAAGCCGTCTGGCGACCGAAGCCCTGGGCGCCTATCAGGTGCTGGACGATGGAGCCCGCCAGTCGTTCTTCGAGTTGTTGATCCAGGAGTTTTCTCCCGACCCTGAGGAAGTCGGGCAGGCCGGCGACGCCTATCGGCAGGAACCTTCGCCAGAGAATCTCGCGCGTCTGCAAGAAGCGGTGGAACCGCCTCGCCAGGAGCTTTTCCGGCGCTTGAATCTCGCGCCGGACGGCACGCGGATTCTGGTGAAAATGCGGAGCCAGGTACTGCACGACTCGGAACAGAGCCCGCTTTTAAAACCCATCGCCGCGGATCTCGCGCATTTATTCGCCTCGTGGTTCAACCGCGGTTTTCTGGTGTTGCGCCGCATTGACTGGCACACCTCTGCCGTCATCCTGGAAAAGTTAATCCAGTATGAGGTAGTGCATCAGATACAGGGCTGGCACGATCTGCGGCGGCGCATCGAGAAGGACCGCCGCTGCTATGCCTTCTTCCATCCGGCCCTTCCCGAAGAGCCGATCATCTTTATTGAAGTGGCGCTCACTCGCAGCCTGAGCGACAAAGTGCAGACGCTGCTCGATCCTGATTCTCCCGTCCTCGACGCCGAATCGGCAGAGTGGGCGATCTTTTACTCGATCGCTAATTGCCAGGAAGGCCTGCGGGGCGTCCCGTTCGGCAACTTCCTGATCAAGCAGGTTGTGGAGGACGTAAGCGGGGAGCTTCCGCGCATCAAAAGATTCGCAACGGTGTCGCCGGTTCCCGGCTTTCGAAAATGGCTGTCGGAGAAGGCTGCCACGCTCCAGACCAATCCCAGGCTGGCGCCCTTCACGGCCGCGATCGCGAAGCTGAATAACCCGCTATGGATGGAGGATGGAGACCTCCGCGCGGAGTTGCAGCGATATCTGGTTCCGCTATCCGCATACTACTTTCTACACGCCAGGCGAGGCGCGGAGCCGGTGGACCCGGTGGCGCGCTTCCACCTCAGGAACGGCGCCCGTCTGGAGCGCATCAACTGGCTTGGAGACACGTCTGCGTCCGGGTTGCAACGCTCAGCTGGATTGACCGCCAACTACGTCTACAAGCTTCCGGAGGTCGAGCGCAATCACGAGTTGTACGTGCGGGAGCACAGGGTCCGGGCTTCAGGCGAAATCGAAGCGCTGGCAAAGCGGTCTGTCGCGGGTATCGCGTGAGCTACAGATCGATTTCGACGTCACTCCGAGGCTGCGAGCAGCAGATCAGTGCTTTGCCCTCCCCGGGGGCTCCAGCGGATCGGGTTGATAATCGACGATGCCGCCGATCAGCGCGCATTCGCAGGTATGACAGACGCCGGTGCGGCATGACCATTTCACCGGAACGTCACACGCTTCGGCGAGTTCCAGCAGGCTCTGGAAGCGAGGACCCCAGTGGATCGTCAGGCCGCTTCGGGTAAAAGACACCTGAGGTCCGGACCCGGCGATCCCCAGAGGAGGGTGCACGGGACGATTGCGAGCACCGGCTATCCCGGGCGTCACAGGCTCCTCCGGGCCGAACGTCTCGGTGTGAATCTGGTTCGCGGCAACGCCAGAATCCCGGGGTTCAGTCCATTCCGGACACAGAAACGCAATCTCCAAATCTGGCCGTAATTAACTAATTCGTCCGGGGTTAGTGGTACGCCCGAAGTGATTCGAACACCCCGACCTTCTGGTTCGTATCAGTTGCCGATGTATTTCGAATAGATGCCACGAGCAACGCCGATGTCGGTAGTGCCCTTGATTATGGCGCGCCCATCCGGGAAGACGGTGATCTCGTGTTTCCCTGCCGTGAACCGGAGCGCGAATTCGTTGGCACGCACCGCGCCGAGTCCGTTCAGCCGGGCGGCTAGTTCCACAAGATCGAGCGGGCGCCGGAGTTCGTGAATCTGCACGGCATTGCGTCCGCATAAGCTAACCGGGGCGCGGCGGCCGTTCAGGAAAGTGAAATCCCGCCTTCCGCAACAGGGACAATCGGCATCCCGCGGCGGCATCGCGGTTTCCCGAATCGGGCCATGCCAGAGATCCGCGGTGAAGATCCGGCGGCGCACGGCTGCGGGCCTTCCACTCAGAATTTTCATCGCCTCCATCGCCTGAATCGATCCGATCAGACTCGTCACGGGCCCGAGGACTCCCGCCGTTTCGCACGTTGGCTGCGCACCAGCCGGGGGCTCCGGATAGATGCAGCGGAAACAGGCCGAATCGCCGGGGATCACTGGCATCGCGATGCCGTAACTGGCCACTGCCGCGCCATAAATCCAGGGGATACCCTCGCGAACGGAATAGTCGTTGATCAGGAGTCTTGTTTCAAAGTTATCGGTGCCGTCCAGGATGACTCCGGCGCCTGAAAGCAGATCGTCCGCGTTTTCCGGGTTCAGATCGGACACATGCGTCTCGATGCGGATTCCCGAATTCGCATCGAGCAAATGCCGGCGTGCCGCTTCGGCTTTCGGAAGTCCCTGGCAAACATCGGCTTCCGTATAGAGTAACTGGCGTTGGAGGTTGCTCTCCTCCACATAGTCGCGATCGATCAGGCGAATTGTGCCCAGGCCGGCGCGGGCAAGCAACGAGGCCTGGACGGTTCCCAGAGCTCCGCAGCCAACGATTACGGCCGTTGCGGCACCGAGGTTTTCCTGGCCTTCCCTGCCCAACGGCGCGAAGCGAATCTGCCGGCTGAATCGTTCCCGATCTGACAATTCCGGTGTCCTGGCGCCATCGTACCAGAGCCCTCGCTGCTAGGATTGGACTGGTGCGGCACTGCTATGCCACGAGCATCATGTCCGTCGTCCTGCTTGGCTGCGGATTCGCTCTGCGAGCCGGCGCCCAGGTGGAGAACGCCACAAACCCCGCGAACGCTGCCTTTGACGGGCAGCGCATCGTCAATGTGGTCTTCGATCCGCCGGAACAGCCGCTGGACGCGCGCGAATTGGATGAGATCCTGCCCGTAAAACGAGACCAGGTCTACACCGCGGCCAATATCCGCAGTGCCATTGAACGCTTGTACGCGTCGGGACGCTATCAGGACATCCAGGTGGATGCCAGCTCTGTCACGGGAGGCGTCCTGATCCGCTTTATCACGAAAAACAGCTGGTTTATCGGAAAGGTCGCGGCGAAAGAGGATTTCGCGGAACCGCCCAATGCGGGCCAGCTCGTAAACGCTTCGCGACTCCAGCTTGGGGATCCGTTTGACATGTCACAGATTCCGGTAGCAGTTGAAAATATTCGGAAGCTGCTGGTGCAGAACGGATATTTCGATCCGGTCGTCGATCCTCAGTTTGACTACGATAATACTTATCAACAGGTGAACATCACGTTCGCAATCCAGACCGGAAAGCGCGCAAGATATCTCCCTCCCCAGGTTTCCGGAGACACGTCGGTGCTGAGCCCGGATGCCATCGCAAAGGCGACGCATTGGCACCGGTTTTTGCTCCCGGGATACCGGGGCATTACGTTGAGCCGGACGCGCAGCGGGATCAACAATGTCCGATTGAAATACGAAAATTCGAACCGGCTGCTGGCGACTGTGGTTCTCGACGGGATCGACGAGAACAAAGACGAACACACAGGTACGCCAAGGATCACCGTCAACCCCGGCCCGACTGTAAAGATCACGACGCCGGGAACGAAGATTTCGAAACGTCAGCTGCGCCAAAATGTGCCCGTATTCGAAGAACATACCGTCGATGCGGATCTGCTTACCGAGGGAGCATCGAATCTTCGGGACTATTTCCAGGCGCAGGGCTATTTCGATGTGGAGGTCGAATACAAGGACCGGGAGGTGAGCAACGGGGCGACGGAAATCAGCTATGTGATCGAGCGGGGGAAACGCCATCGATTTGTTTACCTCGGCATCAGCGGCAATAAATACTTCGATGAAAAGACGATTCGGGAGCGCCTGTTCCTGACGCCCAGTTCGTTCGCAATCCGCAACGGGCGCTACAGCGAAGCCTTCGTGAGGCGGGATATCGCAACCATAACGGACCTTTATGAGGCGAATGGGTTTCGCGATGCGAAAGTCACGGCGCGCAATGTCGATAATTACCAGGGGCACGCAGGCTACCTTGCGGAGTTCTTCACGATCGAGGAGGGTCCGCAGTACCTTGTCGCTTCGCTCGACATCAAAGGGGCGAAGCAACTTGACCTGACAAAAACAATAGGGTCTCTCAGTTCGCAGCCGGGGCAGGTTTTCAGCGAATTCAACGTGGCGGCGGACCGCGAGACGATCATCCGGCAGTATGAGCAGAACGGCTTTCCCAACGCTACGTTCGAGTGGAACTCAAAGCCGGGCGCGCGCCCTCACACATTCGACCTGCAATTCGTCATCGATGAAGGACAGCAGCAGTTTGTGAGACAGGTAGTGATCAGCGGCCTCGAAACGACGCGCCCGGCGCTGGTCGACAAACAGCTTGACCTCAAGCCAGGCAGTCCCTTGTCTCCGACGGCGATGTCGGATATACAGAGGAAACTTTACGATCTCGGAATTTTTTCCCAGGTCAACATGGCGATCCAGAATCCGGATGGCGATGAAGACAGAAAATACGTACTTTACGATATCGACGAAGCGCGGCGATATTCGATTACGACAGGATTCGGGCTGCAGTTCGCGCGTATCGGCGGAAGCAACGCGGTCACGGATCTGTCGGACCCGGGGGGTGCGCCTGGGGTGGTCCCGCGTGTTTCCATGGCCCTCAGCCGGCTGAATCTTTTCGGCCGCGGGCAAACGCTCACGGTGCAGGGAGTGTTATCCACTTTACAGAAGCGTGCAGCGCTCAATTATTTCGTGCCGAAGGTATTCAATCTGCAGAAGTTCGACGCCACTTTTTCGCTCTTGTACGACAACACATTCGACGTGAGAACCTTCCAATCCAAACGGGAGGAAGCGACGGTCAAATTCACCGAGCACGTATCGAAGCCGATCACCATTTTTTATGATTTCACTTACCGCCAGGTGGGCGTTTCGGATTTGAAGATCGATCCGCTGCTGCTGCCGCAACTGGCGCAATCGGTGCGCGTGGGGATCGCGGAAATCAACTTCATTCAGGATCGCCGTGACGACCCGCTCGATGCGCATAAGGGAATTTACAACACGGTTGACGTGGGCCTTGCGACGAAGGTCTTCGGTTCGCAGACCAGTTTCGCGCGAATTCTGGCGAGGAATGCGACCTATCATCCCCTGGGGCCGAAACTGGTTTTAGCGCGGGAAACACAAGTGGGCTTACAGCCGGCGTTCGCCATTCCGCCGAATTCAGAGCCGGGCGATCCCATTCCCCTCGCGGAGCGCTTTTTTGCGGGCGGTGGCAACACACAACGCGGATTCCCCGAAAATCAGGCAGGACCCCGCGACTTGCTGACGGGCTTCCCGCTCGGCGGCTCCGCGATGTTCTTCAACAGCACCGAACTGCGGTTTCCGTTATATGGCGCGAATATCAATGGCGTCCTGTTTGAAGACGCCGGGAACGTTTATTCCAGTATCGGCGCGATATCTTTTCGAGTGAACCAGCGGAATCAGCAGGATTTCGATTATATGGTTCACGCGGTAGGCTTTGGCATACGCTACAAAACGCCGATCGGACCGCTGCGGCTCGATCTGGCGGAAAGCCTCAATCCGCCGAAGTTTAACGGCTTCCCCGGTAACTACTCGCAATTGGTGCAATGTTCGGTTGCTAACACATGCCAGGCTTCCATGCAGCAGATCAGTCATTTTCAATTCTTTTTTTCGATCGGGCAGGCCTTCTGATGCGAATCACGATTCTGCTGATTGCGATTTCCCTGATGCCTGCAATTCAGGCCCGCGCCGTGATCGTGGATCGGGTGGCGATTACAGTGGGTAATAAGGTGATTACGGAGAGCGAGATCGACCAGCGAATCCGGCTGACGGCGTTCCAGAACGATGAGAAACCGGATTTCAGTCTCGCCGCGCGACGGCAAGCGGCGAGGAAGCTGATCGATCAGAAACTGATCGAACGCGAAATGGATGTGGGCCGTTATCCTCGCGCGGCGCCGGAGGTGGGGAAGAACCTGCTGGCGGATTACGCGAAGACGAATTACAAATCGAACCCAATTGCGATGTCCGCTGCGCTTCAAACATATGGACTTACGCCGCAGGACCTGGCGGATGAATTGGCTCTCCAGTCGGAAATGCTCACGTTTTTGAATCTGCGTTTCCGGCCCGCGGTTCAGGTAACCGATCAGGACGTTCTGAAATACTTCACGGATCAGATCCAGCAGGGCGCGGGCAAAACGAAGCAGGTAGCGGAAACGGGCGCGTTGAATGAGATGCGCGCGGAGATCGAGCAGAAGCTGACCATCGAGCGGGCCGACAAGGAACTCGACACCTGGTTGCAGGACCAGCGGAAGCGAACGAAGATCGAATACGCCGAGAAAGATCTCGAGGAAACCGCAAAATGAGCCGACCCGCACGCATCGTGTCGATCTCAGTCGGTGCTGTTCTTTTGCTTCTGGGGATTGCGGCGATCACCGCGATAAAGGTCGCGCAAAGCGATTGGCTGCGCGAGAAATTCCGGGAGCGGATCGTCGCCGAGGCCGAGCGAGCCACGGGCGGACGGGTCGAGATCGGCGCGTTCAAGCTGGATTGGAGCACGCTCACAGCGGAACTGGACAATCTGACAATCCACGGAACGGAACCCGCCGGCGATGCGCCGCTGCTGGCGGTCAAGCGGGTGGTGATTGGCTTCAGGATTATTTCATGGATAGAGCGGGATTTCGATGTCGCGCGGGTGGCGGCGGAAGACCCGCAGGCGCACCTGATTATTCAGCCGGATGGGGCGACGAACATTCCACAGCCGAAAGCGCCGCCCAATCGGAAAACAGGGCCGGAGACGATTCTCGATCTCAAGATAGGAAGGTTCGACCTCGCGGATGGCGTGGTGGTCGCGGAACGGTCAGGGAGCAAGAGTGTCAGCCCCTGGAACGCGCGGGGAGAGAATCTGACGGCGCACGTGACGTTTAATGCGATCGGCAATGCGACCGGTCCGCGATATGACGGTCGGGTTTCCGTTGCGCCTGTCAACCTGACGTGGAATGGGCTCAAGCTCACGGCGCAGGTCGCAGCGAATGCATCGATGGAAAAGAACCGGCTCACAGTTTCCGATGCGACGTTCAAGACGGGCGCATCGGAAATCGATCTCAGCAATGCGTTGGTAAATAGTTTTACGAAGCCCGTGACGACCGCGCAATACAAGGCGCGGGTTTCCCTGGCGGACGCCGATAGAATCTTCCAGCTGGTCAATTTCGAGCACACGGGAACGATTAACGCCACGGGCAATATTCGGTTCGTGGCTTTGAAGGATTACACCGTATCCGCCGCGTTTCAGGGGGCGGGAATCGGTTATGGGAAGATTCGCGACATGCGCGTCAGCGGGAATCTCTCGGCAACCCCGGAGATCGTTCGTGTGAACGGGCTGCGCGTTGGCGCGCTTGGGGGCGAGGTCAGGGCGAGCGGAGAGGTTCGCAATCTCGAAGACTTCCATCTGGCCGGGCAATTGGAGAATTTCGACGCGGACGCGCTCGCCAGTCTTGGAGGGGCGGCGACTCTGCCATACGATGGCATCGTCTCCGGGCCTTTCGATGCTACCGGGAAGTTGAGGGAAACGGATTTACATCGCCTCGTCGCGGGTGCCAGGGTGATCGTCTCACCGGCCGGAAACGGCGAGCCTCTGCACGGTGAACTGGACGTGAAATATGACGGGCCCGCAGACACAGTCGAACTGGGACGCTCGTGGCTCGAACTGCCGAAAACGCGCGTGGACGCGGCCGGAGTATTGGGGCGGCAGCTCGAAGTTAAGCTCCAGTCGCGGGATCTGAACGAACTTCGGCCTGTTCTGCAGCACGTGACTTTGCCTGTGACGCTACAGAACGGGTCTGTCATGTTCGACGGTTCAGTAAGCGGTCCGTTGGCGGGCCTGCGTATCGCCGGGCGTGCCGACATCCGGAATGCAATTTACCAGGGACAACAGATCGATTCGCTGGCGGGCGACTTCACCGCCATGAAGACCGGAGCTACGGTCACTAACGCGGCGCTCGTCTGGGATAATCTTCGAGCGCGCGTAAGCGGATCGATCGCTCTCAGCAACTGGAAACCGGTGGAAACATCGGCCGTGACCGCGAATGTCCAGATCGTGAACGCAGACATCCCAACGCTGCTGACGCTCGCGGGCCAGAAAAACCTGCCCATCACCGGCACATTAAATACGACATTTCAGGTCAGCGGAACGGTTGGCGATCCGCACGCGACAGCGGATCTCAGGCTCTCGAAAGGGCAACTCTATGGCGAGCCTTACGATTCGGTGACAGGGCGCGCGCAATACCTGAACGGAGGCGCTCAACTGGTGACTGCGGTGCTTGACGCCGGGCGGAAGAGACTCAATGTCAGCGCCCGCTTCGACCACTCGGCGGCGACCTTCCTTGCCGGCAAACTGACTTTCAACGTTTCGAGCAATACAATGGCGCTCAACCAGATCGCACTGATCCGCCGGCGTGAACCTGGTATTGAGGGCTCCGCGCAACTCAAGGCGGATGGGGCGATCGAATTCAACCGTAAGCACGTGGACCTGCTCGATTTGAATGCCGACTTGAACGCCACTGGTCTCGGGCTGGGCCCACGCAGTTTCGGCAATGCGCACTTCACCGCTCAGACAAAGAATGGCACCATGACTGCGCGGCTGGATTCCGATGCGGCGAAGGCCGCGATTCACGGCGAAGGCACAGTGGGGCTCGCGGGAGATTATCCGGTCGATGCAAAGCTGACGTTTGCCAATGTCGGGCTGAGCGCAGTCGCGGCGGCAATGATGCTTCAGGGGTCTCTGGAAAATCTGGACGGCTCGGCTGCGGGGGAGATCACGCTGCGCGGCCCGGCCAGGACGCCGGACCTGATCACGGCATCGATCGATATTCCGCAGTTCGAATTGCACCCGTTGTCGGTCAGCGGCGATGCGCGGAACATTCCAAACCTTGCATTGAAAAATACCAGCCCCATCCGGGCCACGCTTTCGAAATCGGTCATCCGGGTCGAAAGCGCCCATTTTCAGGCTCCCAGCACGGATCTCGATGTCACCGGCACGGTGAATTTGAAGGATCAATCGCCGCTCGGTTTGCGCGTGCGGGGCAACATGAATCTCGCGCTCGCGGAGACGTTCAGCCCGGATTTGATGTCGTCCGGCGAGTTGCTCATCGATGCCGCGGTGCGGGGCGCCTGGACGACTCCGGATATTTCCGGGCGCGCGGAGTTACAAAAAGGCGACTTCCATTACGCCAACTTCTCCAACGGGCTGACCAATGCGAATGGAGTGGTTGTCTTCAACGGGCCTCGTGCGAACATTCAATCGTTCCATGCCGAATCGGGCGGCGGCAAGGTCGAAGCGACGGGGTTCGCGGCACTGACAGGCGGCCGGATTGCGTTCCGTCTGGAGGCGAAAACGCGCGATGTACGGGTTCGCTATCCCCAGGGTGTCAGTACGGTCTCAGACTCGGATGTAACCCTGGCGGGTACGTCTCAGCGTAGCCAGGCCTCGGGCACGGTCACCATCCACCGAATTTCAATTACTCCGAAATCGGACCTGTCGACGATTCTCGAGAGCGCGGCCCAGCCGATGAAGACGCCGGCAACCAGCGCGGGCGTCCTGGCAAACATGAACCTGGATGTTGAGATAGAAACGGCCCCGGATGTCGCGTTCGAGACCAGCATGGCACAAAGTATCGAAGCGGACGCGAACCTTCGGCTACGTGGCACGGCGATCAACCCGGCCGTGCTGGGGCGGATTAATATTACGCAGGGCGAGCTGATCTTCTTCGGCAACAAATATACGATCAATCAGGGATCGGTCTCGTTTTTCAATCCCGCGAAAATCGATCCAATTCTCAACGTAGACCTCCAGACAAAGGCTCGAGGCGTGGATGTAACACTGACGGTCACCGGACCCATTAACAAACTGAACGTGAGCTACCGTTCGGACCCGCCCTTGCAGTGGGCTGATATTATCGCGTTGCTGGCGACCGGCCGGACGCCAACCGATCCCACCCTGGCGGTCAGAGATACGGGCCAGTCGCAGAACCTGCAGCAATTGGGGGCGTCGGCGCTGATTGGCCAGGCGATCGCGAACCCGGTCGCGGGCAATCTGCAGCGCTTCTTCGGTGTAAGCAGAATAAAAATCGATCCGCAGCTCGTAGGTATCACCGGCAGTCCCGAAGCACGCTTAACGATGGAACAGCAGGTCACGCCGGATCTGTTGTTCACCTACATCTCCGATGTTTCGAGCACCAGCACTCAGTTGATTCGAGTCGAGTGGGATTTCAACCGGCGCTGGGCGGCAATCCTGACGCGCGAAGAAAACGGATATGTGGGAGTCGATTTCGCTTTCAAAAAACGATTCAAGTAAGGTCGCCTGGGTTATACGAATGTGTTACACGAATAACGACGAGATGTCGACAGGCGAGCGGTTTCCTTCCACCACCACAATGCCGGTTTCCGTGACGTGATAGAGCCTTTGGTCCTGTTCGACATCGTAGCCAATCGTTGAATCTGGTGGTAACCGCACGTTCTTATCGAGGATCGCGCGCCGGATCTTCGAGCGGCGCCCGATGTCGCAGTTGTCGAGAATCACGCTGTCCTCAATCGATACGCCCGCGTGGACCCTGACACCCCGGCCCAGAACCGAGTTCCTGACGCGCCCTCCCGAGAGAATACATCCGCCGGAGACGATGGAATCGATCGCTTCGCCGCGTCGGTCTTCATCGTCAAACGTGAACTTGGCGGGAGGATCGGGATAACTGCTGGTACGCAGAGGCCATTGGCGGTTGTAGAGATTCAGGGCTGGCTTGACCGAACGGAGGTCCATATTAGCCTCCCAATAGGCCTCGATTGTACCGACATCGCGCCAGTAAGGCTGCTGTTCGGGCGGCTCACCGGGAATTTTGTTTGTCTGGTAATCGTACGCGTAGATCGCGTGTTGGTCGGCGACCAGTTTGGGCAGAATGTCCCGGCCGAAATCGTGCGAACTGGCTTCGTCCGCGGCATCTTCATGGAGGGCTTTCAGCAGGGTGCGCGTGGCGAACAAATAATTGCCCATGGAAGCGAAGACCTGGTCGGGATCGCCCGGAATAGCGGGAGAATCCGGATTCTTCTCGTGGAAACCGAGAATGCGCTGGTCGCGAGCGGCTTCGATTACACCGAACTCATGCGCGTACTTTCTGTGCACGGGAATGGCAGCGACGGTACAAGCGGCTTTGGCGTCCTGGTGCGCCGTAATCATGTGGGCGATGTTCATCCGATAGATATGATCGGCGCCGAAGATCGCCACGATGTGGGGTTCGGCCTGTTCAATAAGATTAATGTTCTGGTAGATGGCATCCGCTGTTCCCTGATACCAGGTTTCTCCGGGAGAACGCATCTGGGCGGGCACAGGAATAATGAACTGGTTCTTTAAAATGCCTCCGGTCTGCCAACCCTCGTTGAGGTGCTGGAGCAGGCTCTGGCTGCGGAACTGGGTCAGGACATAAATCGAATAAATACCTGAGTTGATAAAGTTGCTCAGAACGAAGTCGACGATCCGGTATTTGCCGCCGAAAGGGACAGCGGGTTTCGCGCGCTCCTTGGTTAACGGATAAAGCCGGGTTCCCTTACCGCCGGCGAGGATGATTCCGAGCACGCGCAGTTGCATGGAAAAGCTATTGTGGCAGCAAGAGCCGAGGTCTGCAACTTACTTCCAGTTCAGAGCCAGATTTACCATGGAACCCAGGGGAATTCCGGTCGGTCCCTTGGCGAGGTAAGGCTTGGCATCGTCAAGCCAGGCTGTTCCGGCGACGTCAATATGAACCCAGGGAGTGTCGCCGGCAAACTCTTTGAGGAACATCGCGGCCGAGCAAGCGCCGCCCCAGCGTCCGCCAATGTTCTGTATGTCGGCGTAAACGGTCTTAAGCAGATCCCGGTATTCGTCGTCGAGGGGCATGTGCCACATCTTCTCGCCTGCCTGCTTCGCGGCGGTCATCCACCGCTCCAGAAGCTCATCGTTATTGGCAAATACACCGGAACTGGCGTGGCCGAGAGCCACAACGATCGCGCCGGTGAGGGTTGCGGTGTCGATGAGGTGCGTACACCCGAGCTGTTTGGCGTACGTAATGGCGTCGGCGAGGATCAGACGTCCCTCAGCGTCGGTATTCAGGATTTCGATCGTCTTACCGGATAAGGAAGTAACGATATCGCCCGGCCGCTGGGCCCGGCTGCCTGGCATGTTCTCGACAGCCGGAACAATGCCCGTAACGGCAATCGGCGGTTTCAGAAGAGCGATAGCCTGCATCGCGCCAATGACGGCGGCGCCGCCGGCCATGTCGTACTTCATCTTCTCCATGCCTTCGGAGGGCTTTATGGAAATGCCACCGGTGTCGAACGTGACTCCCTTACCAACCAAGCCAAGATGGTCGGCTGAAACCGCGTTTTCGGGCTTGTATTGCATGACAATGAGCGCCGGGGGGTTGGCGCTTCCCTGCGCCACTCCGAGCAGAGCGCCCATGCCGAGTTGCCGCATGCGGTCCTGATCGAGAACCTCGAAAGACAAACCACACGCCTGCGCGATCTGGCGGGCGCGGTCCGCGAGGGTCAGTGGAGTCAGCAGGTTCGGCGGCTCGACCGCGATATCCCTGGAGAGATTGGCAGCTTCGCCGATAATACGGGCTTTTTCGATGGCAGCATCATCGAGCGCGGACTCACCCGAGGTAGCAAGTGTAATCAAAGAAATGGCCTTGTCTTTGCCGCTTTGATCCGTTTTCAGGTAATCCGGCTCCCACGCCCCGAGTATCGCGCCCTCGATTACAGCGGAACTCTCGCCCATGGCGAACGCGATCGAAGTTATACCTTTTGGCTTCAGGAATCGCACGGCTGCCCCGGCGATTTTGCGCAGCGCGGCGTCGTCGAACTTTTCGGGTTTGCCCATTCCGGCGATCAAAACGCGGCGGGCTTTGTAACCTTCGAGGCCGTGCAGAAGCGTGAACTCGAGAAGTTTCCCCGTGATCTCGCCGGAACTGTATAGCGCGGCGAGAGGCTTCTCGAATTCCGGGGGCGGCGGCCCTTCCGGGACCAGCACAACAAGAGCATCGGCCTCAATCTCGGAAGATTTCGACCGAACCAGCTTCAATTCCATTCACGCTCCTTCGTATGACGACCGGACTTTGCTGGCGCGGATCGCCTCGCGCGCTTCGGCTTCATCGCTCTTTGCGCGTTCGGCTTCCCGTTTGTCGTGAAATTTCTTGCCCTTCGCCAACGCTATCTCGCATTTTATCCTGCCGTTTTTCAAATACATGCGCGTAGGGATCAGCGAGAGTCCTTTTTCGCGTGTGGCGGTCAAAAGCTTGTCGATCTCACGGCGGTGCAACAAGAGCTTTCGCACTCGCACCGGAGGGTGGTTGGACCGGTTACCATGGCTGTATTCGGCGATGTGGGCGTTGTGCAGCCATGCCTCGTTGCCATCGATCATGGCGTAGGCATCCCGCAACTGCACTTTGCCAGATTTCGCCGCCTTTACTTCGGTCCCGGTCAGGACCATCCCCGCCTCGTACCGATCGAAGAGGAAGAAATTGTGGCTGGCCTGGCGGTTGTCGCTCAAGACCTTCGATGATTCAGTTGTTACCGCCATGGGGCTTGCTTAAAGACTCGCTACTTCCTTTGGAATTTGACTATCAACGCGCTCGCTCCGATTCGCGTCAGACAGTTAGATGATAGTTCACCCCGCAAGGGGCTTGCATCGTTGTTTCTTTGCAGGTCCGATTGACTGGTTCCGAGCAAGATGAACGGTTTCAACCGGTTAACGGTGCAACAGCTAATGGCCGTGCTTCTTGCATGTGTCCTGGCCTGTCTGCTTTCGATGCCCTCCGCGATGCTCCTGGCCGCTAACCGAAAGGGCGATAAGCTTCTGAACGACGCCCGTCAGGAGGAAGCGAAGGGGAATCTGGACCACGCGCTCCAGCTCGCCGGGCAGGCACTGGAACAGGACCCCTCCGATCCAGGTTACCAGCTGGAAGTGCGCCGCGTGCGGTTCGAAGCCGGGGAAATGCACGTGAAAAACGGCCAGAAGCTCCGGAACGAAGGGAAACTTTCTGAAGCGCTTGCCGAGTTCGAGAAGGCTTACGGGACGGACCCGGCTTCCGATATTGCAATGCAGGAAATCAAGCGCACCAGGGAGATGATCCAGCGGAACTCGAAGGCTGCGGACAGTCCTGGGGCGTCCCGGCAGGAAGAAGAAAAGACCCTTACGCCGTCGGAACTGGCCCACAAACGTGCGCAGGAGCGGACCGATTCTCTTCTTCCGATACCGGAACTCCGGCCGCTGAATACCGATCTGATCGATTTGAAAATGACGAACCAGCGGCCGCGGGTTCTGTTCGAGACTGTTGCGAAACTCGCCGGAATCAACGTTCTGTTCGATCCCGAATACGATCAGCAGCAGACGATCCGGGCGCAATCGATCGATCTCTCGCGCACCACGCTCGACCAGGCGCTCGACCAGCTTTCGATCATCAGCAAATCCTTCTGGAAACCGCTCTCGGCGAACACGATTTTTGTCACGGTCGATAATCCAACCAAGCGGCGCGAGTATGCCGAACAGGTGGTGAAGGTTTTCTATCTGTCGAATGTAACCGCTCCCCAGGAGATGCAGGAGATGCTGACCGTCCTGCGAACCGTGGTGGACGTTCAAAAGGTCTTCAGTTTTACATCGCAGAATGCCTTGATCGTGCGGGCTGAAGCGGACACGATGGCGCTGGTCGAAAAGTTGATCTCGGATCTCGACAAGGCAAGACCGGAAGTCATCATCGACGTGATGGTGATGGAGGTCAACAGCACGCATATGCGGAATATCACGGCCGCGTTTGCGTCGACCGGAATCACCACGAGCGCCATATTTGCGCCGCGCCCGGGAATTACGACTCCGGGTATCCAGAACGCGACTTCGTCCACCCCGACTACAACGACTACAGGGACAACATCGACGACGACGACCCCGACCACGGGGACTCCAACTGCGGGAACGCCGGGCACTACGGATATTCCGCTGAATGCTTTGAGCCACATCTCGAGCGCGGATTTCTCGTTGACCAACCTGCCTGGAGCGGCGCTCGAAGCGGTTTTGAACGATGCTTTTACCAAGGTGCTGCAAGCCCCGCAGATTCGAGCCGTGGACAATCAAAAGGCCACGCTGAAGATTGGCGAAAAGGTTCCCACCGCGAGCGGGAGTTTCCAGCCTGGCGTGGCGGGAGTGGGAGTCAGTCCGCTGGTTAACACACAGTTCACCTATCTGGATGTGGGCGTGAACATGGAAGTGCTTCCGAGGGTGCACGAGAACAACGAAGTATCGATGCACATCGATCTGGACATCTCACAGGTGGACAATTACCAGAACCTGGGCGGCATTTCGGAGCCTGAGATCGGTCAGAACAAAGAAACGGCGGATATCCGCCTGCGCGAAGGTGAGATCAACCTGATTGGCGGGATTATTCAGCGGACCGATACCAAGAGCAAGACCGGCATCCCCGGCCTTGCCAACGTTCCCGTGCTCGGTCGCTTTTTCAGCGGGGAGAATATTCAGGACAACCGGAACGAACTCGTTATTGCGTTGATACCGCACATTGTACGCGGGCCCGACATCAGTGCATCGAACCTGAAGCCGGTAGCGGCGGGTAATGCAACACAGATCAAGGTCGGATATGCCCCCCGGACGGCGCCGGACCTGAAAGCGCAGAACACCAACACTGTTCCTGCGCCCCCGGTGGCGGGACCTCCCGCTACTGCACCGGCTCCTGGTCAACTTGCGGCGTTCCCACCGGCGACAGCCCCGCCCGCCCCACCAGCGACGGCCCCGCCTGCAACGGCACCCCCAGGACCGATCGCGGCGCCGGGACCAGCTGCGGCTATCGGCCCGGCCCGCATCAGCTTCCTGCCTCCGACTGCGGAAACGCAGCTTAACTCGACGATTACGGTAACTCTGGCTGGGGACAATATCAATAACATGCTGTCCGCAGCAGCGCAACTGAGGTACGATCCGCGCATCCTCCGTATCAACAACATCGTCGCGGGCGATCTGCCGCTGCGGGGCCTCGCCCAGGGGTCTGCGACGGAGCCTTCGAAGAACATTCTGAACGACAGCGGCCAGGCCGATATGGCCATCAGCCGGGGAGCGAGCGGCGGTATTTCCGGCGCGGGGGGATTGTTCACAATTGTGTTTCAGGCGGTGGGCCGCGGTAATACGACTGTCTCGCTCTCCTCCGTCTCGCTGACGCCTTCCGGAGGTCAACCAATCGGCACAAACGCGCCGCCGCCGCTCGTCATTAATGTCAAATGACGGGGTGAAGTGAAGGTGGGCAAGGTGAACTGGATATGATTCGGCGGAATGCACGCCGCGGGATGACGCTGGTGGAGCTGATCGTTGCCTTTACGATCCTGCTCGTGTTGACCAGCATGGCTGTGCCGGTAGCGCGTACGAATGTCAGGCGCATGAAGGAGAGGCAGCTCCGCGAAGCCGAGCGCGAGCTCCGGACGGCGATCGACAAGTATAAGGATATGGCGGACAGCGGAAAGCTGGGCATCCAGAAACAGGACAGCTACGGTTACCCGGAGTCGCTGGATGCGCTGGTGGAGGGCGTGAAAGGTTCGGGGCAGGCAGCCGACACGAAGCTGAAGTTTTTGCGGCGCATTCCTCTGGACCCCATGACCAACACCCGGGAGTGGGGCCTGCGCAGCATGCAGGACGATCCGAAGAGCATTACCTGGGGCGGCCAGAATGTTTTCAACGTTTACACGAAGACCAGCGATAAAGCCGCCGATGGAACACCCTATGCCGAGTGGTAGGACCGTGTGCCGCAGCGTGCGGACCGGCAAACTCCGCAATGGATTCACGCTCATCGAGATGATGATCGTGATGGCGATTATCGTCATCCTGATCTCGGTAGCGATTCCGTTCTATCAGAAAGCGATCATTCGCGCAAAGGAAACTGTCCTGCATAACAATCTGTTCGCCATGCGGAGCGCGATCGACGAATACACCTACGACAAGCAGAAGGCGCCGCAGACTTTGCAGGAGCTGGTGACCAACGGGTATCTGCACGAGGTCCCCAGAGACCCAATTACGCAAAGCAACGATAGCTGGAAGGTCATTATGGAAGATGCCTCGCAGGCCGTGAATTCGACGGAGCCGGGAATATTTGACATCCGTAGTGGCTCGAGCCGGATCGGGCTGGACGGCACGCACTACTCCGACTGGTGAACCGGGAGACGCGACTTCAAGCCGCCTCTCCCGGTTCATGGTGCCCAGGTGATCGCGATGGAGATGATCTGACCGACAGGTTGCGCCAGGAGCCGCAGAGTTGAGGGGCGGTTGATCTCAACGGGGTCGGGCGTAACCGTAACCTGAGTCGATTCGCCGATCGCGAGGTTGGGCCTGGCAATTGATATTTTGAGGCCGCGCGGAGTCTCGACTACGCTCAGGTAGACGGGGCCACGAAGGATATTCTTCAGATTGATCACAACGGGCTGCGGATTCCCGTCATCCAGCTGGATTTGAGCCCGATCAACCTCCACAGCCCGCAACTCTGCAGCCGAGGACGGCCCGAGGGGACTCACCGGTCCCGGTGGCCAGGCGATCGCGATGGAGATGATCTGATTGCCAGGTTGCGCCAGGAGCCGCAGAGTTGCGGGGCGGTTGATCGCAACGGGGTCGGGCATAATCGTAACCTGAGTCGCTTCGCCGATCGCGAGTTCGGGCCTGGCAATTGAAACTTTGAGGCCCGGCGGGAGCTCGACTACGCTCAGGTAGACGGGGCCGGGAAGGATATTCTTCAGATTGATCACAGCGGGCTGCGGATTCCCGTCATCCAGCTGGATTTGAGCCCGATCAACCTGCACAGCCCCGCCCCGCAACTCTGCAGCCGAGGGGCTCCGAAACGGCCCGAGGGGACTCACCGGTCCCGGTGCCCAGGCGATCGCGATGGAGATGATCTGATTTACTGGTTGCGCCCTGAGTAAAACGGTTGTGGGGCGGTCGGTCGCATTCGGGTCGGGCATAATCGTAACCTGAGTCGCTTCGCCAGCCGCGAGTTCGGGCCTGGCAATCGATATTTTGAGACCTTGGGGGGGATCGATTACGGTCAGGTTGACCGGGCCGGGAAGGTTATTCTTCAGATTGATCACAGCGGGCTGCGGATTCCCGGCATCCAGTTGGATTTGGGCCCGATCAACCTGCACAGCCCCGCCCCGCAACGCTGCAGCCGAAGGACTCCGAAACGGCCCGAGTGGACTCACCGGTCCCGCTCCGTCAGAGGGAGGCTTCGCTCCGTCCGACGGAGCGGCCTTCACCCGGCCAAACGGCGTATTCAACAGGCTGTCTTTGTCGAAGTACCAGCACCACTTGCCATTTTCGATCTTCCATTTGGAGCGCTCGGCAAAGTCCATTTCTACAATCCCCGCGCCCGCGAAAAGCACGTCGTTCTTACCGCGGATAGTGACTACCGCCGTCTGGAGATCGGAAGAATATTCAATCCCGTCGATGCGGAAAGACTTGAAATTGGGCTTCTTCGCTTCGTAATAGAAGTCCTTCGTATCCTCGGCAACCAGGGCCTCCGCCTGTCGAAACTGGTGATTGAGCTGCATGGTGAAGAATTCATTGACGCGCGCCCGCAGAGCCCCATCGACTTCAGCCGGAGCCTGATCGGCGTGCAATGAAAGACTTGAGAAAGCGATCAATACAGCAAAGGGGATACGCATGAAATACTACTCCCGGTTAAAAAGAGACATTGCAAAATGAAAACGGGGGAAGCCAGAAGGCTTCCCCCGAAAGAACAACACGAGATCCTTTGTTAGAAAGGAGTGTTGATCGTAGTGTAATTCGTAACATAGATGTCGCTGAGGACCGGCGCGAGGTAGGTTTCGGAGAAGGCGCTTGTCGTAGCGGCATAATCCGAAATCTGAACGAAAGCATGAGCGCCGATGAAGTTGCAGATAGCAAGACCATAACCCGCGAAGGTAGGTTGAGCGGCCGGAAGCGCTGTGCCGAGAGTGAAAGCGTTCACCTGACCGGCGGTAACCGTAACCGGCGCCAGGTTGATCGGCGTAATCGCCGCACCGTCAATGGAGCCGGAACCCCAGAGCGTGATGCTGCAACTGCCAGTTGTGGTGGATGTGAACGTGTTACCCGGTATAGTAGAAGTACCTAAGCCGGTGTTCGCAATGGCGATACCCGAGTCGTAGCCGATCGACGGCAAGGTCACGAGATACGGGAAGAGCAACGTGGTGTTGCAGGCAGTCAGGTAACCGGTCCCATCGGTAAGCGCAACGGAGTTCGCTCCAGGCTGAACGTTGCTGATTGTGAAGGCGGCCGCCGACGCAGTCACAACAGTTGGGGAAGCAGGGGCCAGGAATTGACCATATTGCGTGTTGTTGCCGACAAGCACAACGGAAACAGTCGGCGCTACGCTGTTCGGCACCGCTGTAGCGGACGTCACCTCAAAGAGTTCAATTGTAGGAAATGGGCCTGCGAGAGCGAGAGGGCCGTTGCTGGTGGTTGCACCGACCATGTATTGGTTGAATCCAGCAGCGAAGGAAGTGGAGTCGGTCCCGACCAGGCTTTCAGCCGCAACCGCGTAATAGGCGGTAAAAGTTCCGCCCGTCGCGGTGAAGCCGTATACCCCACTGACCGTCTGCGTGTTGCCGACATTGCCCTTGTCGGTTCCACCCCCGATATTACCTCCGGCAAGTACAGTGGCGGACGGAGTCGTAGCAGTTGCAACCAGGTTCAGAGATAGCGACGATCCCCCACCCGGTTGGACTTGTACCGGGAGATAGTAGGTAACGCCTGAAGCAAGGTTGCTAAACGTCAGCGCGAGCCGAGTGCCAAGCGTTGTGGGTGCGGTAATCGGGTTGGTGTCACCCATGGGAGTAGCTGGGTTGCCAGCCCCGCCGAGGCCCAACGGGCCACTTTCTTTGGCGAACTCATCGGCATCGGATGTGAGGGCGTTGATAAAAGCCTCTTTGATACCGACAATGCCGACGGCGTTGACATCGGTAGTAAGGACGCCGCAAAGCCCGATGTTACCAAACGCGTTAAAGGTGGGCTTCGCCAAAGAGGTCTGGGCTATCGCCGATTGTACGGCGGTATTCGGCACAGCGAGACCCGTGCCTACGGCCGCGGCAGTGACAGTGGCGATGGTATTAGCAGCCAACCCCGAGACATTACCCCGGAGGTTATAGAATTGAATGGTCGCGTTCATCCCCAACGCCACAGGGGTAAGGCCCTTGATGGTATAGCTGATCGTGCTCGACCCCGGGGCACTGGTACCCCACGCGACAATGGGATTCATGGCGAATCCGGTCGCGACTGCGACTGAATCCACCTCGTTTGTCGTCGTGCCCGTGAGAAGAACGTTCGTAACCGGAACGCTGAGTGTTAACGCCACGGTGATGGAAGTCGTGTCGGGCGTTCCGGCACATGCAGTTAACTGAAATACGTTGAACTGCTCGGTGATACCTTCGTTGCGAACACCGATCGCAGGCGAGGCTCCCGTATTCTGAGCTGTTGTGCAGCTTACCTGAGCGTTTGCCGTGCCGACGAGTCCGAGACCCGCGACCGAAAGCGCCAATAGAGCTTTTCGAAAATCTAACATTCTGATGTTTTTCTCCTTCTCCTTGAAAATTGTTGTGAATCGGTCGAAGTTCTCTGCAACCTGAGCCTCAACTACAAACTACGGATTTGCCTGTACTGCCCAGTGAACTTCTCCGTGTCGGGCGGAGTGTTAAGCACCAGTCTTCCTCAAGCGGTCGCACTGGCGGTACATCCTGATCGGTGCGGGCGTTGTTTGACTTCGTAGGCCAGCCCGCTACCGGAAGGTATAAATACCATTTGGCCCTCTGGCGAGGCACCAAGTCTGAACTATACCAGGTCCGCCGATGCCATGCAAGGTTTTTTTCGTCTAAACCGGAGAAACTGTAATTATTAATGATATTAAATCCGACAAAAGTCGGCTGGTAGGCGCGGCTGGACTCGAACCAGCGACCCTCAGCTTAGAAGGCTGATGCTCTATCCACCTGAGCTACGCGCCCGTCCGTTTTTGATTGTATCTTTGGGAACCTATCCGTGGAAATCTATCTATGGTGCGCGACCTGGAAGTGGGGGTGAGCGTACTCGTACGCAAAGACGCGGGTAGCGCCGCCGGTCCCGTCCGTACGCCCGAATGGTACTGCACCGGCGGCTGAGACCGCCGGCGTTACCCGCGTCAATAGAATCCATCTTCTATGGGCGACGCCTGTATAGAAAAGTTTCGTCGGCGAAAGCCCCGAGTTCACTATCGAACTCCTTATGCCAGAGGCTTTGCTTGGTCCGCTTGAGGTTCTCGAGGAGGCGCAGTTTCCGGTTCGCATCGGCAAGGCGATCCATTTCCAGCGCGAGGGCCCGCTGGGCGGCCGCCCGATTCGTTTCGAGGCCGCGAATCCGGGAGCGGGATTTATCGATGAAACCGGCGTACGACGCCAGCGCGATTCCGGTTGGTTCCCGGACAATCTGCTCTGCGCCGCTCGCGGCCTCCGCTCTCGTTGAATCGAGCAGGCTTTGGATCGCGCCCACATGACCGGCTGCCGCGGCTACGTGAGATTTCCGTGCACGGACCTGGGTCTCGCGCCACCGCAACGCCTGGTCGAGGCGAAAGGAGAACGCCTTCACGGGATCATCTGGGCCAGAACACCCATCTGCCGGATGGTTTCATCCATCACCGAAGTATCCGCCGGACCCTGGCGCAGAAAACGCGTGACTTCGTTGCGGGAACGGATGACCGCGTCCAGTTTGGGGTTGGATCCGGAAACGTACGCCCCGAGATTAATCAGATCTTCTGACTGCCGGTACAGCGCCAGCGCTTCACGGATCTTTCGGGCGTAATCGGACTGTTCCGGAGTAGCGAGCCGGGACTGGAGACGGCTCACGGAATCGAGCACCTCGATCGCCGGATAATGTCCGGCGGCCCCGAGATCGCGGGCAAGCGTAATATGCCCATCGAGGATCGCGCGGACCGCATCGCAGATGGGCTCATTGAAATCGTCGCCCTCGACGAGAACGGTAAAGAAGGCCGTAATGGAACCACGATCGAAGTTCCCCGCCCGCTCGCAGACTTTTGGAAGCAGGCTGAAAACGGAGGGAGTGTATCCTTTCTGGCTGGGCGGTTCGCCGGCGGCCAGCCCGATCTCCCGTTGCGCCATCGCCAGTCGCGTAATGGAATCCATCACCAGCAGAACGTCCTCGCCCCGGTCACGGAAGTATTCGGCAATGGCAAGAGCCACGAAGCAGGCGCGAACACGGAGAGGAGCGGGACGATCCGACGTGGCGACGACAACAACCGAGCGCCGCATTCCCTCCGCGCCCAGATCGTGCTCAATGAAAGACCGGACTTCACGGTTACGCTCGCCAATCAGGGCGATAACGTTGACTCCGGCGGAACTGGATCGCGCCATCGATCCGAGTAAGGTGCTTTTTCCGACGCCGCTGCCGCCAAAAATGCCGATGCGTTGACCTTTTCCACAGGGCAATAGCCCGTCGATGACCCGGATCCCGGTGGCAAGAGGCTCATCAATATGAGCGCGCTCCATCGGACTCGGCGGCGGTGCGAAGAGGAGCCGGGTCTCAGTCGCGAGAATGGGAGGGCCGCCGTCGATCGGCGCCCCGAAACCGTCCAGCACACGGCCGAGCAGATTCGGAGACACGTCCACGTCGCCTTCGCCCCCGCGTGCGATGATGCGATCGCCAAGACAGAGGCCGTCGGTCTCTTCGAGGGGCATTGACAGCACACGCCCTTCCCGGAAGCCGACTACCTGAGCGCGAATGGCACGGCCGGCGCGGGTGCGGATCTCGCAGAAATCGCCCATCGCGGCGGCGGGCCCGCGCGACTCCACGATCAGGCCAACCAGTTCGACCACCTCGCCTTCCATGCGCACAGGTTCGATCCGGTTCAGTGCGGCGGTGTAACGGCTCAGGTCGATTTCGACTACATTATGCATAAGTTGCGTCGCGTGCGGGGCGGGTCTACGCACCGGCAAGCCGGTCCGCCAGACCGCGGCTGATTTCTGCGAGCTGAGCGTCGACGGAGGCATCGATAACACCCTCCGCGGAATGGATAATCAAGGTCCCGGGCTCACAGTTCGGATCGGGCTCGATATGTACGCGCGAAATCTGGTTGCCGGGAAGGGCCGACGCGATCGACGCGGCAAATCGCGGATGCACGGTAACGGTGTAAGACTCGGAACGGGTCAGACGCTCGAAGGCAACCCGCGCGATGGCGGTGAGAGCGCCCTCATCCACGCTGAGTTGCCGGTGAAGCACCCGCTTTGCGATCAGGAGCGCCAGTTGCACGACGTCGCGTTCGGCACGGCGCCGCAAGTCGGGCCGCATGGCGGTGATCTCGGCGATGGACGCGTTCAGGCGTTCCATAACCGGCACTAATTCCGCGCGCGCCTCCTGATCGCCCTGACGGCGCCCCGCTTCGAGCGAATCGCGGCGTTCCGCGGCCGCCCGCCCCTCGAGTTGACGCAACTTCTCCCTGAGATCGACAGTCTCGTCGCCTCCCTGATCCTGCATTTCCTCAAGAGACCTGCCGGTGCGCGAACGGAATCCGGCTTCCCCGGGCGTCACAACCGGAAAGACGATCGGCTGCACCGTACCTGCGTCCCGGCGGCTCAGAACTTTGGACAGCATTCAGAGCTCCAGGGCGTAACATTCGAAAACTCAGACGACATATTGCTCGACCCAGATTGCCGATATGGAGATCCGCCTGAACGGAAAGGGAGTAGTGGGCGATGCGATCCGCCGCCCGAATTTCCTCTACCGGCTAATCCTCGGACTTCTTCCCTTCTAGCCATGCCTTTCTTTCGCGCGCTCCTGTCGTTCCTGAGTCTGGCCATCGGTCTGCCCCTCGCGCTCCCGGGCGCGACGCGCGTGAAAGACCTCGTATCGATTGAAGGCGTGCGCGATAACCAGCTCGTAGGCTATGGAATCGTGGTGGGGTTGAACAAGACCGGCGATAAACAACAGACCATCTTCAGCGCCCAAAGCCTCGCCAACATGCTGCAGAAAATGGGTGTGGCGGTCTCCCCGACCGCTATCCTCGTCCTCGACACCGCGGCAGTCATGGTAACCGCAACTCTTCCCCCCTTCGCCCAGCCTGGCACAAAGATCGACATCACCGCGGCGGCCATCGGCGACGCTTCGAATCTCCAGGGAGGTCTGCTCCTGATGACTTCCCTCCGCGGAACAAACGGGCAAGTATACGCGATCGCGCAGGGGCCAATCGTGACCGGAGGATTCGTCGCCGGCCGTGGCGGCGTGAGCCAGACCGTGAACCATCCGACGGTTGGCCGCTCGCCCAACGGCGCCACAGTCGAGCGCGCGGCGCCTTCCATCGAGCCGACCACTCGTATCCGCCTGCAACTGCGTAACGAGGACTTCACCACGTCCTCGCGCATCGCCGTGGCCATCAACAAGGAGTTCGGAACGGATAAGCCGATAGCGCGGGCGGAAAATCCGGCCCTCGTTGACGTTGAGACTCCTGCCGTCTGGACCGCACGGATGGCTGATTTCATCGCGGGTCTGGAAGATCTGAAAGTCGAGGTCGACGTCCCCGCGAGGATTGTTGTGAACGAACGTACCGGGACAATTGTCGTGGGCAAGGATGTGCGGATTGCGCCCGTAGCCATCCTGCATGGGAACCTGTCTGTCGAAATACAAACCACGTTGCTGGTTTCTCAACCCGCTGGCCTCTCACAGGGAAAGACCGAAGTGGTGCCCGAGCAAACCGTTGCAGCCAGAGACCAGGCCGCGAAAAATGTCGTATTGAAGGAAGGCGCCACGGTCGAAGAATTGGTCCGCGCACTTACCGCGATCGGATCCACCGCACGCGACATCATCGCGATTCTGCAGAATCTGCGGGCTGCGGGAGCCCTGGATGCGGAGCTTGAGGTAATTTAGATGGGAATCGGAATTTCGCTCGGGGCCTTGCCGCTGGTTGTCGCGGACCTGAACCAGTCGGCCAAAGAGAAGCAGAAGGAAACCGGCGCCGCGAAGGATTTCGAGGCTCTCCTGATCGGCCAGATGCTTCGCTCCCTGCGCGAGGAAGATTCGGGCTGGCTCGGAACCAGCGATGACGACGCCAGCACCGCGACATTCGGTCTCGGCGAGGAACAACTTGCGAAAGCTATGGCTGCGGGTGGTGGCCTGGGTCTGTCAAAAGTCATCGCGTCCGGCCTCGCGGTGCGAGACGCCGGGCGAAATGCGGAGCCAAGCCCGCCCGTTGAATCGGGCGATTTCTGAATCAGACACGATCTGAATCAGACACGATCTGAATCAGACACGATCTGAATCAAACAGGATCTGAATCAAACAGGATCTGAATCAAACAGGATCTGAATCAAATATGGGCCGCGCTACTCGATGTTGCCATCTCCTTCTGACCGGGCGGGCTCCAGCGATCCTTCTCTGCCTCGTGAGCGTGAGCGCCTTTTGACCCCAACTCCTCCGCGACTCCGGACCACGCCTCCGCGAGCGTCGTCAGCAAGCTAAGCACTTCGGCCAGGGGTGGGTCGGCTTGCTGCATGTTTGCATCCAGAAGTCGCCGCTGGATATAGAGATAGAGGCCTTGAAGCCGCATGCAGAGTTCGGGCGCCACCTCAGGTTGAAGCGCCGCCATGAGCTGGTGGATCGCCGCATACGCCCGCATGATTGCCGCCGACCGTTCCGCGATTCTTTTGCGTCGCAGGTGTTCCCTCGCTTCTCCAACGCTCGATATCGCTCTCTGATACACGAGCCTGACCAGTTCGATCGGATCGGAGTTGAGGACCTTCTGTTCGTAATAGGGATTCATCCTGAATCTCGACTTCCGTTTGTGTTTTCGGCGGCCAGTTGGAGTAGATACTCCGGGGGCATCTGGCGAATGACTTCCCTGGTAGCGGTGTCGATCACTTTTATGACTGGTTGCTTCGTAGCGGGGTCAAGAGAAAACGTGACCTCTCGGCCTGCTCCCGCATAACCCGCTTCGTTCAATTGCCCGACAGCCACCGAGACCGCCCTGTTGACCGTTCGATCCGCCGCGGGAGCCACTGGTGTGCTGGGGGGCGGCTCCGCCACGGGTATAACCGAGTTGACCGATATCTGGCCCATATATTTCCGCCTGATTGTCTTATCGGCTGGTTTGCTTATTTTCTTCGACTTTTTTCCGGCGTGCGGGAGTACCGCTGCGCGCCTTGAGGTCACCGCCTTTTTCAAGCCCTCCTAAACTTAGGAGCCGCCTCCGCCGATAGTTCTCCAGGAGAAAACAGTGAACACTACCGCACTCTTGGATGTGCTTATCGTCGATGATTCAGCGGCGATCCGGAAAATCCTGCAACGGGTTCTTCGTCAGACGGATCTGAACCTGGGCGAGATAAAGGAAGCCGGGGATGGCACGGAGGCGGTCGAGATTCTCAAGGACCGCACCTTTGGCCTGATCCTGTCGGATATTAATATGCCCCAGATGGATGGCTTGCAGCTGCTCGCCAAAATCAAAGAAATGGACCATCTCAAGAACGTCCCGGTGATCATGATCACGACGGAAGGGGGACAGGGAAGAGTGATGGAGGCGGTCCAGCTGGGCGCTACAGGCTATGTGCGAAAGCCGTTCACCGCCGACCAGATCAAGGAAAAACTCGCCGGGGTTCTTTTCTAAACCAGTTCTGAACCGGTTCTAAACCAGGTCACCGCGCGCTACCGGCCGGGAACGCCCATCCACGCGCGCGTCCCGAAGTCTGCCATTGTAAGAAACAGAAGCAGAAGCAGCCAGAAAATACTGCTCATCACGATCATCTTCGTCAGGCGCGTGCTGTACCACACATGCATGAAGAACAGCACAACCAGCGATGCCTTGAAAATTGCGATCGCCAACGCCACGAAAATGTTCCATCTGCCGAGGTCGATCGTCGAAACATAGGTCGTCACCCATGTCATAACGATCAGCGCGAAGAATACGGCGAAGTAAACCCGCTTCGGGACGATATGGTGTTCAGTGTGAGCTGCCATGTGCTTTAAACCTTATTTGGGAACCGCTGATCGGTCGATCAAATACAACAACGGGAAGAGGAAGATCCAGACGATATCGACGAAGTGCCAGTAAAGCCCGAACAACTCGACAGGGGTATGCCACTCCGGCGTATACCTGCCCTTCCTGGCCTGCGAGATCAGGAACAGGATAATGCCCGCACCCACGATCATATGCGTGGCGTGTAGTCCCGTCATTCCGAAATACAAAGCGAAAAACAAAGGCGTGTGCCCCGGGTCCGTGCAACCTTCGCAGTCGAAATGGTAGCCCGGAATCTCGTGATGGACGTACTTGTCGTGGTACTCATACGCCTTCACGCCGAGAAACGTACCGCCCAGGAGCAAAGTCAGAACCAGGAATAACACGATCAGGCTCTTCTTTCCGATCGCCGCGCAGTGCACCGCCAGCGCCATCGTCAGGCTGCTGCAGATCAGCACGGTTGTATTCACTGCGCCAATCAGAAGATT
The DNA here is from genome assembly GCA_049516355.1 of Bryobacteraceae bacterium. Lineage (GTDB taxonomy): Bacteria > Acidobacteriota > Terriglobia > Bryobacterales > Bryobacteraceae > BOG-234. The sequence goes on along the minus strand of JBEKTF010000005.1, from coordinate 7,580 downwards.
CGTCTTGTTGCTGGCGGAAGCAAACGCCGCCGGATATGCCTGCCTGTATGCGAAATACGCCAGAAACAATCCACCGAAAAACATCACTTCGGTGACAAGGAAGACCCACATCCCGACCGTCGCGGCATCTTTCTGCTGATCCGCGTCCTCAAAATGATGTTCGACAGCGTGGCCGTGCGGCGCACCGGCCTCGGAGGGGACAACCGCTGAGTGACTATCCAACGTGCACAACCTCCTCAGTTGTATAAGTGTATGCTTCCTGCGTCACCACGGGCGTGACTTCGAAATTCTCGGTAGGAGGGGGCGACGCCGTCTGCCACTCCAAACCGGTCGCGCCCCACGGATTCGGAGGCGCATCCGGACCGTACTTGAGCGACCACAGCAGATAGCAGAACGGAATCAGATAGCCCAGACCGAGAATCGACGCGCCCGCCGAGGAAAGCACGTTCAGAACCTGAAATTCAGGGGGATAAACGTGATAGCGCCGCGGCATTCCCATATAGCCCAGCAGGAACTGCGGAAAGAATGTCAGATTGAATCCAATGAAGATAATGATCGCCGAAACCTTCGACCAGCCTTCGTTGTACATCTTGCCGAAAATCTTGGGCCACCAGAAATGTATGCCGCCGAGGAAACCCATAATCGCGCCGCCAACCATCACGTAGTGGAAGTGCGCAATAACGAAGTAAGTGTCAGTCAAATGCACGTCCATCCCGAGACACGCCAGAAACAGGCCCGTCAAACCGCCGATCGTAAAGAGCCCGATAAAACCCAGCGCGTACAGCATGGGCGTCGTGAGCCGGACTGAGCCTTTATACATAGTCGCGGTCCAGTTAAAGACTTTGATCGCCGAGGGAATGGCTACGACATAGCTCAGAATCGAGAACACCATCCCGGCGTAAGCAGACTGGCCGCTCACGAACAGGTGATGGCCCCACACGATAAATCCAAACACCGCGATCGCCACGCTCGAAAACGCGATAAACGTATAGCCGAAAGGCTTCTTGGAACTGAATGTCGAGATGATTTCAGTCACAACGCCCATCGACGGCAGAATCATGATGTACACCGCCGGGTGCGAATAGAACCAGAACATGTGCTGAAACAACACCGGATCCCCGCCATATGCGGGATCGAAAAACCCGATATGCAGGCCGCGCTCCAGCACCAGCAGGAAGAGGGTCACAGCAACCACCGGGGTACCCAGAACCTGAATCATGCTCGTCGCATAATGCGCCCAGATAAACAACGGTAGCCGGAACCAGGTCAAACCGGGCGCCCGCATCCGGTGAATCGTCACAATAAAGTTCAATCCCGTGAGGATCGAGGAGAAGCCCGCGATGAAAATCCCCAGTCCCGACGCAATGACGTAACCGTTCGAGTAGGAGGTGCTGAAGGGCGTGTAGAATGTCCAGCCCGTATCGACTCCACCCATGAGGAGGACGGCGAGGACGAACATCCCCCCGATCATGTAGATGTACCAGCTCAGGAGGTTGATCCGCGGGAACGCGACATCTTTGGCGCCAATCATGAGCGGTATCAAAAAGTTACCCAGGATCGCTGGAATCGACGGGATGAGGAACAGGAACACCATGATGATCCCGTGCATCGTGAAGAACTTGTTGTAGGTATTCGATTCCACCAGATCCCCGGCCGGTGTTGCCAGTTCCAACCGGATGAGGACCGCAAAAATCCCGCCGAGCATGAAGAAAAAGGTTACGCCCAGCAGGTAAAGGATAGCGATTCGTTTGTGGTCGTGAGTCAGAAGCCAACTCTTCAACCCCTGTGTTGCGTTGATGTAGTTCTTTTTGGTTTGTACTGGAGGAGAGGCCGTAATCATACAAATATTCCTTGCAACTTACCGATTTCCTGCCGCGCCCGGATTCGCCGGTCCGGCCACCGGTTGCCTGTTCGCTCTGCCAGGTCCGCCCGCCGGTGCTTGCGGCTCGCCCGTGGTCTGAGTCGGAGCCGGTGTCGCCGCACTGGGCATACCGTTTTTCGGCCCGAGCGACCTCACGTATTCCACAATTTTCAACAGCCCGTCCTCCGTGACAAGACCCTTGAAGGTAGGCATGATGTCATCAAACCCCGCCACAATTTTAGCTTGGGGATACAACACCGATTCACGTATATACGATTCATCCGCCCGGACTGTCGAGCCATCCTTGAGCTCCACCGTCGTCCCGAACAGACCATTCAGGTTCGGGCAGCGCCCCGTTTGTTTATTGATTTCACTGGCATGGCAGGTCCCACATCCCAGCTGGTTGAACAGCGCCTGGCCCTGCTCCGCCATGGAACCTTCGCCGCTGCCCGCTCCCAGCCATGCGTTATAGTCCGCCTCATTCATCACGTAGACCGTGCCGATCATTCCCGAATGCTTCGTCCCGCAGTACTCGGCGCAGAAGATGTGATACGCGCCCACTTTGGTCGGCCGGAACCATTCCGTGGTATATCTTCCCGGCAACACATCGGTCTTGGTGCGGAAAGCCGGAACATAAAAATCGTGGATCACGTCTTCGGATGTCAGCGTCAGCCGGATATCCCGATTGACCGGGACATGTAATTCGTTGATCTCCCGCGCGCCTTCGTTGTGCTGGATTTTCCACATCCATTGTTTGCCGGTCACGAAAATCTCCATCGAATCGGCGGGCGGCCGCGACTCCGTGAAGAAGATACTCGCGCCCCACGCAAACATGACCAGTGAGAGGCCCAACGGAATGACCGACCAGACGATTTCGAGGATCATGCCACCGATACTGTGCTCATCCATGGGCGCTGGAATTGCATCGTTCTTTCGCCGGTATTTGATGGCGAAGAAAACCACGCAAAAAGCAATCAGCAGCGAAAAAAACGCGCTGACCAGTACGAGGTACGCATAAAGCGCATCCACGTGACCGGCGATGGACGACGCCGCTTCCGGAAAAAGCTGGAAACTCTTTTCTCCCATATTTGGTTAAGCGGCTCGAATCCCTTTCTGCTTGCTGTCTCGGCGCAGCATAATGAAAACAAATCCCCCCAGCATCAGCACGGTCGCCGCCCCGGCCACGCGCAGGAGGTCCAGAGCGAACACAGTATATTTGGCCGTCGTCGGATCGAAGTGATAACAGAACAACAGAATCTGATCCACCGCGTTTCCGATCTTGTTCTGTGATGCTTCCACCAGCCCGAACCGCATGTCCTTCGGCGAATATTCAATTCCGTAAAAATACTTGGAAAGCTTTCCCTCCGGCGTCAGCACATAGATCGCACTGGCGTGCGCAAACGTCGCAGTGTAAACGTCCCACTTATAGCGGAACCCCACCGCGTCCGTCACACGCTTGATGGAATCCAGATTGCCGGTCAGGAAATGCCAGCCATTGGCCGTTTCCGGATGGCCGTAATCCTTCATATAAATCTGCTTCTTCAGCATCGCCTGCTTCGGAGTTTCGCGCGCGTCGAAGCTGATCGCCACCACGTCGTAATCCTTGCCTGGCGTGAACGTCATCACTTTCGCGGCCCGCACCATCCCGTTCAGGATCTGCGTACACAACATGGGGCACTCGTAATAGACGAGCGCCAGCACCACGGGCCGTTTGCCAAAATACCTGCCCAGCTGAACCGTCTGGCCGTTCTCGTCCCGGAACGTCGCATCGAGGGGCAATTGCGAGTTCAACCTCTGCTCGATGGTCACGTCCTTCAAGGGGCTCGGCCTGTCCACGCCCTTCACGTTGAGAAGGTCCTGGGCCGGCGTACTTTGCGGTCCGTTCAAAGTCGGGCCGTCTTCAAAGTTCTCTTTTTGCGCATTCTGCGCATTCGCTCCCGCAGCCAATGCGAGCGCTACAAAAATCGCCGCGCATCTTTCCCACCTTCCCCATCTTCCGCCCGAACTGTACTGCCTGTTTTTCATTGCGAAATCTTTTCCAAAGTCCTGCCGCTGCTGGAATCCTCCGGAATCATCCGGTACCCTTCGTTATCCAGCCCGGTTGGGCTCGGCTTCGAAGGCAACCCCTTTTGCGCCACGATATCGATCGCCTGATCGATCGGAATGCGCACAATACCCTTGTCCGGATTTACCCAGCCGTAGCTGCTCAGAATCGCCTGTTCGTCCGCGCGCAAATCCTTCAGTTCGATCTTCGGTTGGGCTTGCAACCGCGGCTCCGGCGGCAGCTTGTTCTGGTCTTTCATCATCAGGGCCGCCGGATTCTCGGCGTTCTTCGCATCTTCGCGGGAATAAAAGAAATCGAACATCGCCCACATCGCGAAGACCACCACGATGCAACTCAACAGAAGTCCGATACCGAACGCCGAAACCTGAAAGACGTTGACGTCTCTCCGCTCATGCGAAACTCCCGGGTTCCCCTCGTGCTCGCGCCCGTGATCGTCCGGTTTTTTAATGTTCTCTGCCATGACTCAATGCCTTTTGAAGGTCGGGAGCCCCCAGCGGCAGTAACGGCCGCGTAGGCAACGTTCGGAAAAATAAAGCCAGCCACAGTCCGCCGAATCCAATTGGCGCCGTGAAATCGAGCCATGAAACCGTGAAGACCGGGTGGTTCACATCCTGGAAGTTCGGCTCCACCAGCCAGAAAACATCTACGATCCGGATACAAATGATGAAGATCGCGATCGCCGAAATCGTTTTCGGATTCTTCTTCAACGATTGCGACAGCAGCAGCGCGAAGGGCAGCGCGAAGTGGAGCAGCAGAAGCGTCAGCCCGACCCATTGCCAGCCGCCGTTCAGACGCCGGACATACCAGTTGATCTCCTGCGGAAGATTGCCCGAATAGATAATCAGATACTGCGAAAACGACAAGTACGCCCAGAGCATCACTATCGCCAGCATCAGTTTGCCGAGATCGTGCAGATGCCTCTTCGTGATCAGATGGTTCATCGGCGTGTACTTCCCGAGAAGCACGAGCGTGGCGACCATCACCGATATCGCGGACAACCCTTGTCCCGCCGCGACCAGAAATCCGTAAATTGTCGAGGCCCAGGTCACATCGAGCGACATCAGATAATCGACCGAGGCGAACGTAATCGTAAAGAAGTAGGCGACGATACCCGGGCCGCTCAACTTCTCCAGCAGGCTCGAATACTTCACGGACTTCGTTTCGTCCTCGAGCCGGGACCATCTGTTGAGGAGCGTCGTCAGCCCCAGCCAGATCGCACCGTAGATCAGCCACCGGATCCAAAGGAACGGAACGTTCAGATAGAGATGCTTGGCCTGGACAATCTTGTCTGCCGCGTGGGCGGGATCCGCCCAGAAATACAGCTTCGGCGCCAGAATCAGCAGCGGAAGGAACAGCAGCCACATCACGTAGAGTGTGCGCGTTCCCGCTTCGAGCGGCCGCCGGATCATCATTCCCCAGGCGCCTCCCGAAACGAAATGAATCATCAGCAGCACAAGGGATCCCAACCCCACGCCGAACCAAAAGTAAAAACCGACTAGATAGGAGCGGAGAAACTGCTGCGGACCGGCAAAGAAATATCCGCTGATCGTCAACAAAAGAAAAACGAGTCCGACGAACGTCGCGATTTGCTGGTATTTCTTAAGCGTTTCCGCCAGCTGCGGGGAAGTTGCGTAACTTTGTTCCGTCGTCGTCATTATCTTTCGGGTTGACTCCCCGGCCCGGTCCCATGCACTGCGCCGGCCCCGTGCGCACCCGGCACACCGGAAGGCGTTGCGGGCTTCGTCGGGAAGTCCTGAAAATCGGAGTCGGCCGGTACCGTCGGCTCATTGGCTTGCGCGGGTATCGGAGCCTGGCCCACCGCCGGCACTCTGGCGCGGGCATCCGCGGACAGATCGTTGACGTTCGCGTTCTGGCTGTATTGCAAAGCTCGTATGTAGGCCACAATCGCCCAACGGTCGCGCGGCTGCACCTGCGCCGCGTAGTTCAACATGGCGCCGTATCCATTCGATATCACGTCGTAAAAATGGCCCACCGGAGCGTCCCGCAGCCGGTCGATGTGATAGGAAGGCGGTTGTTTGAAGCCGCGCCGCACAATCATCCCGAGGCCGTTTCCGATCCGCCCATGGCACGGCGCGCAATAGATGTCGTATCGCTGCTGGCCGCGCAAAATAACATTTTTGTCAACCGCAATCGGGAACGCTTCGATGTCCTTGCCCGCCGCATCTTTCCCCTCATAGAAAGCGGTATCCTCGTCCAGCGCACCACGCGCGATCGTGCCTTCCACCGGTTGCCGTTCGCTGCGGCCATCGGCGAAGAAGTCACTCGGACGCTGTGGTCTGTATTTCGGCTGATCCTGCATATCCAGCCGCGAACATCCCGCTGCAACGAGACTCAATCCCACGAGCAGTAAGGTGGCGTAGGCGTTTCCGCCTGCAATTTTCATCATCGGGCCACTTCCGCTATTTCTTCCGGCCCCAGACTCTCCAGAAATCCAGCCGTTTGGTCCCGATCGAACTTCGGATCGTCCGACTCGATGCACAGGAAAAACTTACTTCGCGAGGCGTTGGCGAACCGCTCCACATTAAACACCGGATGATACGGGGAAGGCAGACCATTCAGCAGAATCATGCTGATCGCGGCCGTCAATCCGCCGATCAGGACCGTGCACTCGAACGTGATCGGGATAAACATCGGGGCGCTGATCAGCGGGCGTCCACCGATATTCAATGGAAGCGCCACCGCTTCCACCCAGCTGGCCAAACCAAAGCCGCCCGCGCATCCGATCAGGCCGCCGATCAGGGTAAACAGAGAAACGCGATTGTCGTGCAGATCCATCGCATCGTCCAGTTCGTGGATCGGAAAGGGCGTATACGCGTCGAACTTTCTGAATCCCGCTTCGCGCGTGCGGCGCGCGGCGGCAACCAGTTCGCCGGCGGTCTCGAACTCCGCCATCAGACCGTACAGAGGGCTCAAATCGTCGATCGAATGGACGCTCATTGCGCCACCGGCTCCTTAACCCGCGCCCCCGGCAAAAGCATGCGCAGTTCGAAGATCGTAATCATCGGCAATACCCGGATGAACAGGAATATCAGAGTGAGGAACAGGCCGATTGTTCCGACAAACACAGCCCAGTCCCAGACGGTCGGCCAGTACATTCCCCAGCTCGATGGCAGGAAGTCGCGGTGCAGGCTCGTGATGACAATCACGAACCGCTCCAGCCACATACCGATATTAACCACAATCGAAAGGCACCAAAGAACGAATGGGCTCGTCCGGATGCGCTTGAACCACAGGAATTGCGGCGTGATGACGTTGCACAGAATCAGGACGTAATAGAAGGGCGCGTACGGACCCGTCATGCGGTTCCAGATCATGAACTTCTCGTAAATATCCGCGCTGTAGTAACCGAAGAACGCCTCCATCATGTAGCCGTAGCCGACAATCAGACCGGTCGCGAGCGTCACTTTCGCCATGTTGTTCAGATGGCGCATCGTGATGATGTCTTCGAGGCCATAGAACTTTCGCACCGGGATCATCAGCGTCAGCACCATCGCGAAGCCGGAGTAAATGGCTCCTGCCACGAAGTAGGGCGGGAAGATCGTGGTATGCCAGCCCGGCAGCATCGAAACCGCGAAGTCGAAGCTGACGACCGTATGCACCGAAACCACCAGCGGCGTCGCCAGGCCGGCCAGC